>CABSBF010000031.1 GCA_902475855.1 uncultured Eubacteriales bacterium
TGCAGGTTCACACCCGTTTCCCGCCCGAACCGAACGGCTATCTGCACATCGGCCATTGCAAGGCGCTGTGCATTGACTTCGGCACGGCGGAAAAATTCGGCGGCATCTGCAATCTGCGTATGGACGACACCAATCCTACCAAGGAGGATACGGAATACGTCGATGCCATCAAGGAGGATATCAAGTGGCTGGGCTTCACGTGGGACGACCGCTTCTATTACGCCTCCCAGTATTTTGACAAAATGTACGAATGCGCCGAAGACCTGATCAGGAAGGGGCTTGCCTACGTCTGCGAACTGACGCCGGAGCAGATGCGCGAATACCGCGGCGATCTGACCACGCCCGCCCGCAGTCCCTATCGTGACCGGCCGGTTGAAGAGTCCCTTGATCTCTTCCGCCGCATGAGAGCGGGTGAATTCCCGAACGGCGCCATGACGCTGCGCGCTAAGATCGACCTTGCCTCCGGCAACTTCAATCTGCGCGACCCGGCGATCTACCGAATCAACCACATGCCGCACCATGCCACCGGCGACAAGTGGTGCATCTACCCCATGTATGACTTCGCCCACCCTATCGAGGACGCGATGGAGCACATCACACATTCGCTGTGCTCTCTGGAGTTCGAGGCGCATCGTCCGCTTTACAACTGGGTCGTCGAGCACTGCGATCTGCCCGCAAAGCCCCGGCAGATCGAATTCGCCCGTCTGGGCATCAACTACACCGTCATGTCCAAGCGCAAGCTGCGTCTGCTCGTCGAGGAGCACCGCGTTGCCGGTTGGGACGACCCGCGGATGCCAACCCTCTGCGGTCTGCGCCGCCGCGGCTATACGCCAAAGTCCATCCGCAATTTCTGCGAGCGCATCGGCGTAGCCAAGGCCGCTTCCACTGTGGAATACGCCTTCCTGGAGCACTGCCTGCGTGAAGACCTGAACGAAACCGCAACCCGCGCCATGGCGGTCCTGCATCCTGTGCATCTGACCGTCACCAATTATCCGGAGGAAAAAAGTGAGGTGTTCTCCGTGGAGAATCACCCGAATCATCCGGAAATGGGTACCCGCGAGATCACCTTCTCCCGTGATCTTTGGATCGAAGCGGATGACTTCATGGAAGAAAAGGTCGGCAAGTTCTTCCGACTTTTCCCGGGCAATGAGGTCCGCCTGAAAGGCGCCTATGTCGTCAAATGCACCGGCTGCGTCAAGGACGCGGACGGCAAGGTCACGGAAGTTCTCTGCGAGTATGACCCCTCCTCCCGCGGCGGCGATCCTGCCGACGGCCGCAAGATCAAATCCACCATCCATTGGGTGGATGCGCATACCGCGGCGGACGCGGAGGTTCGCCTGTACTCCAACCTGTTCTCCGACCCGGAGCCGGATGCAGCGGATAAGAACTTCCTTGATTGCTTGAACCCCGACTCTCTGGAGATTCTCTCCGGCTGCAAGGTCGAGGCTGGCCTGGAAAACGCCGCCGCACCTGCTGCCTACCAGTTCATGCGGCTCGGCTACTTCTGTCCGGATAAGGACTCCACCCCGGAGCATCCGGTATTCAACCGTTCCGTCAGCCTGAAGGACAGCTACAAACCGGAGGCTAAATAAACAGAATAAAAAGCAATCGACCCTGCGGAGTCTCCGCAGGGTCGCGTTCGTCAAAGCACGATTTCATTGGTTTCAATCTTCTGGTTCCGGCGTAGTTTCCGGTAAGAACAGAATATCCAAATCGACCTTACCATCTATTCCTGGTACCGTTCCGGCATCCGTGTATTGCAGGCAGTCGAAATGATAGTGGAATTCCGGCGAGGTGTCGTATTCCGCCAGCCAAAGCGTGTAGTCCTGCAATTTAGAGAGATCAAAATAGCGGTAACCAAGGCTCTGATTGAAATATACTCCTGCGTCAAAGCCATTCCTGCGCACGACCTTGCAGAAGGCCACGGCACAATCTGTCAGCGGCAGACCGTCCGGCGTCGGGATACGCTCGGAACCACTGACCGTTTCCCAGTCGTAAAACAGCGGCAGGTCGAGCTTGCGCGTTCCGATCAGTTCGCAGGCATAGGTCGCTTCCTCGCGTGCCTCCTGCACATTCATTGCCTGGGAAAAAAAATACGCGCCGATCTTCAGCCCGGCTGCGCTTGCGCCGTCATAATACGTTTGGAAGGTTTCGTCTTCGCGCAGTCCTCCGGCCGTATAGCCCCGGTAGCCCACGCGCAGAATCACGAACTCCACGCCGCTTTCGCGCACAGCCTGCCAGTTTATATTCTGCTGATGCTCGGACACGTCAATGCCGACCATATGCTGCATTGAGCGATAACGCAAGAAGCCGTTTTCCTCATAAAACGCTTCTGCGTCGTATGTATTAAGCGCGATCTGCCGGGATGCGGAACCGTTCGTCACACCGAAAAAGCGCCAGTAGACCAACAGGGCGACCAGTGCTGCCGCTGCCAGTCCCAACAGCATGATCAGCAGGCCACGCAGGAGGGGTGATCCGTATTTTTTTCTTTTTCTTCTTTGCTGTGCCATGGCACGCTCCTTTCTTTTTTTAGAGTATACCACGCAATGCACGTAATGGCAACCGAATCGACAAAAAAACAACTTGTAAGTATGTGGGATTTGTTGTAAAATAGAAATATATGATTCAGATTTCCCGGAGGTTTTTCTCTTGAAACGATGCTTCTGCGGTATTCTTTCCATACTGCTTCTTCTTTTTCTTCTTGCAGGCTGCAGCGAAAAGCCGTCGCCCCCCATACTTTCCGAAAAGCCCACCGAGGGCAGCAGCACGGTAACGCTTGCCGCCGTCGGCGACATCTGCATGACCGATGCCATGCTCGCCTCAATGCGCCGAGCGGACGGAAGCTACGAGTTTCTTCCTCTCTTCGGCGACACAGTCAGTACCGTTGCTGCCGCTGATTTGGCAATGGGCAACTTTGAGGGCAACTTTGCCGGTACTCCATACACAAACGGGAGCTATCCCGATGAACTCGCCGCTGCACTCGGTAACGTTGGATTTGATCTTCTGCAAACCGCCAACACCTACAGCATTCAAAACGGTCTGGCCGGTTTGGAGCGCACAAAATCCGTGATAGAGGGTGAGCAGATTGCGGCTCTCGGAACCTATGTCAGCAAATCCGATGCCACCGCCAACCGCGTGCTCGTCCGCGAAGCCAACGGCATCCGCATCGCCTTTGTCGCCTTTACAAAAGGTTTGGGCGGTATGAGCATCCCCGCAGGCTCAGAATACTGCACAAATCTGCTCTACACCGACTACAGCGGCAACTATGCCAGAGTGGATACTGACGGCATCACTGCCGTGCTGGCGCAGGCCCGCAGCCTCCAGCCGGATGTGATCGTAGCCGCCCTGCACTGGGGCAGCGAGGGAAGTTCAGAGGTCAGCAAGACGCAGCAGCAGATTGCCGAGCTCCTGCTGCGCAACGGCGTCGATGTCATACTCGGCTCTCATTCCCATAAAGCCGGGCAGGTTGAGCGCCGCACAGTTCACTTCTCCGACGGCTCTTCCAAGGAAGCCGTGATTGCCTACAGTTTGGGCGACTACTGCACAACGGAGGAGAGCGGTATCAATGTCTCCCTCATTCTGAAGCTGAAATTCACACGTGACCATGAAAGCGGCGTCACCACCTTGACAGATGTCGGCTATACCCCCATCGCAACGGTAGATTTGGGTGCCGAGGCCAAGCAGCGCTACTTGGTTCTAAACATGGATAATGCCATTGAGCTTTATGAGAGCAATTATTTTGACCGCATTCCCGAAGATCTGTATCACACGCTGGTCACACGCCGGGAAAAGCTGGCCAACACTGTGTTTCCCAAGGAGAGCACAGACGAGGGATAGTTTTTGTATCTCAGCTGTCTATTAAACATCTGGCTTATACAGCAAAAGAAGACACTTCCATATGGAAGTGTCTTCTTTTGCTGTATAAGGAGAAACGGATTAGCCGTTATTCTCTCTCATCTTTGCAAAGCACTCGCTGCAATAGACCGGACGATCGGTCTTGGGCTCAAAGGGAACACGAGCTTCGCCGCCGCAGTTGGCGCAAACAGCGGTGTAATACTCTCTGGGGCTGCGGGCAGCATTCTTGCGAGCGTCGCGGCAAGCCTTGCAGCGCTGCGGCTCATTCTGGAAGCCTCTCTCCGCATAGAACTCCTGCTCACCGGCGGTGAACACGAACTCATTGCCGCATTCCTTGCAAACTAAAGTCTTGTCTTCGTACATTTTGGTTTACCTCTCTTGATGATAAGATTTGCCCCGACACTCTCTTCGCGAATTGCAAAATGGTATGCCACAGGGTTTGATATTGCGAACGGTTTAGAACCGGTTGCGCCAATCAGCACTTTACCAATTATAACACTGGAAACGGCTTTGTCAATAGTGGATGAAAAAATAATTTGTTAGAAAATAATGTTTGTGCGATTTTGACATTTTTCTTCCGTCGTTTTCGGTCAAAATGTCAGTTGCTCCTCGTTCTGATTCTGTATATGCAGATGGTCATAGGCTAGCTGCGTCACACAGCGGCCGCGCGGGGTGCGGGTCAAAAAACCGATCTGCATCAGATAAGGTTCGTAGACATCCTCCAGAGTGACAGCCTCCTCGCCTATCGTTGCGGCAAGCGTCTCCAGCCCGACCGGGCCGCCACCGTAAAACCGGATAATAGCCTTGAGCATCCGGCGGTCGGTCGCATCCAGTCCCAGCTTGTCAACTTCCAGACGCTCCAGCGCCAGATCCGCCGCTTCTCGCGTAATCACGCCGTCATAATAGAGCTGCGCAAAATCGCGCACGCGCCGCAGCATCCGGTTTGCAATGCGAGGTGTGCCGCGGCTGCGGGAAGCTACCTCCAATGCGCCGGCAGGGTCGATCTCCATTCCGAGAAGTGCCGCCGAACGGGTGACAATACGGCAGAGCTCCTGCGGAGAATACAGCTCCAGCCGGAAGGTTACACCGAAACGGTCGCGCAGCGGCGCGGAAAGCTGTCCCGCACGGGTCGTCGCACCGATCAGCGTGAATTTTGGCAGATCAAGCCGGATGGAGTTGGCAGAGGGGCCCTTGCCGACGATGATGTCAATGGCAAAATCCTCCATCGCAGGATATAGAATTTCCTCGACCGAGGTATTCAGGCGGTGGATTTCGTCGATAAAAAGGATATCCCCCTCGGAGAGATTCGTCAGAAGTGCCGCAAGGTCGCCCGCCTTTTCAATTGCCGGGCCGGATGTGATGCGAATATTTACGCCCATCTCGTTGGCAATGACCCCGGCCAGCGTGGTCTTGCCCAGCCCCGGCGGGCCATAGAGCAGGACGTGATCCAGTGGCTCGCTGCGGCGGCGCGCCGCCTCAATGTAGACTGCCAGATTCTCCTTGACCTTTTCTTGGCCGTTATACTCGTTCAAGCGCTTCGGCCGAAGAGAAAACTCGCCCTCATCCTTGGCCGTATAGCTCGTTGTCACGATAGGCGCTTCAAAATCCTGAGAAAAATCAATGCTCATGCACTCACCTCATAACCATCGCGCGCAGGCAGCGGCGCACGATTTCTTCCGTTGTCAGCCCTTCGGTGGGAATCCCCTTGAGTGCGGCGGCGATCTCGCTCTGATTGTAGCCCAGCTCAGCCAGTGCCGCCTGTGCCAGAGCCAGATTGCTGCCCGCAGCGGGTGCCGGCGCCGCAGAAGCACCGGAGAAGTCCACCTCCGTTACCGCTGCACCAAGCTTGTCCTTGAGTTCCAGAATGATGCGCTGCGCGAGCTTCTTGCCCACGCCCTGCGCCGCCGTCAACGCTTTTTCGTCCTGCGTCATGATTGCCAGCGTGAAGCGTTCCGGCGAAGTAGTGGACAAAATGGCCAGTGCAGCCTTCGGGCCAACGCCCGTAACACCAAGCAGCAGTTCAAAGCACCGCAACTCCTCACGTGAGGCAAAGCCGAAAATATCAAAGGCATCCTCGCGGATGTTGCAGTAGGTAAACAGTTTGGCGCTCTGGCCGACACGCAGTTTGGAAAGCGTATAAGCCGTTGTGTGGCAGGCATATCCCACGCCGCCGCAGTCAATGACGGCAAGACTCCCCTCCATCAGCGCGACATTACCATTCAGATAGTAAAACATCGTTATCCTCCCTGCATTCCGGACAGCATGGACGTCGCCGAGCGCGCATGGCACAGCGCAATGGCGATGGCATCCGCCGCGTCGTCCGGGCGCGGCATCTTTTCCATATGAAGAAAGCGGCGCGTCATATCCATGACCTGCCGTTTTTCCGCCTTTCCGTAGCCGACAACAGCCTGTTTGACCTGCATGGGCGTATATTCAAACAGCGGCACTCCCGCTCGTTCGATTGCAAGCAGGATGACGCCGCGGCCGTGCGAAACTCCAATGCCCGTCGTGATATTGTGGCCCCAAAACAGCTCTTCCACCGCGACCGCCTCCGGCTTTGTTACCTCAAGCAGGCGTGTAATATCCTCAAAAAGCATATTGAGCCGCTGCGGAAACGTCAGTTCCGGCGGCGTGGTGACGGTGCCGTATTGCAGCAGCGCATACTTCCCCCGCTCCGACGAGATCAGGCCGAATCCCGTTGTCGCATAGCCGGGGTCAATGCCTAAAATAACCAAAGAACTTGTCCGCCCATTCCGGCACGGCAATATTCAGCAGCCAGCAGCATATGCCAAGTACAACAATACCGAACAGCACCCACGCAAACACACGCTTCCACTTCGGGCTGGGGATAAATTCTTCCTTTGCTTTTTCTGCCTCGGTCGGAAGATCTTCCGGCTGCACATTTGTCATCAGAACCTCAGGTTCCTGCGTTTTTTCATTCATACATACCACCTCGCATGAATTATAACACATTCGTTTGTATTTTTCAGCACCTTTTTCGAAAAAAATACCGGCAGCCGCATTTTGCGAAGCTGCCGGAAGGAATGCATCATTCAGTCATTCATCAGCGGGAAGCTGATCTGCGCCTTGAACAGGTCGCCGTCTACGTCCAAAGAGAAGCTGCCGCCCATCAGCTCCGTCAGGCTGCGCGCAATGGAAAGCCCCAGCCCACTGCCCTCGGTATTGCGCGAGGCGTCACCGCGCACGAAGCGCTCCATCAGTTCCGATGGCGATACATTCAGGGGTTCTTTGGATATATTCTTGAATGTGACGGTCAAGCGGCCGTCCTGTGCCTGCGACTGCACATATACACGGGTATGCTCCATGGAATACTTGCAAATGTTGTTCATCAGGTTATCCAGCACGCGCCACAAAAGCCGGCCGTCCGCCCAGATATGGGGCTCCCGCACACGGAAATCCAGTACCGGCTCCAGGCCACAGGCCTTGAACTTTTCCTCGTATTCCCCTGCTGCCTGCGCCAGCAGAACATTAACGTCCGTCCGCTCTGCGTGAACAGCAATATTTCCGGTGGATGCCTTGGATGCTTCGACCAGATCCTCGGTCAGTTTCTTCAGCCGCACCGACTGCCGGTCGATGACTTGCAGATATTCCGGTGCCTGCGGAGAATCCAGTCCCGCCGTTTTGAGCAGATCAACATAATTGACGATGCTCGTCAGCGGCGTTTTGATGTCGTGGGAAACGTTGGTGATCAGTTCCGCCTTCATGCGCTCGCTGCGCATCTGCACCTCCACCGCCTTCTGCATCCCGGTACCGATGCTGTTCAGGTTTTCTCCGTGGCGGCGGAAGGCCGGCAGAAGATGGCGGGTATTCACGCGGTAGCTCATATCGCCCTCGGCAATGGCCTCCCCGCCCTTCTGAAGTCTGCGCAGGTTGATTGCAGCCAGCAGCACCAGCGGGATCAGCAACAATTTCTCCACAAACCAGAACGGTACCACAAGATAAGCTGAAACAAGAAAAAAGAATTCCAGAACGGTGATTCCGGCGCTTACCAGCACTGTCCGCCAGACCAGAGGCAAATGCAGACAGACATAGCGGATACCGCGGCACATCTTGCAAAGCGCGCGCCAGAGAAAGCGCAGAACATAGAAAATCACCGTATTTTTCCACCAGCTACCGGCTTTGGCCCGTGCAGCAAAACTCAAAACCGGCGACAGCCACAGGAAAGCCCAGACAAGGCCGAGTGCTGCGGCCAGTATCAAGCGCACGGTAGAATTATAAGAAAACGCATCCCAGAACGCTACGCTGCCACAGAACAGCGCGATGAGTATGGTCAGATACAGATCAAACGGAATCCGGTCCACCCAGTTCAGGTGAATACCCTCCACACCGGCCTTATGCCCCGCTGCGCTCAACAGGAACACAAACAATACAATCGCCATACACAGCGCCGCGATAGCAATCGGCAGGAGATATTTTTGCAGAGAAACAATCTTATTCGCAAGCTTCACTGAACGGGAGCAGGCATCCTCTGCCTGCATTTTTTCGGCTACTGCGATGTGCAGCGTAACCTCCTCCGTTTCCGTCATGAACAGGGTAAGCTTCGCTGTGACTCCACCGTCCTCCTCGGAGTATTCATTTAGAATGCAGTTGTTCTCAAAATTCATATAGTCATACATCTGCTCTATCGTGTCAAATCTCTTCGTCACGGTATAGCTGTCTGTACTGATAGGGAACGAATAAGTCCGCACGCGTTCCGTTTCCGGAAGGATCCCGGTATACTCCCGGTTGGAGAACAGCTCTTGCCCGCCCGTGTCCGTCACGCGGATGCAGAGATTGGAGTTTGCCGGAGAGTACTTTTCTTTATAATAGGCAATCAGGCTTTCCTCTTTTGCCCCATCCTTTGCCTCTGCCAATGCGCCGAGCAGCGTTTGCAGATCTCCGGAAGCGTTGGAAACAACGACATGCAGGAAGCCTTCGCGGATTCTGTCCCCGTTATCCAAATAGCTGTCATGCCCGACCAGAGCGACCGTTCCGACGATTGCGCCCGCCGCAACCACAAGCATCGCAACCAGCAGGAAGATCGCAGCCGCTTTTGCAGCAAGACTTGATTTCAGCTTTTTCATTGCTTTTCACGCTCCATTTTATAACCCTGCCCCCAGACGACCTTCAGATAATGCGGGTCGGCAGGATTGATCTCCAGCTTTTCACGCAGATGGCGGATATGCACCGCCACCGCGTTCTCCGCGCCGTAGGGCTCCTCACCCCAAACGCGCCGGTAAATCTCCTTCGGTGAAAACACTGTACCGGAATTCTGCATCAGCAGCTTCAGAATGTCGTACTCCCGCGGCGTGAGGGAAACCGGCTCGCCGTCCAGCGTAACTGTCTTTGCGTCGTCGTCCAGTGCAATACTGCCAATGACGATCTGCGAAGGCTTGACCTGTCCCCCGCCGAGCTGCAAATACCGCCGAAGCTGGGAGCGCACACGCGCCAGCAGCTCCACGGGGTTGAAGGGCTTGGTCACATAATCGTCCGCGCCAACATTGAGGCCGAGAATCTTGTCGGTATCCTCCGATTTTGCCGTCAGAAGGATAACCGGGACATTGCTCACCTGCCGAACGCGCGCCAGCGCGGTCAGACCGTCCATCTGCGGCATCATCACATCCAGCAGCACAAGATGGATGTCCTCCCTTTGCAGCACCTCCAGCGCCTGTATGCCGCTGTAAGCCTCAAAAACCTGATAGCCGTCCGAGGTCAGATAAATACGCAGCGCAGAAACGATGTCCCTTTCGTCGTCACAGACCAGAATCTTATACATAGCCGTTTCTCCTTACCGTTGAATGAGTTCCGATGCGACCTGCTTCGCCGTAACGTTGTGCTGGATAGGCTTCCACTGTACCTTGGTAAAAATTGCAGCGATCGAGATCGGAATATAAGTGAACATGAACACCGGGAAAGTAAAGGTATACAGAACTTTCTTCCACGCCGCCGTATGGATCTTTTTCCACTGCGTTGCCGTTGTGATCGCGCCGATGATAAACAGCGTCAGATACATGGAACTGAGCATTTGCAGGAAAGAAAGCAGCGCCGCTCCGTTTGCCCCCTCTACAAGCTGCAAGGTAATCAGTGTCAGATTGCTCGCAGCGCTGAGTATGGAAAACAGAAATGCCGGCAGGATATTCATGGACATATCATAGCACGAGAAGCTGCCTTTGAACATCCCCCCGCAGAGTTTCAGTCCATAGCGGCACAGTACCTGAAGATACCCGCGCGACCAGCGCATCCGCTGGCGCCACGACTGACGGAAGGTCACCGGCTGCTCGTCAAACAGCTCGGCCTGCGGGCAGAAGGCGATCTTATACCCCTCCAGAATGTGAGAAACAGAGAACTGAATGTCCTCGATCAGCAGATGGAAGGGCCACCCACCCTGCTCCAGCAGTACCTTGCGGCTGAACAGAAAGCCCGTGCCGGAGATGGCGCAGCTTGTCCCCAGCAGCATCCGTGCATGATTCAGGTATTTCGATTCGCGCAGAAACCACAGTCCGTAGCCGGCCGATATCCAATTATCGCCGTAATTCTTGGAATTGCGATAGCTCGTCACGATGTCGTGTCCGTCGGAGAAGGTTTCGTTCATCCGTTCTATGTAATCCGGGCGCAGGAGGTTATCTGCGTCGAAAACAAGATAGCCGTCAAAGCCCTCCGGCTCGTCCTGCGCAATGTGACACAGCAATGCGTCAAGGGCATAGCCCTTGCCGATTTTTTCACGGTCAAATCGCTCATAGACCGTCGCGCCCGCCGCGCGTGCCGCTGCCGCGGTGCCGTCAGTGCAGTTATCCGCCATGACGTAGATTTTCAGATGGTTCTGCGGATAGGTCTGCGCGTGCAGGCTGTCGAGCAGGTCGGCAATAACATTTTCCTCATTGCGCGCACAGATCAGGACCGCGTAGCGGTGCAGCTTCGCCGGTTTGTGCGGCTTGTCCTTTTTGATATGCGGAACCAGAATGTAGAAAAACTGATAGGCATAGCACAGTAAAAATGCAATCATCAGTACAGTGTTCATTGTTTCAAGATATTTCATCCGGATAGCCCCTTTCTCTATGTCGTTTTGAGTATACCCCGGAAGGGCATTAAGAAACAAGCGGAGATAATATTAAGTTTTTCTTAACGCACATAAAAAAACCGGCTGAGGAAACCCTCAGCCGGGTAAAAAACCGTCAGACCTCAAACATCAGATCGCCGTAGGTCGGCACGGGCCAGATGGCTTTGTCGACAATCAGTTCCAGGCGGTCGATGGGGTTGCGCAGATCGCGCATATCCGGGACAAGCTCATCGCGGCAGAGCGTCGCCATTTCGCGCACGCAGTCGATGCCGTTCATCTTCTGCACCGCCGCATCAAGCTTCTTTTCTGCCTCGCTCGCCTTGGCAAGCAGGCTGCTGGTCTCACGCAGAAGCTGCTCCTGCGTCGCGGTATCCGCATCAGGGCAGGCGGTGCGCACCTTGCAGATGGAGTCCGCCAACCGCGCCGTATAGCGCACAACTGCGGGGATATAGTGCTTGCCAGCCATGTGGAGCATGGTTCTGGCCTCGATCGCCGTGGTCTTTGCATAGGTTTCATATAGAACTTCGCTGCGGGATTCCAGTTCTGCTCTCGTGAAAACACCGAATTTCTCAAACATTTTCACGGTCTTTTCCGTCGTCAGGACCGGAATTGCAGAAACCATGTTCGGCAGATTCGGCAGGCCGCGGCGCGCTGCCTCCTGCTTCCATTCCTCGCTGTAGCCATTGCCGTTGAAGAGCACACGGCGGTGGTTGCGCATATTCTCGGCAATCAGGCGGTTGACGTCGCGCTCAAAATCATCGCTGTTTTCCAATGCGTCTGCCGCCTCACAGAAGGCCTCGGCGACAATGGTACTGATTACGGTATTGGAATTGGCAATGCTCTCCGACGAGCCGACCATACGGAACTCAAATTTGTTGCCCGTAAAGGCAAAGGGGGATGTGCGGTTGCGGTCGGTCGCGTCCTTGTCGATCACCGGCAGCGTAGAAACGCCGGTATCCAACCGGCCGCCTTCAATACAGCCGGCCGCCGTGCCATTGGCAACGATCTGATCCACCACATCGCTGAGCTGTGCACCGAGGAAGATAGAGATGATCGCCGGAGGCGCTTCGTCCGCACCGAGTCGCTGGTCATTTCCGGGGCAGGCCGTGGACATTCTGAGCACGTCCGCATGGCGGTCGACGGCCTTGATGATGCACGAAAGCACCAGAAGGAATTGCAGGTTGTCGTTCGGTGTCGTGCCGGGATCGAGCAGATTCTCTCCCGTATCGCTGCTGAGCGACCAGTTGTTGTGCTTACCGGAACCGTTGACGCCCGCAAAGGGCTTCTCATGCAGCAGGCAGACAAGGCCGTGCCGCGTTGCGACGCGCTTCATCGTTTCCATGGTGAGCTGATTCTGATCGACCGCAACATTACAGGTGCTGTAAATGGGTGCGATTTCGTGCTGTGCCGGAGCAACCTCGTTGTGCTGTGTCGTGGCGGTAATGCCCATCTTCCACAGTTCCTTGTTCAGATCAGCCATGAATTCGCCCACACGCTCTCGAATGACGCCGAAATACTGATCCTCCAGTTCCTGCCCTTTTGGCGCGGGTGCACCGAAGAGGGTGCGGCCGGTGTAGATGAGGTCACGGCGTTTGAGATAGCGCTCGCGGTCGAGAATAAAATACTCCTGCTCTGCGCCGACGGAAATCAGCACGCGCTGGGAATTCTGATCGCCAAACAGACGCAGAATGCGCACAGCCTGCTGAGAAAGCGCCTGCATGGAACGAAGCAGCGGCGTCTTATTGTCCAGTGCCTCGCCATTGTAGGAGACAAACACCGTCGGAATGCAGAGGATGGTGCCGCAGGCCATCTCCTTGACAAAGGCCGGAGAGGTCATATCCCATGCGGTATAGCCTCTGGCATAATGTGTGGCGCGCAGACCGCCGGAGGGGAAGCTGGAGGCATCCGGCTCACCCATGATGAGTTGTTTTCCGGTCAAATTCAGAATAACCTTGCCCATCTTATCGGGAGCGGTCAGAAAAGAATCATGCTTCTCCGCGGTCACGCCGGTGAGAGGCTGGAACCAGTGGGTGTAGTGCGTCGCACCTTTTTCGATTGCCCATTCCATCATTGCCTTTGCCACAACATCCGCGGTGCCCATGGAGATCTGACCGCCGCAGGCAGTCACACGCTGCACTTCGCGATAAACCTCAGACGGCAGACGCTCGCGCATCACCGCGCTGCTGAACACATTGGAACCGAAATACTCGGAAACCTTCATCTTTCTTTCTCCTTTCGCCATCCGGCGCCGAAACAACAAATTTCATTGTATCAGTGTACAGGAAAAGCAGCAAAAAAGCAAGCCTTTTCGGGAATCCGTGGAATTTTCAGTGGCGTCAACAAAGCGCACCTTACAGCCCCGCTATCGTTTATACATTTTTACTACATTTTTATCAATTTGCATGATTTTGCCAAAATACATATTTCCCTTTCTGCTGTGTAAACTAGCGAAAAGGAGGCCGTGAGCCATGTTGATCTCATTTTTGCGTACTTTACTGCTCTATCTTGTGCTGGTTTTAACGGTTCGCCTGATGGGGAAACGCCAGATCGGCGAGATGGAACCGTCTGAATTTGTCGTGACCATGCTGATTGCAAACCTGGCAGCCATTCCCATGCAGGACAGCGCCATTCCCCTGTTCAGCGGTCTTGTCCCTATTCTGGTGATTCTCGGACTGGAGCTGATCCTCGCAGTGCTGTCGCTGCGCTGCATCCGAATTCGGACGTTTTTTTGCGGAAAACCCGTTGTTTTGATTGAAAACGGAAAAATTCTGGAAAAGAACCTGCAAAAAACGCGGGTCAATCTGGACGAGCTGACCATGCATCTGCGGGAAAAGGATATTTTTGATCTGACAGAAGTGAAGTATGCCATTCTTGAAACAAACGGGCAGCTATCGACGCTGCTCTATGCCAAGGACAGGCCGGCAAGTGCAAAGGAGGCCGGGATTCAGGCATCCGAAACGGAACTGCCCGTCACGCTGATCTCCGCCGGAAAGCTATTGCAAGAAAATCTCGCTGTTGCAAAAAAGGATCGCCTCTGGCTGAATGCCGAGCTGAAAAAGCGGAACTGTACTGTCCGCGGCACGCTTCTTTTTACTGTAGATGTGGCCGGGAAAGTCTATCTTGTTCGAAAGGAGGATGTCCGGTGAAGTTTCTCTATATTGGTATCGGCGCGCTTGCCGCTCTGTTGGCACTCTGTATTCTTTCCACTCTGCTGGTCTCCTTCGGTACCCGTGCGGCGCTGAGCTCACTGGAAACTTCACTGACAGCATTTGATGAAGGAGATTTTCTCACGGCTATGGAACATGCGATGCACGCAAAAAGCGAATGGGAGCAGCATTCCGGGCTGCTCAGCACGCTATTAAGCCACGAAGAGCTCGATGAGATCGACGCGGGCTTTACGGCACTGTCCTCCTACTGCATAACGAAAACGACGGATGAATTTCGCAGCCTGTGCGCGGAGCTATCCCTGCGGCTGCGCCATATCACGCAGATGGACATCCCTTTTTACTACAATTTTTTTGTGCATTTCTTTTGGACTTGACCCGTCAACTGCAATCGGCTATAATAAGTTCAATCCGCTCCGCGGTGCGGAGCTACATAACGGAGGCATACTTCCATGACGACCCAGCAGCTTGACCGGCAATACCTCGCCCACACCTACAACCGCTTTCCGCTGGAAATCACCGGCGGCAAGGGCTCGACGGTCTTTGGCGCGGACGGGCGTGAATACATTGATCTCGGCAGCGGCATCGCTGTCAATATTTTCGGACTTGGAGACGTTCAGTGGCAAAACGCTGTCATGCAGCAGCTTTCCCACGTACAGCACACTTCAAATCTCTACTACTGCGCACCCGTTGCACAGCTTGCACAGTTGCTGTGCCGGCGCACCGGCATG
The DNA here is from genome assembly GCA_902475855.1 of uncultured Eubacteriales bacterium. GTDB lineage: Bacteria > Bacillota > Clostridia > Oscillospirales > Oscillospiraceae > JAZOXB01. The sequence continues at coordinate 14,808 of CABSBF010000031.1, forward strand.
GCAAAGGTCTTCTTCTCCAATTCCGGTGCAGAGGCCAATGAATGTGCTGTCAAGGCCGCGCGCAAGTGGGGCTGCACGCACAAGGGACCGGAGTATTACAATATTATCACCCTGCGTCAAAGCTTCCACGGCCGTACCATCGCCATGCTGGCAGCGACAGGACAGGATCACTACCATGAGCAGTTCCAGCCGCTGCCCGGCGGATTTCTCTATGCGGAGGTCGGGGATGCAGATGGCCTCGAGCGGCTGATCCGGCAGAATCCCTGCGCCGCAGTGATGATAGAGGTTGTGCAGGGCGAGGGCGGCGTGCGCCCCATCGGGCAGGACTTTGCCGCACAGGTCGCTGCTCTGACCCAAAAATATGACCTGCTTCTCATTGCGGACGAGGTACAGATCGGCAACGGGCGCAGCGGCAGCCTTTACGGCTATATGGAATACGGCCTGCATCCCGATCTTGTGACCACCGCAAAGGGACTTGGCGGCGGCCTGCCCATCGGTGCAACACTCTTTTCCGAGCGGGTCGCGGATGTTTTCTCCCCCGGCGATCACGGTTCCACCTTCGGCGGCAACGCAGCCTGCTGCGCGGGCGCAGTGAGCATTCTCAGCCGCATCGACGCGCCGCTTCTTGCGGGCGTGAAGGAGCGTTCGGACAATATTGTCCGCGAGCTGTCCGGTGCTGAGGGGATTCGGAATATCAGCGGCATGGGGCTGATGCTCGGCTTTGAGCCGACCCTTCCCGCGCGCGAATTTGCGGAAAAGCTGCTTGCAAACGGGGTGCTTGTCACAACGGCAAAGCAGAAAATCCGCCTGCTTCCCGCGCTGAACATTCCCATGGAACAACTGAAAACCGCCGTGCAGATCATCAAACGATGCGCGGCAGAATAAGGAGGACACTATGAATCTGAAAGGAAGAAGCTTTCTGACCCTGCTGGACTTCACGCCGGAGGAGATCACCGGTCTGATCGACCTCGCCGCCGAACTGAAGGCTCAGAAAAAATCCGGCACCCCGCATGATACCCTCCGCGGCAAATCCATCGCACTGATCTTTGAGAAAACCTCTACCCGCACCCGCTGCTCCTTTGAGGTCGCAGCCTATGACCTCGGCATGCATGTCACCTATCTTGATCCCACCGGCTCGCAGATCGGCAAGAAGGAATCCATTGCAGACACCGCGCGTGTGCTTGGACGGCTCTATGACGGCATTGAGTACCGCGGCTTCGGGCAGAGCATTGTCGAGGAGCTGGCAAAGCATACCGGTATTCCCGTCTGGAACGGTCTGACCAATGAATTCCATCCGACACAGATCCTTGCCGATATGCTGACTATCCGCGAGCACCTCGGCACACTTAAGGGCAAGAAGTTTGTCTTCATGGGCGACTGCCGCTACAACATGGCAAATTCCTTGATGGTTGGCTGCGCCAAGCTTGGGCTGCACTTCACGGCCTGCGGTCCGGAGGGCTACTTCCCCGATCCGGCGCTGATTGCACGCTGTGAAGCCATCGCCGCTGAAACGGGCGCAACACTGCACTTTGAAACTGATCCGATGAAGGCAACCGAGGGCGCTGATGTGATCTACACTGATGTCTGGGTTTCCATGGGCGAGCCGATGGAGGCATGGAAGGAACGCCTGGAGGTCATGCTTCCCTATCAGGTCAATGCCAGGCTGATGAAGAACGCCGGGCCGCAGGCCGTCTTTATGCACTGCCTGCCTGCCTTCCATGATCTGAATACCGGCATTGGCCGCCAAATCGGCGAGCAGTTCCATCTTGATGCGCTCGAGGTCACGGATGAGATCTTTGAGGGGCCGCAGTCCATCGTCTTTGACGAAGCCGAAAACCGGATGCACACCATCAAGGCTGTCCTTGCCGCAACGCTGTAATTTTCCCTCCCGCCCGGGTAAATCCGGGCGGGCTTTTTCGACATGACGGAACACTTTTTCTGTTTCAAAGGGTTGTTTTTTGAAAAGAATTACGATATACTAAAGAAAATGTTTCCGTGCCTGCATCGCTAAAGAGGAATCCATGCGGTGCAGGCCTGCGCCCCGGCGCAAAGGGTTTTGCCGGAAACGGCAGAGCCTTCCGTGTTTGAGAAGGAAGCAGGAGCCATAGGGGTAGTCTATCCTTGCGCGCTGCTTGCTTCAGGCAGCGCGCATTTTTTATCTGGAGGAAAACGGATGATCACGCATGACAATCGCCGTGCTAACCGCACGCTTCTGCTGCTCGGCGGAATCCTGGCAGCACTTTTTCTTACGTCGTTCTGGTTCGGGCGCTACGGTGTGGATATCCCGACAACGCTCCGCATCTTCCTTGCGCGCATTTTCCAGATTCAAAAGGACTGGGATCCCAATTTGGAAACTGCCGTTATGAACATTCGTCTGCCGCGCATCGTCATGGCCTGTCTGGTCGGATGCAGTCTTTCCGCTGCGGGCGCTGCCTATCAGGGCGTGTTTCAGAATCCCATGGCTTCGCCTGACATTCTTGGTGCGTCCTCCGGCGCAGCCTTCGGTGCAGCGCTTGCCATTCTCCTCGGCTTTGGAAACGCCGGCATTACCGTCAGCGCCTTTCTCTTCTCCCTTTTGACTGTCGCCCTGGTCTATCTGATCGGGCAGCGCGCGCAGGGCAAACGAATCCTGAACCTCGTTCTTGCAGGCATGGTTGTCAGTTCCCTGTTCACCGCCGGAACCTCCTATATCAAGCTGGTCGCAGATCCCTCAAATCAGCTTCCTGCCATCACCTACTGGCTCATGGGCAGTCTGAGCGGTGTGCGGATGACAAAAGTGCTCTATATTCTGCCCGTCATGCTGCTTGGCCTGGTTCCGCTGTTTCTTCTGCGCTGGAAAATCAATCTTCTGACGCTGGGTGACGAGGAGGCGCAGGCCATGGGGATTCACCCTGTGCGTCTGCGCTTTGTGATCGTACTGTGTGCAACGCTTGTCACCTCGGCTTCCATCTCCGTCGCCGGTACAATCGGTTGGGTTGGTCTTGTCGTCCCGCATCTGAGCCGCAAACTGATCGGCAGTAATTTCAAAAAGCTCCTGCCTGCGTCCATGCTCGCAGGCGCAGCTTTCTTGCTTCTGGTAGATGATTTATCCCGCAATCTGCTTGCAACGGAGATCCCAATCGGTATCCTGACCGCCTTCATCGGTGCTCCCTTCTTCCTCTATATGATGATACGAAAGGAGGGGGTCCACTGATGCTGGAAGTTGAAAACCTGCAATTCTCCTACGGTGCGCGTCAGGTGCTGAAAAATATTTCCTTCCGGGCCGGGCGGGATGAGCTGATCTTCGTTCTCGGTGCAAACGGTGCAGGAAAGACAACCCTGTTTCGCTGTATGCTCGGCCTGCTGCACGGCTACCGCGGCAAAATTCTCCTTGACGGGCAAAACATCGCGTCACTTCCCGCCAAGGAGCTGGCACGGCGGATTGCCTTCATTCCTCAGTTTCACAACCCTGTCTTTTCCTACACTGCACTGGACATGGTTCTCATGGGAACGAACCATCGCCTGTCCACCTTCGCCTCTCCCGGCCGCCGCGAACGCGAGATCGCCATGCAGTCAATGGCACAGCTCGGCATTGAAGCCTTTGCGGGGCGGAATTTTCAGGAACTTTCCGGTGGTGAACAGCAGCTCGTATTGGTTGCGCGCGCACTGGCGCAGGAGGCGAAAATTCTCCTGATGGACGAGCCGACCTCGGCGCTGGATTACGGCAATCAGCTCCGCGTTCTTGAAAAAGTTGCCTCGCTCAGCACACAGGGCTACACCGTTCTTCTCTCCTGTCACAACCCGCAGCACGCGCTTTTATATGCGCGCCGCGTCATCGCACTTGCTGACGGCGCTGTCTGCGCAGACGGCGCACCGGAAAGCGTTCTTGATGCTGCACTCATCCGGAAGCTCTATGGCGTGGACGCGCACTTTATCCGCACGCAGGACGGCGTTCTGATCGCCCCTTCACATAATTCGTAGTCCGGGCTTTGACCTGACAATATCGATCTTTTAGAAATGAGGTATCCCATGAAAAAGCTACTTTCCCTGCTGTTGGCGCTCGTTCTGGTACTGTCACTGGCTGCCTGCGCAGCCAACGAACCAGACCCTTCCGAAGAGCCCAGCACATCCTCCCAGCCCGGCGAATCCATTGAGCCCAGCACCGATACTCCCGAGCCAAAAGTCAAAGTCTTCACCGACTCTCTTGGCCGAGAGGTCGAAGTACCCTATCACATCACCAAGGTCGCCGTTTCCGGTCCGCTGGCGCAGATCGTGCTGTTCGCGCTCTGCCCGGACAAGCTGGTCGGCATTGCCAGCCAGTGGGACAGATCCGCAGAGGAGTACCTGTCCAGCGAGTATTACAATCTTCCCGTCCTCGGTCAGCTCTATGGCGGCAAGGGCGAGTTGAATCTGGAGGCTCTGCTCGCCTCCGGCGCAGAGGTCGTGATTGACGTGGGTGATCCGAAAAAGAATGCGAAGGAAGATCTGGACGCGCTTCAGGAACAGACCGGCATTCCCTTCGTACACATCACCGCGCTAACCGAAAACACCGGTGATACCTACCGTAAGCTGGGCGATTTACTGTCCATGAAGGAAGAGGCCGAAACTCTGGCCACCTACTGCGACGAGCATTACGCCATGGTCACTGAACTTGCAGGCAAAGTCGAAAAGGTCAGGCTGCTCTATCTGCTGGGCGACGCAGGTCTGAATGTCATTGCCAAAGATTCCTATCACGCAGAAGTCATTGACATACTTTCAGACAATCAGGCCGTTGTAGAATCCCCGTCCTCCAAGGGCACCGGAAACGAGGTCGATATGGAGCAGCTCCTGGCGTGGAATCCGGACGTCATCCTCTTTGCGCCGGGCAGCATCTACAGCACCGTCGGTGAGGACTCCGCATGGCAACAGATGACCGCCATTCAGAACGGCCGTTACTACGAAGTTCCCATGGGACCCTACAACTGGATGGGCTTCCCTCCCTCTGTACAGCGCTATCTGGGGATGATGTGGATGGGCAAACTGCTCTATCCGGAGCAGACCGAGTATGATCTGAAGACGGAAGTGAAGGAATACTTCTCGCTCTTCTATCATACCGAACTGACCGATGCGCAGTATGATGCTCTGGTCGCAAATTCCATTGGCAAGGCGGCATAAAAACACAAAAAGGCTGAGCGGTTTTGAAAAACCGCTCAGCCTCAGCTTGTCAAAAAAGTCCAAAGGGACTTTTTTGACAAGCTGCCTGCAAAATTGCAAAATCAAATTGAACAGCGCCCCATTTGTTAGACAGTATGATATAATATCTAATGGATGGGGTGA
>CABSBF010000032.1 GCA_902475855.1 uncultured Eubacteriales bacterium
TATATGGATGTTTTAATCATATTGCGAAAGGTACCGAAGGGGGCAATGATTCAGGTAACAGAAAATGGATTGGTTTGGTATCTCTAATACGACAGATTCAAGTTTGTCGAGAAGTTAAGCCGGAGCAAATCCCTTTAGGAACTAAAGGGCGCACTTCTATACTCTCCTAACGGGAGTATCGTGCGTCCTGCGGAGCTTCATTCTCCGTCAGCAGGAGGATACTGCATGACCGAGAATGTTGCGTCACTTCGTTCCGTCAAGGTGGCTACACTCCCTTGCGCTGCTAAAGCGGCTATCTCCTGTGGACTTGCCGTCCGCGGTTTTGACAAACCGTTTGCCGCCAGCAAGTTTGAAGATTAGACATAAACAAATCCTCCGCATGGTCTAAGCCATACGGAGGATTAACTGTTTTACGGACACCCGTCTATTGCAGCCGGGGGATTTATCTAATGTTGACGCTTTGCTTAGGCCTTGCCGGCGCAGCCGAGGACATCGACCAGCTTGTGGCGGACAAGCTCCTTGATGTTGGCACGGGCGGGCTTCAGGTACTCGCGCGGGTCAAACTTGTCGGGATGCTCGCTGAAGAACTGGCGGATGGTGCCGGTCATGGCAAGACGCAGGTCGGAGTCGATGTTGATCTTGCAGACGGACAGCTCTGCCGCATGACGAAGCTGCTCTTCGGGGATGCCGACTGCATCGGGCATCTTGCCGCCGTTCTCGTTGATCATCTTGACATACTCCTGCGGGACGGAGGAGGAACCGTGCAGCACGATGGGGAAACCGGGCAGGCGGCGGGAGACCTCTTCCAGAACGTCGAAACGGAGGGGAGGCGGCACGAGGATGCCCTTTTCGTTGCGGGTGCACTGATCCGCCGTGAACTTGTAAGCGCCGTGGCTGGTGCCGATGGCAATGGCCAGGGAGTCGCAGCCGGTCTTGGAAACGAATTCCTCGACCTCTTCCGGACGGGTGTAGGAAGCGGCATGCGCGGCGACCTTGACGTCGTCTTCGATGCCGGCCAGGGTGCCGAGTTCGGCCTCAACGACCACGCCGTGGTCATGGGCATACTCGACGACCTTGCGGGTGATCTCGATGTTCTCCGCGAAGGGCTTGGAGGAAGCGTCGATCATGACGGAGGTAAAGCCGCCGTCGATGCAGGCCTTGCAGGTCTCGAAATCAGGGCCGTGGTCCAGATGCAGGACGATGGGGATGTCGGGGCAGCAGGCAACGGCAGCCTCGACCAGCTTGACCAGATAGGTGTGGTTGGCATAAGCGCGCGCACCCTTGGACACCTGCAGAATGACAGGCGCCTTTTCTTCCTGGCAGGCCTCGGTAATGCCCTGCACGATCTCCATGTTGTTGACATTGAAAGCGCCGATGGCGTAGCCGCCGTCATAAGCCTTCTTGAACATTTCGGTTGAAGTAACCAGAGGCATAAAAAACACTCCTTTTTGTGTAAATCTCCGGGAAATATTATACCACAGGCCGACGAAATTTCAACCTTTTTTTACGCTAATGTGCATACTCACCCCTTTTTGGAGGGGAAATACAAAATTCCCGTCCAAATCCTACCATATCTTGTAGCATTTTCACCATCCGGACACAAGTTTTGAAAAAATCGGCACGATCCGCATTTTTTAGTTGACTTCCCCGGGTTTTTTGAGATATAATATCATTCGCATGACCCTGTCGTGCGAAATTATTCTGATTGCTGCGGTCGATTCGACTGTTGAGCATAATCTTACAGGAGGTGTAACCAAATGCTGCGTACCTATCAGCCCAGAAAGCGTCATCGCGCAAAGGTCCACGGTTTCCGCAAAAGAATGGCAACCGCCAACGGCCGCAAGGTTCTTGCCCGCCGCCGTGCAAAAGGCAGAGCCGTCCTGTCCGCCTAAGGATCTGTGGCTGCACCACACTGCCTGAATGAAGGGGCGAACAGTCTTGCTGTTCGCCCTGTTTTTTTCGAGGTTTCCGAACATGCTGCACACCATCTCTCTGAAAGGTAACGCGAGCTTCCGGCGGCTGTATCACCGCGGCGCAAGCGCAGCCAACCGCTGCCTTGTGATGTACTGCGCCCGCAACCGCTCCCGGAACAACCGGGTGGGGCTGACGGTCAGCGCCAAGCTGGGCCACGCCGTGGTCCGCAACCGCATCCGCCGCCGTCTGCGCGAGATCTACCGCCCGAACGAGAGCCGCTTCCGCGTCGGATTCGACATCGTCGTCGTTGCGCGCAGCCGCGCCGTGACCGCCGAGTACGCCGAGCTGGAAAAGGCCTATCTCTCCCTGGCGGACAAGCTCGGCCTTCTGGAGGCGCAGAAATGAAGCGCTTCCTGCTCGCGCTCATCCGTTTCTACCGGAGGTACATTTCCCCGGCTTTTCCGGGCAAATGCCGGTTCATCCCCACCTGTTCGGAATACGGCATCGAAGCCATCGAAAAATACGGCGCAGCCAAGGGCTCCTGGCTGACCTTCAAGCGGCTCCTGCGGTGCAATCCCTTCAATCACGGCGACTTCTACGACCCCGTGCCGTGATCGTCCGTCAGCCGCTCCGGCGGCTTCCCCATTTGACCGCGAAAGCGGCGTCTCAGGAGGAATTCAATGGAATTTATCCGCATTCCCTTTGGCTATCTGTTGGAGTACCTTTATAAGTTCACGACCAACTATGGCCTGTCGCTCATTCTGTTTTCCCTGATCGTCAAGGTAATCCTTCTGCCCTTCTCTGCCAAGAGCAAGAAGAGCATGATGAAAATGTCCCGCCTTCAGCCCCAGCTCAAGCAGTTGGAGCTTGCCTGCGGCGACGACAAGCAGAAGCTCCAGCAGGAGCAGATGGCCCTTTATAAGGAAGAGGGCGTCAGCATGTTCGGCGGCTGCCTGTGGTCCTTCCTGCCGCTTTTGTTCCTGCTTCCCCTGTACACGGTCATCCGTGAACCGCTGAAGTACCTGATGCACCTCGATGAGAGCGTCATCGAAGCATTGAGAAAGAACGCCGAGGAGGCCCTCGGCGGGGACAAAAAGCTCAACGTCTACTGGCAGTATGACTACGCCAAGAACATTCAGGTTCTGGGCGCCGGGCTCGTCCCGGAAACCCTGGAATCCCTGAACTTCTCCTTCCTCGGCATCGACCTCGGTCAGGTTCCGAGCTGGAAGATCTGGCAGGCAAAGAGCTGGAATGACGTCGGCGGCTTCCTGCTGCCCGTTCTCTCCGGCGCACTGAGCTGGCTGACCATGTTCGTCAGTCAGAAGATGAACAACACCATCGTCCGCGACGAAAACGGCGAAAAATCCGATGCGTCCGCTTCGACCCAGCAGACCAACAAGGTCATGAATCTGCTCATGCCGCTCATGTCCGTCTGGTTTGGCTTCATGTGGCCGCTCGGCCTGTCCGTATACTGGCTGGCACAGTCCCTCTTCGGCGTCGTGCAGGACGTGTTCCTCACCAAGCATTACCGCAAGGTCTATGACGCAGAGGATAAGATCAAGCGTGCGAAGGCCGCCGAGCGTGCCGCGGAAGAGGCCGAGAAGGAGCGCATCCGCGCCGCCCGCCGCGCCGCCAACCCTGAGGGCATCACCGAAAATACCAGCAAAAAAAAGCAGCAGCTCCGCGAAAAGCAGGAGCGTGAAAAGGCCGCGAAGGATTATGAGTCCCGCAAGCTCGCCGAGCAGGGCGATATTCCGGAATCTCCGGACGCCGAAGGCGCGGACGAAGCCCGTCCCTATCGCCGCGGCCGCGCCTACTCTCCGGAGCATTATTCCGGTGAGCAGCAAGAGAAGGAGTAAGTATGGAAAAATTTATCGTCACAACCGGCAAGACCATTGATCTTGCCGTGGCAGCGGCGCTGAAGGAGCTGAATCTGGACCGGGACAACGTCTCCGTCGAGGTGCTGGAAAATGCAAAGTCCGGCTTCCTCGGCATCGGCGCCTCTCCCGCGAAGGTGAAGGTGACCTATGAGGCGGCGGAGGAGGCAGCCCCCGAGGTGCCTCTGACCGCACTGTCCTCCGCCTCCCGCTCCAAGCCGAAGGAGCGTCCGGAGCCCACCGGCTCCGTCATCTCCCGCCCCGGCAGGAAGATCGAGCCGGAGCAGCAGGCCAAGCCCCAGCGCCGCCGCGAAGCGACGCGCCAGCGCCGTGCCGAGCGCCCGGAAAAGCCGGAGCGCGCCGAGCGCCCGCAGCGTGTTGAGCCGCAGCAGGAGGCGCCCGTCGCCGCCGAGCCGCAGAGAACCTATGAACCCGCGCCCGCCGGCTCCCTGCAGGAGCGTGTGGAGCAGTTCCTGACAGGTCTTTTGCAGCACATGGGCTCCAATGCCGTTCCCCACGCCTATATGATCGACGAGGAAACCTGCCGCGCCGACCTCGTGGGTGAGGACGTCGGGATGCTGATCGGCCGCCGCGGAGACACGCTCGACGCCATCCAGTATCTGACCAGCTACGCCATCAACCACGACGCCGCCAAGCGCGTGCGCATCAGCGTGGACGCCGGCGCCTACCGCCAGAAGCGGGAGGAAGCCCTGCGCCAGCTCGCACGGAAGATGGCCGGCAAGGCGGTCAAATATCACCGCAATTTCACGCTGGAGCCGATGAATGCCTATGAGCGCCACGTTATCCACGCAGCGCTTCAGGATTACCCGGAGGTCACCACCTTCTCCACCGGCACCGAGCCGCATCGCCGCATTGTCGTGGCATATGCGAAAGAGAAATAAGACAAGCTAAGCAGAACACCGTATCGGCTCAGGCCGATACGGTGTTCTTTGTCATGATCCGGCGCGCAGGTTCCTCCGGCTGTTTCCTCCGATGGCAGTTGCGTTCTCGCCGGGGCCTGTACGCGGTGCGGGCAGAAATCCCGGCGGCATTCTGTTATTGCCCGCCGACTGTTACGATATAGTATCCCGTGTTGTCGCTGCAAACGGTATAGGTCTTGCCCAGCGGCACCACAACACGGTCGGCCGGGCAGGAATAGAGCTCATAGGTGCTGCCCTGACACTGCACCGTCAGGTGCTCGCCGTCAAAGGTGTGCTCATGCAGCAGGGCGATATACTCCTCCAGGCAGAGGTTTTCCTTCTGCATCGTGTAGGCATGGAGAACGCCGACATAGCGGAAGTGCCACGGCTCGTAGGAAATGCCCGTGATCTGTGCCTTATACTCCGGATAGCGGCGCACAAAGCCGAATTCCCACGCATGCTCCACGGCCCAGGCATACTTATCCGCGCCGTCGAAGCCGCCGCTTGCGCCCGTGTCCGGGAAATAGGTATCGAGGTCAATGGCAAGCCCCGTGTGGTGCTCGCTGTGCCCCGGCTGGGCGATGTACTGCTGCGCATAGGCCGCGCTCTTGTTCTCTACGGCATTGTCATAGAGCTTCTGCTGGTATTCCTTCGTCCGGAAGCCCGCAACGACATTGATATTATTCAGCCCGGTCGCCTTTTGGAAAGCATCCATCCAGTCGTTGAGCGGCTGCATGACCCGCCGGTCCACCGAAAGCTCCACATCCTTGACATAGTAGCTGGACGTCTTGTGAGAATACACATCCATCAGTGCGGCATCCGGCTGAATGCCATACTGCGCATTGACCAGCGCAAGGTCACCTACGCCGTCTCCCAGCACCGCAGGGTCGATCTGCATCCATCCCGCCGGGATGGGCTTTGCTTCTGTACCGGGCTCTTCGCTCGGCATTTCAGACGACGGCTGCACCGCCTCCGGCTTGTTTGGCGAACTGCCCGCTGCCGCAATGACGATCAGCAGCACCACTGCCACCGCCGCCAGCAGAATCAAAAGGTATGCCAGGGGCGGCAGAGTCTTTTTCCTGCGTTTGGTTCGCCGTTTTCTTCTGTAAGGTACCTGCGTCATGGATCCACTCCTCCTGTCTCCTACTATCATATCACTGCGGCGCATCAAATCAAACACTTTTTTGTATCAAAACGGAAAACTTACTGATTGCTTATGTTGAGCATCCCCAGCTCCAGGCTGACCCAGACGGAAAGCGTAAGCTCCGTTCCGTCCTCCTGCCGCAGAAGCAGTGTACCAACGTTCTCCCCCGCCGGAACGGAAAGCTCCGCCGCTTCCGCATTTCCCATCAGTGCGCGGCCGAGCAGGGCGCTCAACTGCGCAAAGCGGCTCTGTGTGTCGTCGCTTTCCCACGTCCAGAACCCGGAAAAGGGTTCCTCTCCGGCGGCCGTGAAGAACATCAGCCGCAGCACCGCGCCCGTTTCGTCGTCTATGCTCATGCTCAGAATGGTGCCGTTCTCCCATGTCATGTCCACGCCCCACAAAAGCAGGCTGTCCCCGTTCGTATAGGTTTCCACAAAGGCCGAGGCTGTGGTTTTCTCCGGCTCCGGCGTCTTCGCCTCCTGAAGAGCTGCGCAGACGCGCTGCGCGATCTTCAGCACCTCATCACGGTGCAGAGCGGTGCCCTCGGTAACGGCCATGTGGTAAAGCCTGTCGCTCTTTCCCGCAATGTGCATCTTTTCCGCAAGCGTCAGCGGCTTCATTCCCTCCATGCTGAGCGCCTCACCCTCAGCATACTGCACCTTGGCACTCAGGCGGGCATCGTCCATCCGCACGGCAGCCTCCGGAAGCGCCAGCCCCGCGGCGACCGCAGCGAGAAGCAGCACCGCCGCCAGAATGTAATATCTCTTTTTCACGTGCCGTCCCTCCTCAGAAGCGCCGTCACGCAGGTACCGTTGCCGACGCGGCTGGCAAATTGCAGCGTGCCGCCGTGCAGCCTGACGATCTGATCGCACAGCGCCAGCCCGAGTCCCGCGCCGCCCTGGGCGCGGGAACGGGATTTATCCACGCGGTAAAAGGCCTCGGTGATGTGCCGCAGCGCCTCCGGCGGCATTCCGCAGCCGTTGTCCATCACGCGGATGCGGCAGAAGCCCTCCGTCCAGTCCGAGACGACGCAGATGTTTCCTCCCTGCTCCATCGCCTTGCCCGCGTTATCCAGCAGGTTGATTAAGAGCGAGCTGACAAGATCCGCATCGAGCATCGCCTCTCCCGGCTCACAGCGGCATTGCAGGCGGATGTGCGCGTCGGCATACACTGGCCGCAGATGCCGCAGCAGGCTGCCGATCAGACCGGAAACGTCGGTTTTTGTCCGCCGGATCGTCTGGTTCTGCATGACTTGCAGCTCCAGCAGCTTCAGCGACAGCGACTCCAGCCGCTTCCCCTCGGAAAAAATGTAGTTTGCCGCGTTCATTGTCTCCTCCTCATCCAGGCTCTGTGTCCGGATGAGATCGGCGTAGCCGATGATGGAGGTCATGGGTGTCTTCATCTCATGGGCAAAGCTGCCCACAAAGCGCTCCTGCCGCTGCACGGATTCCTGAAGCTCGGTGACGTTCTGCTCCAGCCGGGCGGCCATATGGTTAAAATCCGCGGCAAGCTGCCCCACCTCGTCGCGGGACTCCACCGCAACCCGCGCGGAGAGATCACCCTCGGCCAGCGTGCGCACGGCGTCCGTCACCCGCGTCAGGGGGCGGGTCAGAATATAGGAGATTCCCCACGCGAGCAGTGCGCCCGCCGTGAGTGCGGCAAGAAAGCTGCTGCGATAGAAGGCAAGCTGCTGCGCGCGGCTGACATAGGGCGCAGAAACGTCAAAGACCATCTCCATCGTCAGTTCACCCAGCCGCCCGCCGAGCTGCATATAGTGTCCCTGCTGCGTATGCAGGAGCTGCACGCTGCACGTCTCCCCGTCCTCCGGAAAGGCGGCATTCTCCGCACGGACCTCGCCGCTGCCGTAGATCTGCTCGCCGTCCTGCGTCAGATAGAGCGCACACCATGCCGCCGAGCCGCGCAGCCGCTCCAGCGTCGCGGAAACCGCGGTGCGGTCGCGGCGCATTCCCAGTGTGCGCACCAGGCGCACCGTCCGTACCGTGGTGCGGTAGGACTCCAGCGCGGCAGCCTGCTCACGCCGGAGTGCATTGTCAAAGGCGCGCGTGATCAGCAGCGTCCCGCCCAGCCCGTAGGCCAGCGTCAGCAGCCAGACCATGCACACCGTCATTTTCAGTCGAAATCGCATCTCATACCTCCAGTCGGTAGCCGACCTTGTTGACCGCCAGCAGCCTGTTCTCCCAGCCGGCCTTCTTGCGCAGGCGCTGGATATGCAGGTCGACCGTGCGGCTGCCATAGGGAAATTCTTCCTCCCACACCCGTTCGTAGATGGTTTCGCGATAGAGTGCAACGCCGGGATTGCGCGCAAAGAGCAGCAGGATCTCGTATTCCTTCCGCGTCAGCGGCACAGGCACGCCGCCGCGCGTAACCTGCATGGCCACGGTGTCGATGCGCAGCCCGCCGACCTCCAGCACGGCCTCCGTTTTGTTGTAGCGGCGCAGCACCACATCCACCCGCGCCAGCAGCTCCAAAACCTCAAAGGGCTTGACGATATAGTCTTCCGCGCCCATTCGCAGACCGCGCACGCGGTCATTGAGAGAATTCTTCGCCGTGATGAAGATCACGGGCGTCCCCATGGGGCGGATGTATTCCATCAGTTCAAAGCCGTTTGCGCCGGGCAGCATCACATCCAGCAGCACCAGATCAAAGGCGTTTTTTCCCAGAAGATCAGCTGCCTGTATGCCGTCAAAGGCGCACGTCGTCCGGTAGCCGGCCTTGTGCAGGCTCAGACGCATCAGGTCGGAGATTGGCTTCTCGTCCTCCACGATCAGAATGTGATTCATTTTTTGTCTCCCTTCCATCGGATGCCAGCATACAGGCTGCCTGCATCAAAACGGCAAACTTTCTTTTTCCCCCAGTAAAATGATTGGTTTTTTGTACTTCCCTTGCAAAGCGCAGCATAGTGTGTTATAATGCAGTAACCATTGAGAAAAAGAGGAGATTACCATGAAAAAGCTCACCCTGCGCCGTCTGGTCCTGACTGCGCTGTTTACTGCGCTGACCTGCGTTGCGACTCTTGTCATTCAGATTCCGTCCCCGACGAACGGATATTTCAATCTGGGCGACTGCTTCGTTATGCTGGGCGCCTTTGTGCTCGGCCCGTGGCTCGGCGGCTTCGCCGGCGGCGTCGGCTCCATGATCGCAGACCTCATCAGCTATCCCATGTATGCGCCTGCGACCCTCGTGATCAAAGCGCTGATGGCCATTGCCGGCGGTCTGCTGTTCCGCGCCATGGAAAAGCGCGGCCGCAATATCACCGGAGAGATTCTCGGCGCCCTGTGCGGCGAGGTCATTATGATGGCCGGCTACTTCACCTTTGAGGCCTTCCTGTACGAGCCGGCTTCCGCATTCGGCAGCCTGCTTCTGACCAACCTGCCGCAGGCGGGCGTCGGCTTTGCAGCCGTGATCGCCCTGTGCGTGCTGCTGGAAAAGGCACACCTGATGCAGAAGCTGCGGGGAGGCGCGCTCCATGCTTGACGAGCTGCGCCGGCAAGCGGCGCAGGCCGCCGCGCTGCTGTGCGAAAAGGCAAAGCTGCACGAGGGGCAGCTTGTGGTCGTCGGCTGCTCCACCAGCGAGATCTGCGGCAGCCGCATCGGCTCGGACTCCCGTCCCGAGGTGGCAAACGTCGTTTTTGACGCGATCTGCACGGAGCTTCGCTCCCGCGGGATCTTCCTCGCGGCGCAGTGCTGCGAGCATCTGAACCGTGCGCTCATCGTGGAACGCGCAGCGGTCCCCGGTATGGACATCGTCAATGTCGTGCCGCAGCCCAAGGCGGGCGGCTCCTTTGCAACGGCCGCGTACCATGCCTTCTCCGATCCCGTCGCGGTGGAGCACATCCGTGCGGATGCCGGGCTGGACATCGGCGGAACGCTCATCGGGATGCACCTGAAGGAGGTCGCCGTCCCGCTGCGTCTGGGCATGGATCATATCGGAAGCGCGATCCTTCTGGCCGCGCGCACCCGTCCGAAGTTCATCGGCGGCGTCCGCGCGATCTATGATCAGGAGCTTCTATAAGAATCAGGGCGGCGGTATGCTGCCCTGATTTTTTCGTTGAATGGATTTTTCTTATGGCCGCCCCTCTGCGCTTCCCCATGGAATTCCTTGCAGAACGGGCGCAGGGGGCAACCGCCGCAGGCGGGATTCCGCGCAGTGCAGACATCTCGCCCGAACAGCACGATGCGATGGCAGAAATCCGAGCTCTCCTCCGGCGGCAGAATGGCACGGAGCTGCTGTTCGACCTTCTCGGGATCCTTGCCGCGGGCAAGGCCGAGGCGGTTGGAAATGCGGATGCAGTGCGTGTCGCAGACGACGGCGGGCCGGCCGTAGAGGTCGCCCAGCAGGAGATTGGCCGTCTTGCGCCCCACGCCGGGGATGCGCAGAAGCTCCTGCATCGTGTCCGGCACCTTGCCGCCGTACTCGTCGCGCAGCATCCGGCAGGCCAGCACGATGTCGCGCGCCTTATGCTTATAAAATCCGCAGGAGCGCACATAGGGCTCGACCTCCTCCGGCGTCGCTTCGGCAAAACTCTCCAGCGTCGGGAACCGCTCAAACAGCGCCGGCGTCACAAGATTGACCCGCGCGTCGGTACACTGGGCCGACAGCCGCACCGCGATCATGAGCTGGTAATCCTTTTCATAGCCCAGCGCGCAGACGGCGTCCGGGTAACGCTCCTTCAGAATTTCAATGATCTGCTGAACAGGTTCCATAAAAGCTCCCCTCCTGCCGACATTATATCACAGGAAGCGGCAAAAAAGGAACCTCGATTTTGCATTGCTTTTTGCAAACAAACGTGCTATAATTGAATCAATCTATCAAAAATGGGGTGGTTGGATGTATCAGCCATTGGCGGACGAGCTGCGGCCGAAAACACTGGACGACGTGGTCGGACAGGAGGAAATTCTGGGCGAAGGCAAAATGCTGCGCCGCATGATTGAGTCCGGCAAGGTGCCGAACCTGATCTTCTACGGGCCGAGCGGCACCGGCAAGACGACCGTCGCAAACATCATCGCAAACGCCACGCAGCGTACCCTCTACAAGCTCAATGCGACCACCGCCTCCACCGCGGATATCAAGGAGATCGTCGGGCAGCTCGACACCTTCCTCGCGCCCAACGGCGTGCTGCTGTACCTCGACGAGATCCAGTCCTTCAATAAAAAGCAACAGCAGTCCCTGCTGGAGCATATCGAAAATGGCAAGATCACACTGATCGCCTCCACGACGGAAAATCCCTATTTCTATATTTTCAACGCGATCCTGAGCCGCTGCACAGTCTTTGAATTCAAGGCCGTCACGCCGGACGACGTGGAAAAGGCCGTTCTCCGCGCGGTGAGCTACATGGCAGAAAAGACCGGCCTGCACGTCACGGCGGAAGCGGGCGCTTACCGCCATATCGCCACCTCCTGCGGCGGCGACGTTCGCAAGGCAATCAACGCCGTGGAGGCGCTCTTTATTGCGGCGCACCCCGGCGACGAGACGCTTCAGATCTCTCTGGACGACGCCAAAGCCGTCACTCAGCGCTCTGCCATGCGTTATGACCGCGAGGGAGACAATCACTACGACTGTCTGTCGGCGCTGATGAAGTCCATCCGCGGCTCCGATCCGGATGCCGCCATCCATTATCTGGCGCGTTTTCTGGAGGTGGGCGATCTTCCCTCCTGCTGCCGCCGCATCCTGTGCTCGGCCTGCGAGGACATCGGTCTTGCCTATCCCATGGCCATTCCCATCGTCAAGGCCTGCGTGGACAGCGCCTTGCAGCTCGGGATGCCGGAGGCGCGCCTGCCGCTGGCGGACGCCGTGATTTTCCTCGCCACCGCGCCGAAGTCCAACTCCGGCTATCTGGCTATCGACGCCGCGCTGAGGGACGTGCGCGCCGGAAAGCTCGGCGTGTTCCCGCGGGAGCTTCAGAACGTCCATGCCGACAGCGCCGGGCAGGAGCGCGAGCAGGGCTATCTCTATCCGCACGACTATCCGAACCACTGGGTGAAGCAGCAGTACCTGCCCGACCTCATCAAGGACGCAAAATACTACCGCTACGGCGACAACAAGATCGAGCAGGCCGCCAAGCGCTACTGGGACGAGATCAAGGGGGAGTAAACATGGACATCCGGCTCAACGACATCCTGGTCATGAAGAAGCCGCACCCCTGCGGCAGCGCCCGCTGGCGCGTCCTGCGCACCGGGGCGGACTTCCGCCTGCGCTGTGAGGGCTGCGGGCATGAGGTGATGCTTCCGCGCGCCAAGGCCGAGCATAACATCAAAAAAATCGAGCGGGACGGAATCTGAAAAAGTCTTCGACAGCGCTTTCTCATTTTCTTCCGAAAAGCCGGGCGGGAAATGAGATTTCCCCGGAAAAGCCCCGCGAATCATACGGAATTTCAACAGAACAGGCCGCAATCCCCGGACGGGATTGCGACCTGTTTTTTTCATGGCCAGGCTCTATAATCTGTCCACGGGCGAAGGGAGGACGGGCGTTATGCGGGTGTATCTCGATCAGGTATTCGTGCTGAATCTCTGCGTCAACTACCTCCTGCTGCACGGAACGGCGCGCCTCGGCGCCTCGGCCGTCCGGCGCCGGAGGCTCCTCCTCGCAGCCGGCGTCGGCGCGGCCTATGCCGCAGCGGTATATCTGCCCGGCTGCGGCGTTTTGCAGAGCATCCCCGCCAAGCTTCTGTGCGGCGCGGGGATGCTGCTGGCGGCCTTCGGTGCAAAAAAATCCACGCTGCGGCTTGCCGCCGTCTTTGCCGCGCTCAGCCTGGTGCTGTGCGGCGCGGTGTACGCGGTGGAGCTGATGAAGCACGGCACGGTGCGCATCCGCGGAGAAACGCTTTTCTATCCCGTGACCTTCGGCAGCGTGGTCCTGACCGCAGGTGCGGTCTGCGCCGCCTGCCGCCTTGTCCTGCCGCGGCTGACGCACGCTGCGGACAGTGTCGTTCCCGTTACGCTGACGCTGCGCGGCCGCCGTGTGCGCCTGAGCGCTCTGCGCGACACCGGCAACACGCTCTGTGACCCCGTAAGCGGAGAGCGCGTGCTGGTGGCAGAATGGCACTGCGCGGACGCGCTGCTTCCGCTCGCGCTGCGGCAGGAGGAATTTCAGTCGCCCGCGACACTCGCACTGCGGCTGAAGGACTACCGTCCCCGCCTCATCCCCTACCGTGCCGTCGGAACGGCTTCCGGTCTGCTGCTGGCGCTGCCCTGCACGGTTACGATCGGAAAACAATCCAGGGAGGGCCTTGTGGCCTTTTCGCCGTCGCCGCTCTCAGACGGAGGCGGCTACGAAGCACTGACAGGAGGGTTTTATTATGCTTGATCTGCTCAACCGGCTGCTATCCGCCCTTTTCCCGTCCAAGGTCATGTACATCGGCGGGAGCGACATCCTGCCTCCACCCCTGTCCGGCGCAGAGGAGCAGCAGCTTCTCGCGCTGGCCGCCGCAGGAAGCGACGCCGCCCGGCAGAAGCTCATCGAACGCAATCTCCGGCTGGTCGTGTACATCGCGCGGCGCTTTGAAAACACCGGCGTCAACATCGAGGATCTGATCTCCATCGGAACGATCGGCCTGATCAAGGGCGTGAGCACCTTCCGCACCGACCGGAACATCAAACTGGCGACCTATGCCTCGCGCTGCATCGAAAACGAAATTCTCATGCACATCCGGAAAATCTCCGGCCAGAAGGCCGAGGTTTCCCTCGACGAGCCGATCAACACCGACTGGGACGGCAACGAGCTGCTGCTGTCCGACGTTCTCGGCACGGACGGCGACACCGTGATGCGCCCCATGGAGGAGGATGTGGAACAGCAGCTTCTGCGCGAGGCGCTGGCACGTCTGCCGGAGCGCGACCGTTCCATCGTCGCGCTCCGCTTCGGGCTGGGCGGCCGGCCGGAAAAGACGCAGAAGGAGGTTGCCGACCTCATGGGCATCTCGCAGTCCTACATTTCCCGCTTGGAAAAGCGCATCATGCAGCGCCTGCGGCGCGACCTGCTGCGGCAGGTTTCCTGACGGCTTGACACGGGCTCCGTCCTTAAATTTATCTGCTGAAATTAATTGCATAATCCTTGCGTATCTGCTATAATAAAGCAGAATAAGAAGTGAAGAAGGAGTTTCAGCGCATGGAACAGAAGATTTCGAATTCCGTATTGAAACGGCTGCCGGTTTATCTCTCCTACCTGAAAGCACTGCCTGCCGACGCGCCGGAAAACATCTCCGCAACCACGCTCGCCGCCGCGCTCTCCATGGGAGAGGTGCAGGTGCGCAAGGATCTCGCGCTCGTTTCCGATGGCGGCCGCCCGAAGGTCGGCTATCAGCGCGTCAGCCTGATTTCCGATATTGAACAGTTTCTCGGCTATGACAATACCAACGACGCCGTCCTGATCGGCGCGGGCAAGCTCGGCCGCGCCCTGCTTGGCTACAGCGGCTTCTCCGAGTACGGTCTGAACATCGTCGCCGCTTTTGACGCAAATCCCCAGCTTGTCGGCCAGACGGAGGGCTGCAAGCCCATCCTGCCCCTGTCGGAGCTGGAGACCATGTGCAGCACGCAGAAAATCTACATCGGCATCATCACCGTGCCCGCCGCCCACGCACAGGAGGTCTGCAACCTGCTGATCTCCAACGGCATCAAAGCGATCTGGAACTTTGCGCCCGTGCATCTGGACGTCCCGCAGGGGATTCTGGTGCAGAACGAAAACATGGCCACCTCGCTGGCGGTGCTCTCCAAGCATCTGTCGGCGCAGCTCAAGGGCTTCTGACCCGATGTGTTTATGAAAACGCACCGCCTGCGGAGACTGGTTCTCCGGGGCGGTGCGTTTTTTGGATAACCCCCTCTACGGGATATGTTTTCAGCCCCTGAAAGATGCGGTTTTCTCGGTAAATCCCCGCAATTTCCACAAAATATTCCGTTCAACGGCATTGACAAGCGCGACAATTATTGATAAAATTGTATCGGTATTTTGGGGTAGTCTCTGCCCCTTTGACGATGTCTTTCGGCATCGCACTATTTTTGTAATGAGAACTGATAACAGGAGGATTACTATGGATCGCGAACGCTACATCACTGTCGAGCAGATGGAGGAGGCGACCGCTTCGCTGTTGGAAAGCGGCAAGAAGGTCGGCGCCGATAGCTGGCAGCAGCGTGTGAAAAACCAGACCCCGCACTGCGGCTTCGGCGAAGCAGGCACCTGCTGCCGTATCTGCTCGATGGGTCCCTGCCGCATCACGCCCAAGGCACCCCGCGGCATCTGCGGCTGCGACGTTCACGGCATCGTTGGCCGTAACTACCTGCGCTTCACCGCAGGCGGCTCTGCAACGCACTCCGACCACGGCCGCGAGATCTGCCACACCCTTTACAACACCAAGGAAGGCGGCAACTACACCGTCAAGGATCCCGAAAAGCTCAAGCGTATCGCGCAGGAGTGGGACATCGAGACCGAGGGCAAGGATATTTTCGATCTGGCACACGAGGTTGCTGAGACCGCTCTGCTGGAATACGGCAAGCCCTTCGGCGTGCAGCGCTTCCTGAAGCGCGCCCCGGAGCACACGCAGAAGCTCTGGCATGACGCCGAGATCGAGCCGCGCGCCATCGACCGCGAAGTCTCCCAGTCCCTGCACATGACCCATATGGGCTGCTCCTCCCTGCCCGAAGCTCTGATCCGTCAGGCGCTGCGCGCCGGCCTGTCCGACGGCTGGGGCGGCTCCATGATGGGCACGGAGTTCTCCGACGTCCTGTTCGGCACGCCGAAGCCCGTGGATACCACCGCAAACATCGGCGTAATGGAAAAGGACATGGTCAACATCATCGTTCACGGCCATGACCCCTCTCTGTCCGAGATGATCGTGTTCTATGCCAACGATCCCGAGATGATCGCGCTCGCCAAGAGCGTCGGCGCCAAGGGCATCAATATTGCCGGCGTCTGCTGCACCTCCAATGAGGTCGCCATGCGTCACGGCATCCCCATGGCCGGCAACTTCCTCAACCAGGAAAACGTCGTCCTGACGGGCGCCTGCGAAGCCATCGTCGTTGACGTGCAGTGCATCTTCCCGGCGCTCGGCCCCCTGTCCAAGTGCTTCCATACCAAGTTCATCACCACCTCCCCCATCGCGCAGATGCCGGACTCCGAGTTCATCCGTTTCTCTTCCGAGAACGCCGGTGAAAACGCAAAGAAGATCGTCCGCACCGCCATTGAGAACTTCAAGAACCGCGATCCGGAGATGGTCAACATCCCGCAGCTCAAGACCAAGGCGACCGTCGGCTACTCCGTCGAGGCCATCAAGACCTGCCTGGACGGCGTAACGAACAGCCACGTGGACATCACCGGCACCACCCGCCCGCTGGTCGATGTTGTCAAGGCCGGCGTTCTCCGCGGCGCCGTGGCCATGGTTGGCTGCAACAACCCCAAGGTCCGTCCGGACACCGCTCACATTGAGCTGATGAAAAAGCTCATCAAGAATGACATTATCCTGATCGTTTCCGGCTGCTCCGCGCAGGCTGCCGCCAAGGCCGGCCTCATGGACAAGGCCGCCAAGGAGCTCTGCGGCGAGGGCCTCAAGCGTGTCTGCGAGCTCGTCGACATCCCGCCCGTGCTGCACATGGGCTCCTGCGTGGATATCTCCCGTATGATGATCCTCGCCTCCGACATCGCCAAGGACTGGGGCATCAACATTTCCCAGGTTCCCGTCGTCGGCTGCGCACCGGAGTGGATGAGTGAGAAGGCCGTTTCCATCGGCAACTACGTCGTCGCCACCGGCATCGACACCTTCCTCGGCGTCGATCCCTATACCAAGGGCAGCACGGAGGTCACCGCTCTGCTGCAGGGCGAGCACGGCATCCGCGACTGGGTCGAGGCCAACTTCACCGTCGAAACCGACATTGAAAAGCTCGGCGACAAGATGATCGAAGCCATCGAAGCCAAGCGTACCGCTCTGGGGATCTGAGCATGAAGGTCGCGATCACCGGCAAGGGCGGCGTGGGCAAGACCACCTTCGCCGCCACGCTGGCAAGGCTCTACGCCGCCGAAGGACGGCCGGTGCTGGCTGCTGACGTCGATCCCGATGCAAACCTCGGTCTGGCACTGGGCTTGAGTGAGGAGGAGGTCAACGCCATCGTCCCGGTTTCCAGGATGAAGGAGCTTGCCAGAGAACGCACCGCCGCCAACCAGAGCAACACCTTTTACAAGCTCAACCCCGAGGTCTCCGATCTGCCGGATAAGCTGGCCAAGGAGATCAACGGCGTGAAGCTTCTGGTCATGGGCACCGTCGACACCGGCGGAAGCGGCTGCGTGTGTCCCGAGCACGTCATGCTCAAGGCGATTCTGTCGAGCCTCGTGTTCCGCAAGGAGGACGTGGTCATCATGGATATGGAGGCAGGCCTGGAGCATCTGGGCCGCGGCACCGCAAGCATGATGGATCAGTTCATCGTGGTGATTGAGCCGGGCGCCCGCTCCATCCAGACCTACACCCGCATCAAACAGCTTGCAAAAGACATCGGCGTTACAAAAGTGCGCGTTGTGGCGAACAAGGTCCGCAACGAGTCCGACCGGGAATTCCTGAAAAGCCGGATTCCCGAGGAAGACCTGCTGGGCTACATCAGCTACAACCCCGAGGTCATCGACGCCGACCGCCGCGGGCTTTCCCCCTATGACTGCTCTCCCTCCGCGCTGGCTGAGATCCGCGCGATCAAGGAAAAGCTGGACCAGACTGATAAATGAAACGATCTGAAAGGATGAAACGATAATGGCATTATTTGAACGTGTATTCCGCGGCTCCGACGAAATGTTCGCCAAAGCCGAACAGGAGCTGAACGCCGTCATTGCCGAGCTGGGCGAAAGCGCCCCCCTGACAATGCCCTCTACCGCATATTACCTTGCCTGTATCTATGCTTATATCGGCAAGAAAGTCACGAACCTCGGCGAGCTCAAGGCCGCGATGACCGACATCCGCGCCCTGATGACCCGCGAGAACCGCACCGCCTCCATCTTCTCTTCCGGCGTCGCTACGGCCATCGCCGCAGAGGTCATCGAGGCCTGCAAGTACGCCCGCAGCGAAACGCCTTACGAGGGAACAAACTACCACGGTCACTTCGCAGACGCCGAAGTGCGTGAGCTGGGCGTCCCGCTCGTCACCGGCGATATCCCCGGCTTCGTCGTCATGATCGGGCCGGCTCCCTCCGTGGAAGAGGCCGTTGAGACCGTCAAGGGCTATCAGTCCCGCGGCATCTTCGTCTTCCTCATCGGCGGCATCATCGAGCAGCTCGTCTCCAAGGACTTCAAGATGGGCTTCCCCGTCCGTGTCGTTCCCGTCGGCGAGGATATCTGGTCCGTCGGCCACGTCATCTCCCTCGTTGTCCGTGCGGCAATGATCTTCGGCGCGATCCAGCCCGGTGACTGGGACGGCTTCCACCGCTACACCTTCGACCGCCTCAACGCCTTCGTCAACGCCTACGCTCCCGTGCCCGACATCACCGTGGCCTGCGGCGCCGGCGCCATCAAGATGGGCTTCCCCGTCATCACCAATGACACCAACGATATGTGGGCCGTTCCGAAGAGCCTGATCGTCTACGAGAACACCAAGGACTGGATCGACACCTCCATCGAGGCCCGCGGCATCAAGCTCAAGATCACGAACATCGACATTCCCGTGTCCTACTCCTCTGCCTTTGAGGGCGAAATCATCCGCAAGGGCGATATGCAGGTCGAGGTCGACGGCTCCCGCAAGGACTGCTTTGAGCTGGTCGTCACCAAGGACGCCTCCGAGATCGAGGATCACAAGATTACGGTCGACGGCCCCGAGATGGACGAAATCCCCGTCGGCAGCAAGGTTTCCCTGTCCTACACCGTCGAGGTCGCAGGCAAGTCCATGCAGCCCGACTTTGAGCCGGTCTTTGAGCGTAAGATCCACCAGTTCCTCAACTGCGTCGAGGGTCTGATGCACACCGGCCAGCGCGATATGATCCGCATCCGTGTTTCCAAGGCGGACTACGAGGCAGGCTTCCGCTTCAAGCACATCGGCGAAGTGCTCTATGCCAAGATCAAGAGCGAATTCGATACCGTCGTAGACAAGTGCCAGGTCAAGATCGTCGTCGGCGACGAGCCGAACAAGGAGCTGCGTGCCGCTGCAAACGTCATTTTCGACAAGCGTGACGAGCGTCTTGCCTCCATGACCGACGAATCCGTCCCCGTGTTCTATTCCTGCATCATGTGCCAGGCCTTCTCCCCGAGCCATGTCTGCATCGTTACCCCGGAGCGTCTGGGCCTTTGCGGCGCCGTTTCCTGGCTGGACGCCAAGGCGACCAACGAGCTCGACCCGCAGGGTCCGTGCCAGGTCGTCACCAAGGAGAAGTGCGTGGACGAGCGTCTCGGTTCCTATGAGGACGTCGATGAAGCCGTTGAGAAGTATTCCCACGGCGCACTGGAGCATGTCACGCTGTACTCCCTGTTCCAGGATCCGATGACCTCCTGCGGCTGCTTCGAATGCATCTGCGGCGTGGAGCCCGTTTCTATGGGCGTTGTCATCACCACCCGTGAGCACGCGGGCATGACGCCTCTGGGCATGTCCTTCTCCGAGATGGCTTCCATGACCGGCGGCGGCGTGCAGACGCCCGGCTTCATGGGTCACGGCAAGCACTTCATTGCTTCCAAGAAGTTCATCGCAGCCGAAGGCGGCCTGGGCCGCATCGTGTGGCTGCCGAAGGAGCTCAAGGAGCAGATGCGCGAGAAGCTCGACGCGGCTGCCAAGGAGCTGTACGATGTGGACGGCTTTACGGATATGATCGCGGATGAAACCATCTGCACCGAGGATCCGGAAGAGCTGCTGAACTACCTCACCGAGGTCGGCCACCCCGTCCTGTCCATGGAACCCTTCGATATGTAATCTCTATATTCAAATACCCGCTCTGGAAAACCGGAGCGGGTATTTCAGCGTGTCGAAAAACCCTTTTCGACGCGCTGACAGACTGCAAAAAGGTTCGGAAGACAAGCAACTCACGCCCGTCGGCGT
>CABSBF010000033.1 GCA_902475855.1 uncultured Eubacteriales bacterium
CAAAACAGCAGCCGATAAATTGTATGAAATCACAAAATTTCAAAAAGAAACGGATAATAAATAAAGAATAATAGCAGAAGTCTTGACAAAGAAAAAAGCACGATGCTATAATGATAAAACGAATTATCAAAGGAGGGACACTATGTTAACAAAAGATGGCCTGCAATTCCACGTCCATCTGAAGGAAGGCGACATCGGCCGCTATGTGCTTCTGCCTGGAGATCCCGGCCGCTGCGAGGGCATCGCAAGTCTGTTTGACTCTCCTCGGAAGGTCATGTACAATCGTGAATATCTGACCTATACTGGAACGATCGATGGCGTAAAGGTCAGCGTGACCTCTACCGGCATCGGCGGTCCGTCTGCATCAATTGCCATGCAGGAGCTTTCCGCAATCGGCGCTGACACCTTTATCCGGGTCGGCACGGGAGGCAGCCTGAATCCGCGCGTCCAGTTGGGCGACGCAGTAATTGCCAGCGGCGCAATCCGGATGGAGGGAACAAGCAAGGAATATATGCAGCCGGAATTTCCTGCCGTTGCAAGCTTCGAGGTCGTTGACGCGCTTGAGCGGGCGGCACGGCAGCACTTTGACCCCGTCCTCGAGCTGCGCCACCACGTCGGCATTGTCAAATGCAAGGATGCCTATTACGGGCAGCACGAGCCCGAGCGCATGGGCGTTGAGGACGAACTATTCATGCGACACGAAAACTATGTCCGCGGCGGCGCGATTGCGGGTGAAATGGAGTCTGCGACCCTGTTTGTTGTTGCCTCTGTCCTGCGCGTGCGCTGCGGCGCAATCTTTATGATCGGCAACAACGTCCGCGGCAGTGACGAGCAAATGAACGCCGCGAAGCAGGGCGAATCCCAGCGCCGTTATTATGGAGGGCACCAGCGCGTTAATCAGATTGCAATCGATGCGATCCGTCTGCTGATCCGGCGGGACGCGAAAGAAAACGGAGGAAAAGTATGAGCTATTTAACACATTTTTGTTGCGAAAGTGAAAAAATCGGCCGCTATGCAATCTTGACCCAGTCCCCCGCGCACGCGCAGGCGCTTGCGCAGAGAATCGGCGCCGCCGCCGTCAGCAGGGGCGATCTGTACCATATTTATACCGGAAAAATCAATGACCTGCCCGTCAGCGTGATCTCCTGCGGCATTGGCTCCCCCGCCGCCGCGCTCGCGCTCGAGGAGCTGGCGCTTTGCGGGGTGACGACCGTCCTTCGCGTTGGCACGGCGCAGCCGCTTGGCCGCAACAGCAAGCCCGGCGATGTGGTCATCGCAACGGCAGGCGTGAAGATGGACGGAACCTCCTCGGAATATGTCGTGACGGAATTTCCGGCGGTCGCAAATTTTGAAGTCACGCGCACACTTGTCGAGCAGGCGGAGAAGCAACTCGGCAAGGGCGGCTATCTGCTCGGCATTGTCGAGGGGCGCGACGTCTACACCCGCCGCAAGGATTTTGACCGCACGCTGGTCTCCGGGACCTGCATCTATGAAAAGGCGCTGAGCCGCGGAAACGTGCTGTGCTCGGACATGGAAACGGCGGCCGTTCTGGTTGTTGCGCGCTATCTTGGCATCCGCGCCGGGAGCATCGATCTGGTCGGGTCGGATGCGGCTCTGCTCGAGGGCTGCAATACCCTTGCGCTCTCTGCGCTGTCGCAGCTTTCGCAGACGGAAGGTCTTGAGGACGCGTGCCTGCTGAGCTGAGACTCGTTCCCGCATCGGCGGAGGTGGGTACAGGAAGGGTTCACAGCGTATACCGCTCGACCGTCAATTTCACCTTGGACGGCAAGCTGTTCAGTCTGCAGGACAGTCTGGCAGAGTGCTCTCCGATCAGCTTTGTGGCGGCGCAGCCCGCGCTGCCGCCCTGCAAGGTCGGCCAGCGTGCCGTATGGGACGGGCATCGGCTGCAAATCGGGACTTCGGTCTTTGACGCGGGAAGCGCCAAGCGCTTTTCCGGACGTCTGCCCGCCGCTCGGAGGCTTTCACTGCCGCAGGAGCTCCGTCTTCCGGCATCGCCCACCCTTTTCGGTGGAAGCTGCGCCAGTGACACCGAGGCAAGGCAGCTTTGCAGCCGAACCGCGCAGGCTCTTTTGCGGGGGGATTGGCTCGCCGCAGCCGAGGCCGCCTGCGGGATGCTGGGGCTTGGCTGCGGACTGACGCCTTCCGGAGACGATTGGCTTTGCGGGCTTTTGGCGCTTTTGCATTTTGCGGCAGTACGGGTGGACACCGCAGCGTTTTTATCGGCCTTATGCAGCCGTTTGAGTGTCCGTCTGCACGAGACCAACGATGTCAGCGCCCGTTTTTTGGAGGCGGCGTGCGCGGGAAGCTTCAGTGCGCCGCTCTGCGCACTGTTTTGTGCATGGAACAATGCAGATGCAGATGCCTTCGACTGCGCTGTTTTGCGTCTGCTTCGCCTAGGACATTCCTCCGGCGCGGATACCCTCGAAGGAATCCGGTTTATTTATCATCACTTGAACAGCGGTAGGGAGTAATCATATGGTACAATTTGTCAGGGTGCGCGAGAGCACCTATTATGATTCCGTCACACTGATGCTGATCTCCAGCAAGCTGGCGGAGCTTTCGCAAATCAAAGAAGCGGCAGTCATGATGGGCACCGAGCACAACAAGCGGCTCATGCTGCAATCCGGCGTTTTGGACGAGGAAAACGCGCGGAGAATCAAGCCAAACGATTTGGTCATCGGGATTCTCGGCGAGACCCGGCAGGCTGTGGATGAGGCGCTGAAGCAGTTAGACACTCTAATGCAGGAGAAGGATGCTGGAGACGAGGCGCAGGACACACTGGTCTGCTCGGTGGAGGCAGCCTGCGAACGGCTTGGCTCGGCAAACCTCAGCATTATTTCCGTGCCCGGCACCTATGCGGGACGCGAGGCGCAGCGCGCCATGGAGCACGGGCTTCACGTGCTCCTGTTCAGCGACAACGTCGATCTAGAGACGGAAAACCGTCTGAAGGATTATGCGCTTGCGCACGGGCTTCTGATGATGGGTCCCGATTGCGGCACAGCAATCGTCAACGGCGTGGCGCTTGGCTTTGCCAACCGTGTGCGCCGGGGAAAAATCGGCCTGGTCGCTGCAGCCGGAACGGGTCTTCAGGAGGTCACGACCCTCATCCATCGCATGGGTGGCGGCGTGTCCCAGGCGCTCGGCACAGGCGGACGGGACGGAAAGGACGCCGTCGGAGGCAAAATGCTACTGCAATGTCTGAGTGCTCTTGAGCAGGACGAGAAAACCGAGGTCATTGGCATCGTCAGCAAACCTCTGGGCGAAAAAACGCTTGCGCTGCTGCAGCAGCGGCTACAGACGCTGAAAAAGCCCGTGGTCGCATGCTTCCTCGGCGCACCGAAGCAGGACGCCGGGCGCTACGCCGCCACACTGGAGGATTGCGCACGTATGCTCTGCTCACTGGCCGGCTACAACCCCTTGCTTGCGCAGGAGGCTCTGCCGGTCAAGGTGTCCTTTGCGCCGCAGCAGAAGTATTTGCGCGGCCTGTACACCGGTGGAACACTCTGCTATGAAACGCTGCTACTTCTGAAGCAATGCGGTATTGCATGCAATTCCAACATTTCGCTCAATGCCTCGTCGGCGCTGGCGGATCCGGAGCACAGCAGAGCGCATACGCTTGTGGACATGGGCGACGATTATTTCACTAATGGTATGCCGCATCCGATGATAGACCCGCGCCTGCGGACGGAGCGCATTCTTCGAGAGGTTCGCGACCCAGAGACCGCGGTCGTTTTGCTGGACTGTGTGCTCGGCTATGGCAGCAACGCCGATCCGGCGGGCGAGCTTGCCCAGGCGCTTCGCAGTGCAATGGCGGAGCGGAAGGCTCCAGGCAAGGTCGTGTTTGTCGCCTCAATCTGCGGAACAGACGAGGACATCCAGTGCCGCGACCGTCAGAAGAAGATTCTTGAGGATTGCGGCGTGATCGTAGCGCAGAGCAACGCGCGCTCCGCCTTCTATGCGGCAGAGCTGCTGAAAGGAGTGAGCAAAGCATGATTGATGCAACCAATCTGTTTTCGTCTGAGCTGCACGTCGTCAATCTCGGTCTAGAGACCTTTCATGACGCACTGGTTGCCCAGAGGGTTACAAGCTGTCAGGTAGACTGGAAGCCGCCCGCGGGCGGTGACGAGCACATGCTCCGACTGCTGGACAGCCTTGACCGGAGGAAGATAGAAGAAGCAAACCAAATCGCGCTAGAGCGCATTCTGGCCGCCGAGCCAGAGCTGACGGACGTTCGCTACGCGCATGAGGTGCTTGACGGACTGGATGAGTTCACCATCGGCCACGCAGGACCGCCCCTGACCTGGGACGAAATGTCCGGACCGATGAGGGGCGCCGTGATGGGTGCCGCGGTTTACGAAGAAATGTGTGAGCGTCTTGAGGACGTTGAGCCCATGGTGCGTGCCGGGAAAATCAAATTCCGCCACAACCACGAGATGGGCTGCGTCGGTCCGATGACCGGTATGATTACGCGTTCCATGCCGCTGTGGGTCGTGCGCAATACAACGTACGGCAATGTCGCTTACAGCACCTTCAACGAGGGGCTCGGCAAGGTCATGCGCTTCGGTGCGAACGGGCCAGAGGTAATCGCGCGTCTGCGCTGGCTAGAAAAAACGCTTGCCCCGGCGATGAAGGCGGCTCTGGCTCTTTCCGGGCCGATCTCACTGAAGGTCATGATCAGCAAGGCGCTGGCGATGGGCGACGAAATGCATCAGCGCAACATCGCGGCCTCCTGCCTGTTTGTGCGCACCTTGGCACCGTGGCTGGTGCGCTGTGTTAAGGATTCGCAGGCTCTGGCCGAGGTCATGGAGTTTATCTCAGGCAACGACCAGTTTTTCCTAAATCTCGCGATGGCGGCAGGAAAGGCGACCATGGATCCGGTCAAAAACATCCCATACAGCACGGTCGTGACCGCAATGAGCCGAAACGGGACCAATTTCGGCATCAAAATCAGCGCGCTCGGAGATCGCTGGTTTCAGGCTCCCGTGCTGATGCCGAAGGGACTTTATTTCCCAGGCTACAGCGAAAAGGACGCCAACCCGGACATGGGCGACAGCGCGATCTGTGAGACCTTCGGCATCGGCGGCGTAGCGATGGCCTCCGCGCCGGCAGTTGTGCGCTTTGTGGGCGCAAAATCCGTGGCCGAGGCAATGCGCTATTCGCGCCAGATGCAGCAGATTGCCGTCGGGCTGAACAACGCATACATCATGCCGACCATGAACTTTGTCGGAACAGCGACCGGCTTAGACGCGAAAAAAATCGTAGAGACCGGGATTCTTCCCGTGATCAACACCGGCATGGCGCATAAGCAAGCCGGCATCGGTCAGGTGGGCGCCGGTATCGTATTTGCACCGCCAGACTGCTTCTCCAAGGCAATGCAGGCCTTTGCGGCGGAGTACGGCGCATGAAGCTGAGCGTCGTTTCCTGTCTACTGTCGGCACTGCCGCTGCTGGTTCTCATCGCGCTGCTGATTTGGCGGAAATGGCCTGCCAGCCGCGCCGCGCCGGTCACGCTGGCGCTGAGTCTGGTTCTTGCGTTGACTTATTTTCGCTGCGGCCTGCCACTGCTTGCACAGGAGGCTCTGAAAGGTCTCTGGAACGCCATGGCAATTTTGCTGGTGGTATTCACCGCGGTGCTTTTGTATGAGATTTCCAACGCGGCGGGCGCGTTTGAGGCCACGCAACAGGGCTTACAGCGACTAACGCAGCACGAATTGCTGCTTCTGCTGCTGCTAGGCTATGTTTTTCCGAGTTTTTTGCAAGGAATCACTGGTTTCGGCGTAGCGGTCGCCGTAGGTGCGCCTCTGTTGGTCGGCATAGGCGTGCAGCCCCTATGGGCAGTGATCTGTGTTCTGCTTGCTCATTCCTGGGGTGGAACCTTCGGTACACTCGGGTTGGCTTGGCTTGCTCTGACAGAAAACGCTCCGGGCGAAGCCCATGCGGCAGCGGCACTGACCGCAGGTCTGCTGATTTGGATCATCAATTTAGCGGGCGCTGTCTGCCTGTGCTGGTTTTACGGCAAGGGCAGGGCGCTGCGTGAGGGTTTGCCTGCCGCTCTGTGTATCAGCCTTATTCACGGCGGCGGCCAGCTTCTTCTGGCGCAGTACAGCGATACGCTGGCGTGCTTCCTCCCTGCTTTGGCAGCCTTCATCGCCGTTCTCCTTTTATGCAAGACAAAGCGCTATCGCCAGCCGTGGCGACTGGACGACAGCCCGATCATCCGGCGCGTCGGGGAAGCTGCACAGCCGCAGGCCGGTATGCACTTCGGCCGTGCCTTGGCACCCTACTGCTTTTTGGCTGCCGTGGCGCTGTGCTGCCTGCTTATTAAGCCGTTTCACGCGCTTTTGTCCCGTGTGACCGTCTCCCTCTCCTTCCCCGCCGGAGAAACGGGGCTCGGGTACCAAACAG
Organism: uncultured Eubacteriales bacterium; assembly: GCA_902475855.1. GTDB lineage: Bacteria > Bacillota > Clostridia > Oscillospirales > Oscillospiraceae > JAZOXB01. The sequence goes on from CABSBF010000033.1 coordinate 6,426, forward strand.
CGGCCGCAGAGTGCTTCTCCCCCTTTTCCCCTCTGATGCATCCGAGCTTTTTCCTGCTGCTGAGCTGTCTTTTTTCCTGCTTTGTTTTTCGCCGGACGCTTAGCTGCTCAGCGCTGCGCGGTGCGGTGCGGCGGACGCTGAAAAAGACCGTCCCGAGCGCCGTCTCCGTGGTTTGCTTCCTGCTGACCTCCAAGGTCATGGGGTGCAGCGGGCAGGTCGAGCTACTGGCGCAGAGCTTCGTCCGTCTATTTGGGCGGGCGTATCCTCTAGTAGCGCCGCTTATCGGTCTGCTGGGCTCGTTTGTAACAAGCAGCAATATGGCCTCAAACATCCTGTTTGGACGCTTTCAAACAACGACGGCAGCTCTGCTCGACCTGAATTCCGGGATTCTTCTCGGCGCACAGACGGCCGGTGGCGCAGCCGGAAATGCAATTTGTCCGGGCAACGTCGTCCTCGGCTGCACGACAGCCGAGCTACCCGGAGGCGAGGGCGAGGTGCTTCGGCGCGTCCTGCCTGTGACGGCCGTTACCGCGCTGCTGTGCGGTGCGACAGCCTTCCTTCTTACCCATATTCTCCCTGACAGCGGGGCATAAAGTAAGACTCACCCGGCAGCCTTTACATGCTGCCGGGTGCATTTATGAGATGAAGAAAATGAAAATCAGATTACTTCAAGCCGGTAGATCAGAGGGCAGCCGGCAGCGCGCGCAGGACACAAAAACTCCAGCGTGTTTTCGTCTATCTGGCGGGGGCAGACGCTGAACGGGCAGATCCCGGACTCCGTGTGAATCACCTCAAAGCCATTTCCGAAATCCGCAAGGAACACAATACGCTGCTCTGCCTCCAATTCGCCCGCGACGGCGACGGGAATCCCTCCAACACGGCCAAGCCATGCGGTGTGCCCCCAAGACAGAGGCTCGCTGAAGATACGCTCTCCCGTGCGGCGGTAGATGGAAAACCTGTTTCCGTGGAAGCCGTCCACGGCCGCGATGGTGTCTTCAAAAACGGTGAGGTCGCCGATTTCAAAGTCAAACAGTCTTTCGATCTGCCAGCCCGTATGCGGCGTCAGCGGCGCGCTCACGGCATAGGTTCCCTCCGACGCAGAGAAGAAAAACGTCTCCCTGCCATCCAAAAGTCCGCGGCAAAAGCCGTGATTCTTTGTCAGCGGATAGAGTATACGCGTAAAGTTCCAGTCGCCGACCGCAGGATCCTCGGGGATGGGTGAGGCCCAGACTGCACCCGGATGCGACCAGTCCTCCTTAAAATCCTTCGGCCCCGAGAGGGTGGCGCACAGAAGATAACGGCAGCCGCCGCTCTGCGCAACGGCAATCTTATGCAAAAAGGGCATGTCGAAGCAGTGCTCCTGCCGCCAGTGCTCCCCCTCCTTGACAATGCGCACAAGGCAGGAGTTTTCGCATTGAAATTCCGGCAGAAAGCCCTGAATCGCAAAGTAGGAATTCCCGTCCGCAGGGCAGAAGGTCTGTGCGCCCCAGTTCGCAGGCCGGAAGTCCTGCCACACTGCCTGCTGCGGCGCATCGGCAGGAAAGGCAAGGCTGCTGCCGCGGCTTCCCGAGGCGCAGATCCCCCAACTTTCCCCGTCCAGCGGAAGATAGGCGACGGCGTAGGGGTTGTCCATGGCCGGAAGAACGGTTTTTGTAATACGGATCATGCCGTTGCCTCCGTCAGCGCTTGAGCGTCGCCTTCTTTTGCTTGCAGTAGTTGACGTAACCGATCACAAAGAGGGCAACAACGGTGATCATATAGGGGAAGCCATTGATCAGGTCTACGGACATTTGCAGGGACTGCATGACGTTCGACAGGACGTTCGCAAAGGCAAAGAGCAGCGCCGCCAGCAGGCCGCCGACTGGTGTCACACCGCCCATATTACAGGCGGCAATGCACATAAAGCCGATGCCTGCGGTCATGTCGCGTGTGAAGGAGGAGAAATAGCCCATGGTTAGATACGCTCCGCCAAGGCCGGCAATCGCGCCCGACATGGCAAAGGCAGTATAGCGCACGGTGCGCACATTGATGCCGACGGAGCTTGCCGCATTTGGGTTCAGACCGACGGCGCGGATGCGCAGACCAATGGGGGTCTTCTTGATCATAATGACAACAAAAATAACAACCAAAATGGCAAGATAGGTAAAGAAGCTGTAATCGGTAAAGAGAACCTTGAGATAGGGAATCTCCTTGAGCAGTGGGATGGAAAAGCGGGGCGCAACCTTGCTGGCAAGAGAAATGGACGAGCCCTTTTGCCCGGTGACCGCCGAGAGCACAAAGACCGTACCGCCGGAGGCAAACATATTCAGTGCCAGACCACAGAGGATATTGTTGGTTCCAAGCTTCATGGTCAGGTAGCCGAACAGCAGGCTGAGCGCAACGCCCCAGAGCGCAGCCAGCAGCATTCCAAGGACCCAGCTCTGCGTGAGCCAGCTCCCCAAAACGGCAACCAGCGCGCTGGAGAGGAAAATACCCTCAATGCCGATGTTGTTGATGCCGCTTGTGACGTTGATGACGGCTGCCATGGTGCCGAAAATCAGCAGAGTCAAAACACGGATGGTTGCCGTAACGGTGTTGGCGGAAAATAATGTATCCAGAATCAGACTCATTCTTTGATCCCTCCGTTCACAAGACTGGTTTCCTTGACCGTGAGCTTATGCCGCCAATTGGAAAGGAAGGCTTCGGCGGCGACAAGAACGATCATGATCGCCTGAACAACCTGAATGACCTCAAGCGCAACGTCGGAGGTGCGGTTCATGATGTCCGCGCCTGCGCGCAGATACCCGATGAACAGCGCTGCGAAAACGGCGGACAGCGGATTGCGCCGGGCAATGATGGCCACAACCATGCCGTCAAAGCCGTAGCCAGTCGCGCCGTCCCAGCTAAAGGCGTTGTAGCTGCCCAGCACCTCGGCGCCACCGCCAAGACCGGCGATTGCGCAGCCGATGACCTGCGAGAGAATGATGACTTTGATGGTCTTAATACCGGAGTAAGAGGCAAAGGCGGAATTGTTGCCCGCAATGCGAATTTCATAGCCGATTTTGGAGCGGTTGATCAAAACCCATGCAAGCACAGCCACACCGACGGCAATCAGGAAGCCGTAGTGCGCGGTGCCAAACAGCTTGGGAATCTTGACATATTCCTCGAAGCTCTTGGAGATGCGCGCAGAGACGGAAACATCGCGCAGATAATAGTTCAGGATAAACATGCTGATGCTGATCATGACATAATTCATCATGATGGACACCACCAGCTCGCCGATCTTGAATTTGGCCTTCAAAACCGCGGGGATAATGCCGACCAGACCGCCGCCGATCGCACCGGCCAGCAGCGCGACAACCGTATGCAGGACCGGAGGAAGTTGCATTTTGACGGCCACAAAAGTAGCGCAGATGCCGCCGAAGTACAGCGCGCCCTCGGCGCCCATGTTAAACAAACCCGCGCGCAACATTACCGTCACGGCAAGTCCGGTGAACATGATGGGCGTAGCCAACTGGAACACCTGACTCAAGCGGCGCGGAGTGCTGAACGGCCCGAGGAAAAACGCGCGGATCGCCGTAAGCGGCTCCTCGCTGACCAGCAGGATCAGGAGTGTGACGCAGACCATGGCAATAAGGATCGTGATCAGCAGCTTGGCTAGATCCACGATCAGATTCACTTTTCTCAGATTTGTTTTCATGGCGTATCCTCTAAAAGCTGATTTCTTCTGGAGACATTTTTTCAATGCCCAGCATATAAAGGCCGAGCTGCTCCTCCGTGACGTCGGAGCTGTCCGGGAAGTAGGCCGCAATCTCTCCGCCGAACATGACGATAATGCTGTCGCTCAGCTCAAGCACCTCGTTGAGATCGGCAGAAATCAGCAGCACCCCTGCGCCTTCGTCGCGCATGGAGACAATCTTTCTGCGGATAAACTCCGTTGCACCGACGTCAACGCCGCGCGTTGGCTGCTCCGCAATGATCGCTGCGGGCTCGGAGGAGAATTCGCGTGCCACAACAACCTTTTGGATATTGCCGCCGGAAAGTGAGCCGATGCTTTGCTGGCGGTCGGCACACAGAACACGGAATTCCTGAATCAGCTCGTCGGATTCCGTTCTGATATTCTTGGTATGCAGGAACGCCTTGCCGCTGTATGGCTTGCGGTAGTAGCGGTCGGAAATCAGATTGTCGGCAATCGAGCTTTCCGCGGCAATGCCGACGGTCATGCGGTCCTGCGGAATGTAGGACATGCCGCGTTCACGGATGGCGCGGATTGGCTTGCCGCGCAGCGGGATGCCGTTGAAGGTGACGTTACCGGAGCTGAAGGGCAGATTTCCCGTAATGATCTGGATCAGCTCACTTTGTCCGTTGCCCTCGACTCCCGCTACACCGAGAATCTGTCCCCTGCGCAGACGGAAGCTGACATCGTTGAGCACCTTCACATGGTTGTAATTCGTATAACACAGCCCATCGACCGAAAGGATGACATCCTTCGGCTGCGCGGGCGTTTTTTCAACATTGAGAATGACATCTCGGCCTACCATCAGGCGGGAAATGTCCTGCTCCGTCACGTCGCTTACGTCAAAGGATCCCATGGTGCGGCCAGCGCGAATGATCGTGATCCGATCGCAAAGCTGCTTGATCTCACGCAGCTTGTGAGAAATGAAAATGATGGTATGTCCGGCTTCCTTAAAGCCGATCAGTTCCTTGAACAGCTCGTCGGTTTCCTGCGGCGTCAGGACAGCGGTCGGTTCGTCGAGAATCAGAATCTCCGCGCCGCGCAGAAGCGCCTTGAGGATTTCAACCTTCTGCTTGCTTCCGACGGAAAGGTTGCCGACCTTTTCTCGCGGATCTATGGGAAGATTGTATTTTTTTGAAATGTCCTGCGTCATCTGCACGGCCTTTTCAAAGTCGATCAGGGTTCCACGCTTGCGCGGCTCCATGCCAAGCACCATATTTTCCGCAACCGTGAGCTTATCGACCAGCATGAAGTGCTGGTGCACCATACCGATGCCATGGCGGATCGCGTCCATGGGAGAGTTGATGTCCGTGACCTTTTGGCCATTGATATAAATCTCACCGCTGTCAATCCGTTCCAGACCGAACAGCATTTTCATCAGGGTTGTTTTTCCGGCGCCGTTTTCGCCGGAAAGCGCATGGATTTCTCCCTTGCGCACGGAGAAGTTTACATCCTTGTTCGCAACGATGCCGTTTGGATAGACCTTAACGATCCCCTTCATTTCAAGGACGTATTCCGGGCAATCTGCCATTTGAGGCCTCCTTTTGCTTGTCTAAAGCCGGTTTGTCAGAAACAATAGAAAGTTCAAAGTTCGATGAGGGTAGCGGCTGTGCCGCTACCCTCAAGTTTGTTCATCAGGGCAGGAAGCTGTTGCGGTATTCGGAAACCTCCTCGGGTGTCTTGTCGGAGGCGCGCCAGACTTCGATCTTGCCGTCGATAATATCCTGCCGGATCTGGTCGAGCTGATCGCGAATCTCCTGCGGGATTGCCTTCATGTAGTTCTCATGGTAAGCAAGCGTGGAGCCACCTTCCTTCAGGCCAAGGTTTTCGCCAGTGCCGAAGGGCAGCTTGCCCTCGCCGTAGGCCTTGACACAGTCAAAGAGCGTATCACCCACGGGCTTGAGCGCGGAGGTCAGGGTCAGTGCGGCGCCCTCCGGATCGGTGTCCTTGATGAGCGTATACTGGTCGTTGTCGCAGCCGATGATGTAGCCGCCCTTTTCCTTGGCGGCCTCAATGATGGACATGATGGTCTGGCCGGCGGGAGTGTAGACGATGGAGGCCCCCTGAGAGAACATCTGCAGGGCAAGCTCCTTGGCCTTCACGGTGTCCTGACCGGAGCCGATATACGAGGAAAGAATCTTGATGTCGGGATCGACATAGGCAGCGCCCTGAATGTAGCCGCAGACGAAGTTGTTGAGCATGGGCTCGTCCGCCGAGCACATAACGCCGATCTTACTGTCCGCAGTGACGTGCTCGAAGTTCTCGGTATCCTTTGCGCACAGCGCAGCCAGCGCGCCGGCAAGGAAGGAGCCCTGCTCGGAAGCGAAGCTGTAAGCATAGACGTTGTCGTTCTTGAAGTCTTTGAAGTTGCCGATATTATCATACATGATGTACTTCTGGTCGGGATACTGCTCGGCCATCTTTTCAATGATCTCATAGTAGCGGAAGCCGCCCATGATGACCAGATCGTAGCCGGATTCGGAGGCATCAGCAAGATTCGCTTCATAAACCGAGGCGTCCTTGCCCATTTCGACAACCTGAACCTTGCAGCCCAGCTCCTGCTCCATGCGCTTTCCGCCCTGCGCAGCGGAATCAAAGTAGCCATTGTCGCCGAGCAGACCGTGGATGAGGATGCAAATCTTCAGCTTGGAATAGTCGAAGTCGGTGTCGTCGTCGGACGAGGCGGGTTCGCTGTTTGCGGGATCCGATGCAGCAGGCGTGCTGCCGGACGGGGTGGGCTCTTTGTCACCGGCGCAACCGGCAAACAAACACACTGCGATTGAAAGTGCAAGAAGCATTGCGAGCAGTTTTTTCATGATTCTTTTTCCTCCTAAGTTTTTAGATTAGGTTCTGACAAACGGCATTCGATAAACCGATTTATCACTGCGGCTAGTATAGCACTGCACTGAAAATATTGCAATATCTTTTTTGTTTCGCAGATGAAGTTTGTGGAATCTGTCGAAAATTTCTGTTCTCAATTGGAAACAATGGCCAAGAAACTTGTGGAATTTTACCGAAAGATGCGGAACGAACTTCTTTTTTTGCTTTTCGGTTGACAATGAATCCAATATCCACTATAATACAGCATGAATAAACGTTTTATCTATTCCTAAATCATACCACAGGAGGGACATACATTATTATGAGCGAGCATCCTATGATGGCCGAGGTTCGGCATCAGGCGCATCTGTTAAAGACCGTGCAGTCCGTGGAGCACTCCATGCAGGCCTGCTGTGAGGACCTGAAAACGCGCAGAGTCCGTCACGTTGTAATCACTGGCAGCGGCGATTCCTTTTATATTGGACTGGCTGTACGTCATTTCTTCCAGAGCATGTGTCCGGACTGTGAAATCGAGGTGGCGTCCTCTCTGGATTTCGCAAAATTCCGACTGCACCGTGTCCATGCGCAGTCGGCCGTTATTGCTATTTCCATCTCCGGCAACGTGGTGCGTACCATTGAATGCGTGGAAAAGGCACAGAAAAACGGCGCGTATGTGATCGGCATCACGAACAACCGCGACAGCAGCCTTGCACAGACAGCCCTGCGTCCGGTTTTTCTGGATCTCGACACCGAGCCGACGTGGACCTGCGGCACGCTCACCTATCTCGGCAGCATGTACGCTCTGGCGCGTTCCGCCATCGCCCTTTCCTCCTTGGATGAGACGTGCAAGCACCAGCGGCTTGACGAGCTGACGCACGCTCTGGAGCTGGTCGGTCCGGTGCTGGACTCGGCGGAGGACACCTGCCGGCGTGCCGCGCGAAACATGCGCATCATCAGCAGCCGTCCGCCCTTCTTTGTTTTGGGCGCGGGCTGCAACTACGGAACGGCAAAATACGGTGCCGCCAAGTTCATGGAAATCTGCTCTACATTGGGTATCGGGCAGGAGTGTGAGGAGTTCTGTCACGGCGAATTCTGGATCGTGGACCGCGCCAATCCGGTCTTCCTGATCGCACCGACGGGCGACGGCTTCGACCGTTGCCGCGAGGTAGCCGCGGTTTTGCGCAAGTACGGCTGCGATCTATTCATTCTCAGTGATGACGAGGAGCTGTGCTCCGTCGGAAAGTTCTCCGTTCGGATGCCCGAATGCCCGCAATGGGTGACGCCCTTTCTGTATGCCCTTCCCTTCCAGCTTGTCGCGTACCACTATTCCTATGAAAAGGGTCTGAATCCCGATACGCGGGATCACACCGACCCCTTCCGCAAAACGTGCAGCCGCATTCTGACTCGCGGCCGCGACATGGTACTTTAAGAGGTGGCTAACAATGCAGGAGCGTCTTCTGATCGTCGGACATCTGAATCTAGATCACATCTATACCGCTGAGCAGGAAGCAGAGGAGCGGCCGGGCGGCGGCGCGCTCTACACGGCCTTTGCAGCCGGAATCTACAGTGCGCCGGTTGACCTTCTGGCTACCCTTTGTCCGGATTTTCCGGAGTATATTTTCCAAACCATGCACGAGGCGGGCATCGACACGAGCAATCTGCTTCCCGTGCTGGGCAAACAGAGGCGTTCTTCCATGCGCTATGACAAGAATCTGGTTCGTACAAATTTCGCCCACAAGACTCAGGCATGGCTCGACGCAACGATAGAGCAGGCGCCGCGGCATCTGCCTCTGAATCCGCATGCCTACGGCTGTGTCTATCTTGCGCCCATGCTCGGAAAAAATCAGCTTTTGTACGCACAGTGGGCAAGGGAGCAGGGGCTCCCCGTTGCGATGGATCTTTCCGAGTATTTTGCGCAGGAAAATACAGCGGCAATCCACGAGTGTCTGCGCTACACGGATATTTTTATGCCGTCCGATGTAGAGCTGAACGAAATATATCCGGATATTGCCGGTCAGCTTGAGCTTCAAATCGCACGTGTTCGCGAGGCGGGCGTGCGCCTGCTGATTGTCAAGCAATCCACACAGGGCTGCCTTGTCTGTGAGCTGGACAGAGGGCGCACCACGCACGTCGGCATCCGGCAGCTTTCGCATGTGGTGGATGCAACCGGCGCGGGAGACAGCTTCAACGGAGGATTCCTGTCATATTACCTTGCGCACAAGAATGCTGTGGCCGCTGCGCGCTATGCTGCAGTTGTGGCAAGCTGCTGCATTCAGGATTTCAGTTTTTTTCATCTGATCGGGCAAAAATGCGACAAACTGCGAGAAATCTCCAAGCATATTATCTGCGAAGAAAAAAAATAACAGAATATTTGACGCTCCCGAACCTCTGTGGTAAAATATACCTGTAAACACACCGGCGTAAGAAGGAGTGAGAATCATGGCGACCATCAAGGACGTAGCTCAGCTTTCCAAGGTTTCCGCAACGACCGTCTCCCTGATTTTGAACAACAAGGCGATCCGCGCCTCAGAGGAAACCCGCGCACGGGTCTTTGAGGCAGCCAGACAGCTCGGCTACGAGCCGAATCCCATTGCGGTTGCGCTCATTACCAAAAAGAGCCACACGGTTGGCTTGATTCTTCCGAATATCGGCAACTTTTTCTTTTCCGAGCTGTCCAAGCTGGTGGAGCGTGAGCTGGATCGGCATCAGTATGCGTTGCTGTTCGGTAACTCCATGGGCACGGCGGAAAAGGATCTGGATTATCTCAAGCTCTTTATCAACAAGGGCGTAGACGGGATTATTTTTGTCCGCTCCTCAAAATCCAGCGCCAACTATGCCGCGCGCTTCGAGGAGATCGTCCGCAGCACACAGGTTCCCGTCGTCATGACGGATCGCGTGATCGAAAACGAGGTGGCCAGCTCCGTCTCCGTCAATCACGAGCTGGGCGGCTATCTCGCAGCAAAGCATCTGCTGGAATTGGGACACCGCAGAATCGGCTGCATCACCGCAGAGCCGACCCTCGACAATGTGATTGCGCGTCTGGACGGCTATCGCCGCGCACTTACAGAATTCGGCGTGAAATATGATCCGGATTTGATTTGCTCAGGAAACTTCAGCATCAGCACCGGCAATACGCTGATGCCCTCTCTGTTGGAGAAGGGCGTGACGGCGGTGTTCGCCTTCAACGACCTGATCGCAATCGGCGCGTACCGCGCCTGCACGCGTCGCGGGCTACGCATTCCGGAGGATATTTCCATCGTCGGCTATGATGACATTATCCTGTCGGAGATCCCGGATCGTCCGTTGACCACCGTGCACCAGCCCATAGAATTGATCGCCAAGGAAGCGGTGGATCTGCTGCTCTCCCTGATCGATACAAAGGAAAAATACAAAAAAGACGTTATCCTTCAGCCGAAGCTCATTGTCCGCGAGAGCACCTGTCCGCCGCGCAGGGCATAAGGGCCGACGGGAGGGGTAACGCGGAACGGAGGAACAAAATGTTCAGTTTCCAGAAAAAAAATGGCCATCCCCTTCTTCTCGGCTCCATCCACATGCCACCCTTTCTCTATGGGACGCAGCAGGAACTTCGAAAAATCGAATGCTGGCTCCTGCGGAACGTAGAGGCCTACGCCGAGGGCGGCTTCGATAGTGTCATGTTACAGGATAACACGCCGCATTGTGACGGCTTGGACGGCAAGGCGCTGGCCTATATCTCGGCATTGACCTACAGCGTAACGCGTACCTTCCCGGAATTTCCCATCGGCCTGATCATCGAAAGTAACAGCGCACGCAACGCTCTGACCATCGCCGCGGCAACCTACGCCCAATACATTCGCTGCAAGGTCTTTGTCGGAGCAATGCAGAAGCCCGCCGGCCTGGTCGAGGGCAGCGCGCACGAGGCCTTTCACTACCGCCGTCTGGTGGATCGCGAGGTTTCTATCTGCGCAGATATTCTAGACCGCATGGGTGCTCCCCTGTCCGAGCGCGATTACTGTCTGGCCGTTTCGCAGGCGAAAAAATACGGCGCGGACGCAGTCCTTCTCACGGGCGCAGGCTTTGAAGAAACCTGTCGCATTCTCGATGACATCGAGCTGGCTTTCCCTGCCATTCCGCGCTTGGCGGGCGGCGGCATCAATCTGAACAACCTTCTTGAGGCCGCGAAGCACTGCGACGGCATGGTCGTGAGCACATGTCTGACCAAGGACGGCTGCAAAAACGAATGGGATCGCAAAAAAATCGCCGAGATGGCCGCGAAGCTGCGCAGCTGACGAGATTAGTTGTTAACAATTTGCGGCCTTTGGGTATATTATTATTTCACGCTGGGTACAGAATTGGGCCTTTAGCTCAGTTGGTTAGAGCATCTGGCTCATAACCGAACAATCCCGGGCTTGAGTCCCCGGAGGCCCACCATTTTAATATAAGGTGTTTAGCTCCTTTGTCTACGGCGGCAATCTTCCGGTCTCCGCGCAGAATATCTATCTGGACTTTCCGGTAGCTATTCTTGTTTCGCTCATTGCCCTTGTACCGACCATCATTCATAAGAAATTCAGTCGCTGGCAGGGTGTCATCCTGCTTATGATCTACGCGGCATACCTGGTCATTGTCGTGGCAGGGCTCGGCTGGTATCTTTCCCTTTTCGGCATCTCCGCCTGAGCAAATATCATTGCACATCCGGCACAAATCCTTTTTCCCCGTTCACGCTCACAAACGCCCTTGCAAGCAGCAATCTTGCAAGGGCGTTTTTTAACACACGGGTCGAAAATGTCAAAGAAATTGACTGCAAAAAATAGAAGAACCGTCATTTTGATAGAAACCGTGTAAGGGGGTGCACCTTTGGTTCTGCGGGGGTGCAGTTCTCGCTTTAAGGGGATGCATTGCTTTCCTGATAATTACATTGCCCGCTTTGCAACAAACTTAAATCTATCGCTCAATACGATAGTATTTGAACATACCGTCATCCCCAATAAAGTGGAATCCCACCTTTTCTAGCACATGCTGACTTCGAGTATTTTTCATAATGGTATCTGCATTGACTGCAACCATTCCCATTTCTTCAAAAGCAATTTTAACCGCTAAACATTCAGCTTGCGTTCCGTAGCCTTTTCCTTTCACAGTATCGTTTTGCATATGAATGCTCAGAGTGCACTCAGCTTTTTCAAGATCTATCCGTTTCAGCTGCAGTTCTCCGATAGGGCTTCCATCAAGCATAATTGCAAATACAATACGAGACGATTCATTTTTCGATTCGAAATATCTGTCAACCTGAGCTTCGTTATAGGCGTATGGCTTAAATCCAGACATATCCGCATAAATAGATGCATCATTACTCCAGTGCTTATACAGTTCATGACACAATTCCCGAGTCATCTTCTTTAGCTGGATTATTTGCATCTCTATCCTCCGAATTCTCATTCGTCAAACTCAAGTATACTGTGTCGGCATAAAAAAGTCCACCGTAATTCTATCAAAAATACGGTGGACTTATGGCAAATAACCCTAACTTTAATAGAATTTCAAGTGGGGGTGCATTTTCGGCGCAAAGGGGGGTGCAGTAGTTTTCGGGAATGCACCCCCTTAATCACAAATGCAATACCACAAGTTACAGCATATTTTTTATAATTGATCCATAGTGTTCTGTTTACGCAAAAAATCCGCTTCACCCAACGGGAGAGCGGATTATTTGTAGACCGCAGGAACTTTTGAACGCTTTACAGCATCCCAAGGCAAAAGGTGTCAGCGCTCAGACCATTCAGAGCGAACATCCGGATTTGCGGGGAAGGCGCTCAATCCCATAAGGATGAAAAATGCGTGCGGTAGAATTCTTCCATCTCAGCCCCTTCATCCGCAAGATGATCTCTGATGTAATTTGCGTGTTTCTTCTGCTCTGCCGGGTCGATTTCGGCATATCGGTGGATGATGAGATTGCCGCGCGCTTCCTCTTGCAGAATTTCGTCGTACACATCGGCAATGCGCTCGCATTGCGAGACGGGAACATCGCATTCGCTCTCCCATGAATGCCCTCTCCCGCGCGTCAGACCGTCCGTCGTGTCGAGAGAATAGACATACCCCTGTTTTCCTTTGTAGATGGCTTCCAGCTGATTCGGGAAACGCTCGAAATAGTGCTGCCTGCCATCGGCGGCGACGCCCATGGTGACAAAGTTTTCCGCGCGGCTTCGGCAGCAGACCAGCGCATAGCACCGATCCTCGCTGAAATACGCAACGAATTTGCCGGTGGAATGGGACTTTGAATTTGCCTTGATTGTGTGCAGCCCGGCAATGCATGAGCCATGGTAAATCATAAGATACCTCCGAATTTCTCCGAAAATTTGCTTGCTCCGGACATTATGATATCATGAATGGAAGCGTCGCACAACAAAAACCGGGCATAATCAAAACCAAAGCGGATGCCCGGGCGCAGCCCGACGCGCATTTCACCCGCCGCTGCGAAAGGATTCATTTGACATAGCTCCATAAAAACCCGCCGTAATTCTATCAGAATTACGGCGGACAACTGGCGGAGTGAGAGAGATTTGAACTCTCGCGCGCTTTTTACACGCCTACTCCCT
>CABSBF010000034.1 GCA_902475855.1 uncultured Eubacteriales bacterium
TGCAGGGGAAAAAGTTTTTCATTCAAATTATTTTTTCGTTTTTTATAATTTTCATGTTGAAAATAATTGCAAATCCATGAAAGCTGTGTTATATTTTAGTACGCAGTGAAATCAAAATAATACAAGCGATTGAAACGGCAGTGAAATACCGTTTCCACACAAAGAAAGGGGTTAACCAGATCAATGAAGTATGTTTACCTTTTCTCAGAGGGCAATGGCTCCATGCGTGAGCTGCTTGGCGGCAAGGGCGCCAACCTCGCTGAGATGACCAACCTCGGTATGCCTGTTCCGCAGGGTTTCACCATTTCCACCGAAGCCTGCACGCAGTACTACGAGGACGGCCGCGGCATCAATGATGAAATCAAGACGCAGGTCTACGAAGCTCTGGCCGAGATCGAGAAGATCAACGGCAAGAAGTTCGGCGACGCAAAGAATCCTCTGCTCGTTTCTGTCCGCTCCGGCGCGCGCGCTTCCATGCCCGGCATGATGGACACCATTCTGAACCTCGGCATGAATGACGAGGTTGCAGCTGGCCTTATCGCCGGCAATCCCACTCCTGCGTTTACCCGTTTTGTATATGACTCCTATCGCCGCTTCATCCAGATGTTCTCCGACGTCGTTATGGAGCTGTCCAAGAAGACCTTTGAAGTCATCATTGACGAGGTGAAGGAAGCTAAGGGCGTCAAGAACGACATCGACCTCGACGCCGAGGATATGAAGAAGCTGGTTGTTCTGTTCAAGGAACATTACAAGAAGGAAAAGGGTGAGGACTTCCCGACCGACCCTGCCGTCCAGCTCATGGAGGCCATCAAGGCCGTGTTCCGCTCTTGGGACAATCCCCGCGCAAATGTCTACCGCCGCATGAATGACATCCCCTATTCCTGGGGCACGGCCGTCAATGTTCAGCCGATGGTTTTCGGCAACCTGAACGACAAGTCCGGCACCGGCGTCGCCTTTACCCGCGACCCCGCCACCGGCGAAAAGGCGCTGTTCGGCGAATATCTGATCAACGCTCAGGGTGAGGATGTCGTCGCCGGCATCCGTACCCCCAGCAAGATCTCCAAACTGAAGGACGACATGCCGCAGGTCTACGAGCAGTTTGTAGACATTGCGAACCGTCTGGAAAACCATTATCGCGATATGCAGGATATGGAGTTCACCATTGAAAATGGCAGACTCTATATGCTCCAGACCCGTAACGGCAAGCGTACCGCAGCCGCTGCACTGAAGATTGCCTGCGACCTCGTTGACGAGGGCATGATTTCCCGTGAAGAGGCTGTCATGCGCGTGGAGCCGAAGCAGCTTGACGCTCTGCTGCATCCGCAGTTTGACACCGCTGCCCTGAAGGCGGCCGAGGTTGTCGGCAAGGGCCTTGCAGCTTCTCCCGGCGCTGCTTGCGGCCGTGTCGTATTTACCGCGGAAGACGCCAAGAACTGGGCAGCAAACGGCGAGAAAGTCGTTCTGGTCCGCCTGGAAACCAGCCCTGAGGATATCGAGGGCATGGCGGCAGCTCAGGGTATCCTGACCGTTCGCGGCGGCATGACCTCCCACGCGGCGGTCGTTGCACGCGGCATGGGAACCTGCTGCGTTTCCGGCTGCGGCGAGATTACCATGCACGAGGAAGAAAAGTATTTCACCATTGGGGAGAAGGAATACCACGAGGGTGACTGGATCTCCATTGACGGTTCCACCGGCAATATCTACGGCTGCGCCATTGAGACCGTGGAGGCTACCATCAGCGGCAACTTCGACCGCTTCATGCGTTGGGCAGACAGCTTCCGTGTCCTGCGCGTCCGTACCAATGCCGATACGCCCAGAGATACCGCACAGGCGGTCAAGTTTGGCGCAGAAGGCATCGGCCTGTGCCGCACCGAGCATATGTTCTTTGAGTCCAGCCGCATCAAGGCAATGCGCGAGATGATCGTTGCTAAGACCGTCGAGGCCCGTAAGGAAGCTTTGGCAAAGATTCTTCCCTATCAGCAGAGCGACTTTGTGGCTATGTATCGTGAGCTCAAGGGCCGCCCGATGACCGTACGTTTCCTCGATCCCCCCCTGCATGAGTTCCTGCCCACCAAGGAAGAGGATATTGTTGAGATCGCCGGTGAACTGCACATCACCGTTGAAGAGCTGAAGGACGTAATTGCCTCCCTGCATGAGTTCAACCCCATGATGGGTCACCGCGGCTGCCGTCTGGCTGTCACCTATCCGGAAATCGCAGAGATGCAGACCACCGCTGTTATCAAGGCTGCGATGCAGGTCAACCACGAGTATCCCTGGTACCGCATTGAGCCGGAAATCATGATCCCGCTGGTTGGCGAGGTCAAGGAGCTCAAGTATGTTAAGGATGTCGTTGTCGCCACGGCCGAGCGCCTGATCAAGGACGCCGGTGTGAAGATGAAGTACTCCGTCGGCACCATGATTGAAATCCCGCGCGCCGCGTTGACTGCGGATGAGATCGCCAAGGAAGCCGAATTCTTCTCCTTCGGCACCAACGACCTGACTCAGATGACCTTCGGCTTCAGCCGTGATGATGCAGGCAAGTTCCTTGATGCTTACTACGATCGCAAGATCTATGAGTTTGACCCGTTTGCGCATCTTGATCAGATCGGTGTCGGCAAGCTGGTCAGAATGGCTGCGGAGCTGGGCCGTCAGACCCGTCCGGACATCAAGCTGGGCATTTGCGGCGAACATGGCGGCGACCCCGCTTCTGTTGAGTTCTGCCACAAGGTTGGATTGAGCTATGTATCTTGCAGTCCGTACCGTGTTCCGATTGCTCGCCTGGCTGCAGCACAGGCTGCCATCCGCGATCAGCGCCAATAAGAAGCTGACGCAAGTAGCGTAGGAAAAACAACTGATATAAATACGGTCACACAGTCCGTTTGGATTGTGTGACCGTTATTTTATTACTATTTTCAGACCTCTTTTCCCATCTGCCGGGCGATTTCCAGAGCGGGATGCCCGGCAATATCGCCGACCTTGTTCACACCGCCGGCCATTACCGTGCCCGCCAGTGCACAGCGGGGGAAGCAGTCCAGCCAGCCCTGCACAGCCTTCTCGGTGCCCTCAAAGGTACCTGGCTCGTTGTCGGCTGCCGTGGACAGCAGATATGCCTTGGTGAAGACATAATCGCCGTCATAAAGTGGATTGGAACGGTCAAACTGCGTTTTGAGCTGGCCGCTGACACTGTAATAATAGACGGGTGTAGCGAATACCAGAATGTCAGCGTCGTGCATTTTGGAGATGATTTGAGGCACATCGTCCTGAATGACGCAGTGTCCCAACTTGTGACAGGCAAAGCAGCCTTTGCAGAAGCCGTAGTGCTTTTCCCGCAGGAAGATGGTTTCCACGTGGTTGCCCGCCTCACTTGCGCCTGCGGCAAAAGCTGCTGCCAGCGTTTCTGAATTGCCGCCCTTGCGTGGACTGGAGGAAATGATCAGTACCTTTTTATTCATGTGAGCACACTCCTTTATGATTATTTTGCGGGGTAGCTTCTCAGCAGTTCTTTGTAGAAATCCACTGCCAGATGGAGCTTATCCACGCTGATATTCTCATTCTCCCCGTGAACAGAGGCATACTGCTGCTTGTCAATGTCGATGGGTGCAAAGCGGATCACCGCATCTGAGAGACTGGTAAACTGCCTCGCATCCGTCCCTGCCGGGAGAATAAAGGGTGCGGCAACGGCGTAGGGGAAAGCGGCTTCCACCGCCTTTTTGATGTACTTGTAGCCCGAACTTTCCAGAGAAGTAGGCTTGTAATACTCGTTATCCTCATCCCGCAGTGTCAGATCCACACCATGCTTTGCCGCCATCTGACGCAGGGCATCCAGATCTTTGGCAAGATCGGCGTCGTTGATGCAGCGCAGGAAGGCCTCGCCATAGCAGCTTCCGTCCTCATCAGTGGAGAGCTTGCGGAATGTGCAGCCAGTTCCGAGCATTTCGCCCGCCGCGGCGTTGAGTTTCGGCATCAGCCTGACAAGCAGACCGGAGAACAATCCGAGATGGGAAAACACAAAGCTCATGGGAAAATTCATGTGGGGTGCCAATGCCTCGAACATCCCTTTTACTTCCGGGTGGAGTCTGCGAATGAAGGGATTCTGTGCGTCTGCCTCCGCCATGAAGTCCACCATGCGCATCACCGGGGTCTTATGTCCACCTTCCAGCCCTGCGTGACCGGACTGCTTTTTAGCTGTGAGCTGCACCGTACAGCGCCCCTTTTCATGTACGGCGATCATAGCGCACTTTTTGTGAATGCCTGCCATGGGCGGATCAATAACCGCGCCGCCCTCGTCAATGATCCAGTCAAAGCGCAGATTGTTGTTCCGGAAGTATTCCAGTGCGAGAGGCGCCCCATCGCCGCCGATTTCTTCGTTATAAGAGGAGAAAAGGTACACATTGACAGGGAACACGAAACCTTCCTTCAGGAGCTCCTCTATGGCGGAGAACTCCGCAAACAGTGGCGTTTTGGTGTCCACCGTGCCTCTGCCCCAGAGCTTTCCATCTTTAATGACACCGCCGAAGGCGTCTTCCTGCCAATCGCCGGCGGCGTCCACCACATCGTGGTGGGACATGAGCATTACATTCCGGCGGGTATCCTTGCCCACCAATTTGTACAGGTAGGCATCGTCACCTACGATGGTCAGTTCCGCCCGCTCTGCCGTCAAGGGGAATAATTCCGCAATGACCTGCCGCAGCTTCAGAAACTCCGCCGGCTCGAAGCAGTCCTTTTTGGATACTGTCCGGCAGCGTATCATCTCTGCAAGACGCTCCGCATAGCGAAGATCTCTAGCCTCAAGCGAGGCGTTCAGATTGTCTGTCACAGCGTTTCTCCCTCTTTTCTGCCATTTGCGATGGTGGCAAGAACTTCATTTTCTCTATAGCGCAGAAATACGAAAACTGCCAGAATGCAGAAGATGGCTCCTGCCACGGCAGTGAGCTTCAGGCCGAACACACCTACGTTTTCCCCAGCAGCCGCCCCTGTGACGATCAGAGAGGGGACAATCATAATGGCCAGCGAGTTGCCCATCTTTACGATAAAGCTCCGGGCCGCGCCGAAAATCCCCTCCTGATTGACGCCGGTGGTGACGGTGTCATACTGGATGATGTCCGCCATCATAGCGCCGGGCAGCACGTTCAGCACCGCAAAGGGGAAGGATACGAACAGGGCGAACACGCAGGCCAGCACCAGCCGGTTCCCCGGCAGCATATCGCTGAAGCAGATCACGATCTCCGCGGCGGAGAAGACGATGCAGCCCAGAATGATGGGCAGCTTTTTGCCGTGCTTTTTCGCGAATTTGTTTACCAGCGGATACATCAGCAGCGAACCCGCTATGGAGATGGCCAGGATCAGCACGGAGTACGTCTCCGCAAGACCCATCAGCGAGGTCACATAGTACATGATGCACGCCTGAAAGAACGCCATGCCGGTGTTCTCCAGCAGCTGCCCCAGCGTCACGAGACGGAAGTGCTTATTGGAGAAGGCGTGCTTCAGCGACTGACCCAGCGTCACATTGGGGATGACGGAGCGGACATAGTCCTTTTCCCGGATGGTGTAGGCGGGGATCAGCAGCAGGATGACGCCGATCGCCGTATAGATGCCGAAGGTGGTGCGCCACGCGGACAGCGTGCTCATACCGGCGCTCTTGAATGCGCTGGCAATCAGCGGGCTCACATAGCCGAGGGCGCTGCCGGTGACAAAGAAGAAGGAACTGATGGTATAGGCATTCACCCGCATAGGCCCGTCCTGAATCAGCTCAGGGATCAGCGCATTGTGGGGAATCATGTACAGCGTAAAGAAGAAATAGTAGCCCCACATGAAGGCGGCGATCCACGCGGCGTTGAGGCCGCTCACCCGGTTCAGCGGCACGAAGAAGATCAGCAAGGCGCACAGGCCGAAGGGGATGGCCGCCTTTTTCATCAGGGGGATGCGCCGTCCGTCCTTATTCTTGCTCTTGTCGGAGCCGGCGGCGATCAGCGGGTCTGTCACCGCGTCGATGATGTGACCCACCGCCTTGATCATGCCGATGATGGTCAGCACGCCCAGCACCAGCCGACCCTGCGGGATAAGGTCGGGGATGCCCGATACCTTGGAGGGCTGATAAAAATAGATGAGATAGTTATTCAGCATGGTCGTAAACAGGCCAACCGCGAACTGTGGAAGGCACAGTCTTACGATGAGGGAGGTGTTGACTTTTTTCATTTCTCCCCCTGCTTGCCGTCCTTGATGTAGCGCAGCGCGCAGACGTCGTCGCCCTTTGCGATGGCTTTGGGCAGCTCCAGCCGTGCATCAAAGCACTTGCCGATACCGTGGTCGCCGCACATGGCGATGTCGCAGAGCCGGGCGATCTCCTCGTCGGTGCAGCCGGCCTTCTGCCACGCCTTGACCAGCGGGCAGTAGTGGAAATCCAGATACAGGGTATCGTCGGTGTTCTCCACCAGATCCATTTCGAAGACCCAGCGGGCCGCCTTGGTGAACAGCGTCTTTTTCAGACCCTTCAGGCTCTTGGTGCCGCCCTTTTTCACAAGGTCGTTGCCCTGCGAGATGCCGCAGCGGGAAATGGCCGCCGAGGCAAAATCCCTGGGGTCGAGGCCGCGCTTCTCCGCCTCGTCCACCAGCAGATACAGCCAGAAGGCACGGTGCTCCAGCAGCTCGCGGATCTTGACCACGAAGGCGTTTTTGATCTTGGGCTCATTGACGATTTTTGACATGATTCTCTTTCCCTCTTATCTTTCCTGTTGTTCTGCATTCAGAAAGCGGCAGGCCGCCGGCCTTGCCGCTTTTGTGCATATAGATAATTATATCATACTTTATCGTATTTGTGCCTACAAATTTTGACCAAAATGTTCTGTGCAAATAGAAAGTATATCACCTGCCTGCCATTGTAAGTGCAATTGAATTCCTGGAAGCGGCATGATATAATCTACAAACAGAGAAAAATGCACCGGGTAAGAAGGACGGGAGAATGTCAAATGAATCTGGAACATAGAAAACGCCTGGGCGGAGCTATTGCGTTCATTACGCTGATGGGGATCGTCAGCCTGTTTTCAGACATGACGCACGAGGGCGCGCGGAGCGTTCTCGGTGAATATCTGAATCTGGCGGGAGCCTCAGGCGCGACCATCGGCTTTGTGTCCGGCGTGGGCGAACTGTGCGGCTACTCCCTGCGGCTTTTATCGGGTGTTTTTGCGGACAAAACGAAAAAATACTGGACATTGGTCATCGCGGGCTACGCTCTACAGGTGATGGCCATCCCGGCGCTGGCGCTTATTCCCGAAAACGGCTGGGTCATCGCCTGCGGGCTGGTGATTCTGGAGCGGGTGGGCAAGGCCATCAAAAAACCTGCTAAAAATACGCTGGTCAGCTTCGCCGCCAGCGAGATCGGCACGGGGAAGGGCTTTGCCTATCAGGAGTTTTTAGATCAGCTCGGCGCCTTTCTGGGACCGGTTATGCTATTTGTCATTGCTGCCGTGAAAGGCACGGGAAACCTGTTTTCCACCTATCGTCTCTGCTTTGCCCTGTTGGGCATCCCGGCAATCATCACCGTTGCGCTGGTGGTGCTGGCAAAGGTCAAGTATCCCCATCCGGAGATGTTTGAGAAAACGCAGGGAGCATCGGCGGAATTCCGCACGCAGAAGTCTTTTGTGCTGTATATGATTGCTATCTGCCTGTTTGCCTTCGGTTTTGCCGACTTTACCCTCATCACCCTCCACGCAGCCAAAATGGAGGCCTTTCCAGCCTCTGTCCTGAGCCTGTTGTATGCCGCGGCAATGGCGGTAGACGCCTTTGCGGCGCTGTTTTTCGGCTGGCTGTTTGATAAGATCGGCCTAAGGGCATTGATGCTCTCCACCCTGTGCAGCGCCTTCTTCTCCTGCTTCGTCTTCCTCACCAGAGCGCCTGTGCTCATGGGCGTGGGCATCGTGCTGTGGGGTGTGGGCATGGGTGCACAGGAAAGTATTATGAAGGCCGCCGTCAGCAAGATTGTCCCGGCCTCGATGCGCAGCACCGGCTTTGGCATCTTTGAGACGGGCTTTGGCATTGCGTGGTTTTTGGGGAGCTGGCTGCTGGGGGCCATGTATGATTTGAACCCGGTGTGGCTGGTGGTAGTATCCGTGGCGGTGCAGCTTCTGGCAATTGTGTTCTATGCCGTCTGTATTCGCAGGCAGAGAAATGAGAATTTCGCGCAGAAGTAGCTTCCCGGACAATTTTGAGCGGGAATCGCAATGCCCAAACACATAAAAGAGGAAGCACTGCCGGCGGCGCCGTGCCCTCAGCCCGCCGAAGCGGGAGGGGCTCGCTCACATCACACAATGCTTCCTCAAATGAATAATAGCACAGACTGACGGGAATGTCAAGCAGAAGGCTCATCTTACACCGGCGGAAAGGCGCGCTGGCAATGAAACGGAAGAAGAGACACGTTAAAGTGAAAATCGGCTGTACCTGCCGGTTGTGTTTATAAAAACAGCATCTGAGGTCTTGGAAAAGGCCCTTTCCGGGAAACCCGGAAGTATACCTCGTCTGTTCTCAGGTGCTGCGGGATCCGAGGTCGTGGAGAATAGCCCTGATCGGAAAACCGACGGTTCACATCCTCTGTTCCCGAATCCTAAAATCAGCATAGCAGACATATTCAGGAATGTCAACACCACAGCGGGATGCTTTTTTCGAAATATGTTCCGAGCGGGCAAAGAGATGTCGAAAAGCGCCGAATTCTCCCTATTCGCTGTGGCCGAATTGTACCGCAGTCGCGATTGACAGCCTCCGGGGGATATGGTATACTGAAAGCAATACCGAAAGAAAGGAACGAAATGTTCATGGATATCCAGAAACTGATCGAAGAAGTGACCCGCGAAGTAGCGGAGGCACCCCGCGCCCCGGAACCTATGGCAGACAGCCTCGCTCCGGCAGATATGCCCAAGTATATTGACCACACCTATCTCAAACCGCAGGCCAGCCTTGAGGACATCCGCCGCATCTGCGACGAGGCAAAAAAGTTCAAGACTGCCAGCGTCTGCGTCAATCCCTCCTATATGGAGTTTGTTGCCCAGCAGCTTGCAGGGACGGATGTTACGCCCTGCTGCGTCGTCGCTTTCCCGCTCGGCGCCTGCACGCCGGAGGTCAAGGCTTTTGAGGCGTTTGACGCCGTGCAGCACGGTGCGCGCGAGGTGGACATGGTTATCAACATCGGCGCAGTCAAGTCCGGCGACTGGAAGCTGGTTAAGCGTGATATCGAAGCGGTCGTCAATGCAGTCAAGGGCCGTGCAAAGGTCAAGGTCATCATCGAAACCTGCCTGCTGACCGATGAGGAAAAGGTCAAGGCCTGCGCGGTTTCCAAGCTGGCAGGTGCGGACTTTGTCAAGACCTCCACCGGCTTCTCCACCGGCGGTGCGAAGGTTGAGGATATTCGCCTGATGCGCGAAACGGTCGGCCCCGAGTTGGGCGTCAAGGCTTCCGGCGGTATCCATAGCTATGATGAAGCGGTAGCGATGCTCAAGGCCGGCGCCAGCCGCCTGGGCGCCAGCGCGACCCTCAAGATCATGGAAGGCTGAGCGAAAACATAATAATAAAAACACAACCACCGGGCGGTGGTTGCGTTTTTATTTTACAGGAATCTGGAAAGAAACTCCCGTGTTTTTGCCTGCTGCGGATGGGAGAAGAGCGCCTCCGGCGCACCGGATTCGCAGATCAGTCCCTCATCCATAAAGACGACGTTGGTCGAAACGTCCCGCGCGAAGGCCATTTCGTGCGTGACGACGAGCATGGTCAGACCGTCCTGGGCAAGCTCGCGCATGACGGTCAGAACCTCGCCGACCATCTGCGGGTCGAGCGCACTGGTCGGCTCGTCAAACAGCAACACCTCCGGCTCCATGGCAAGTGCGCGGGCGATGGCTACGCGCTGCTTCTGCCCGCCGGAGAGCTGTGCGGGCTTTGCGTGGATATAGGGCGACATGCCGACCTTGGTCAGATATTTCATTGCGACCTCCTCGGCCTCACGGCGGCTGCGCTTCAGAACGGACATCTGTCCGGTGACGCAGTTGTTCAGCGCCGTCATGTTGTTGAAGAGGTTAAAGCTCTGGAATACCATGCCGACCTTGGTGCGGTATTTGGCAAGGTCAAGGTCGCGGCTTGTGATATCTTTGCCGTGGTAGAGAATCTGTCCGGCGGTCGGCGTTTCCAGCAGGTTGATGCAGCGCAGCATTGTGCTTTTGCCGGAGCCGGACGCGCCGATGATGCTCAAAACCTCGCCCTTTTCCACGCTCAGGCTGATGTCGCGCAGCACCTGATGTGTCCCAAACTGCTTTTGCAGATGAACCAGCTCAATTACCTTCTCAGCCATGGTTTTCTTCCTCCCTGCGGATGTGGATCTCGGCACTGCTGTTGCTCTGAGAGCCGAAGATGGTGTAGTTGCCATTGCCCTCCAGCTTCTTTTCCGCAAAGCGCAGCAGACGTGTGACGGCAAAGGTCAGAATGAAGTACAGCACGCAGACGACCAGATAGGTCTGGAAGGTCTGGAAGTTCTGACGCTTGATGATGCCGGCAAAGTAATACAGCTCCGTCACCCCGATGACATTCAGCACGGAGGTGTCCTTGATGTTGATGACGAACTCATTGCTGACAGAGGGGAGAATATTGCGCAGCACCTGCGGAAGGATGACCTTGCGCATGGTTTGGCTGTGGGTCATGCCGATGGAGAGCGCCCCTTCAAACTGGCCGCGGTCGATGGAGATAATGCCTCCGCGGACGATTTCGGCCATATATGCGCCTGTGTTGATCGACACGATCAGAATGCCGGAGGGGAGCAGCGGCAGTGTACTGCCGCCGCTTGCAAAGGCATAGCCCCAATAGATGACCATGGCTTGCACCATCATCGGCGTCCCGCGGAAAATCTCCACATAGCAGGAGATCAGGCCGTTCAGCAGTCTGCGCAAAAAACGCGGGAAGCCATGAACGGGCAGGGGAGCGGTGCGCACGACACCGGTCAGCAGACCGATGGCGAGGCCCGCCAGCGTGCCGGTCAGGGCGATGAGCATGGTATTGCCGACGCCTTGCAGAAGCTGGGGATAATACTTCAGAAAAATCTGAAGAACGTCATTCAGAAAGCTCATATCTTCCTCCGATTACTTGCGGATGATGACGACCAGATTGGATTCGTAGTAGGTCTGCGTGAAATCAATCTCCGCTTCGCGTTCGGCCGTGGGGCTCATGCCCGCAACGATTGCATCAATTGCACCGGATTCCAGCGCGGGCAGCAGAGAGTCCCATGTGATGGAGTAGATTTCCAGTGTCAGGCCGAGCTTGTTTGCAACATACTGTGCGACCTGAACATCGTAGCCGTTGGCATACAGGCCATTCTTGCCCTCACCGCTGATCGGGACGCTGCCAGGGGCGGTGCCGTCCATATCCGTCCAGTTGTAGGGCTCATAGGCGCATTCCATGCCGACTCTCAGGGTGCCGGTGGGATTCGCGGGAGCTTCACTTTGAAGTGCGAAAGCGCCGATTTCCTGACCGGCGGCCAGTGCAACAATCTGTTCCATCAGTTCCTTGCGCTGCGTGCCGGTGATGGTGTCGAGAACAGCGTCGATTTCGCCGCGCATGGCGGAGCCTTCCTTCAGACCGATGGCAATGCCGACATCTGCCGCAGTCGCAGTGAAGCCGGAGTCATTGTTGACCAGAGGAATGTAGGTGAGTGTGTCATCCGCACCGCAGACGGAAAGCGCCGTCGGCTCCTCTGCGATATAGCCGTCGATTGCGCCGCTCTTGAGCGCAGTGAGAAGGTCGGAAAACTCCGGATAGGTGGAAGCCTGCACGTCTTCAATCTGCCCCAGCGCCGTTTCATGGAAGGTACCGCTCTGTGCGGCAATCTTTGCACCCTTGAGATCGGCAAGGGACTTGGCATTCTTCAAATCGACGGAGCTGCTGCCGCCGCAGCCGGTGAAGAGGGCTGTGCAGAACGCGAGGGTAAGCAGTAAGGTGATCATTCTTGTCATGTTTCTCATTTTGGTTCGCTCCTTTTGCATAATAATAAGCCTGCGACCCGAAACGGTATCGCAGGCTATGCAGAAGAATCTCCCAATTGCCTTTGATAGCGCTCCACATCCGAAAATGTGACAGTCCAACGTCTGTTCGACGCAGTCCCAGCAGCCCTACGGCGGCAACCGTAACGCAACTTCGGCGGATTTGCCTTTCGCCCATAAACGCTTGCCGGCGTATTCCATGGGGTACTCATCGTATCCGCGACCTCTATCAGGTGCTGTCTTATTTTGGATCATTGTACACCAGACCGACATGTTTGTCAATGCCTGCACGAATATTTATTTAGAAAATAATTGACAAACAAATGTTTGCACCATATAATAGATAGAAAAGAACGACGAGGAGATGAAAGAATGGACTACTACAAGCCTTGCGCAGAGCTTACGCGCTGCAACGAACTGATCGACGAGTATTTTCTGAATGGAAAGTACCGTGAGTGCTTTGAAGGACACTTGCCGTTGGCGGAGGCCGGATATCCGCTGGCGGAATGTCAGATCGGCTATTTTTATTGGCAGGGCCTCGGCGTGGAAAAAAACATGGACAAAGCACTTTACTGGACGCGGCGCGGTGCACAGCACGGCGACTGGGATGCGCAGTATAATCTCGGCTATTTTTACGAAAATGGCCTTGGCCTCGAACGGAATATGGAGCAGGCGAAGCTCTGGTACTGCCGGGCGGCTGCGCAGAGGCAAGACGAGGCGCTGGCGCGATGCAAGGAGCTGGGAATTGAGGAATTCTGATAGAAGTGGCGCCACTTTTTATCGCTCAACGGGGTCCGGCCCACCGTACTGTGTGATGATAATGGAGGCGAGCCGGGGGTTGACATTGGCGATTTTTACCGGATATTGCAGCTTTTTCTCATAGACAAACATTGCTTATTCCTCCTTGCAGACTGCGTTTGCGCCGAGATCCCAGGGCCAGGGATCCCTGAGCCAGTCGTAGTCGCAGGATTCCGACACGGCTCTCTGCGTCAGTGGGCCGCAGATTTTTTCATACTCTGCTGCGCCCTTTTCATAGAGCGCCGCATAAGAGCGGAAGAGCTCCAGTGCTTCACAGTCATCTGCATGGGTGTCCAGATATTCACCAAGCTCCGCCAGTGCAAAGCCCAGCGCCTGCAATTCGTGCAGCGGTGTGTCGGGGAGTTCCTGCTCATTGCGCTTGCCCATAAAGGGCAGATCCAGCCCGGGAAACAGCGTCCCGCGGATGACGCCCTTCTTGGCTGGATAGGTCTGCGGGCCGTTCTGCTGAAAAGGAACATAGGGATTTGCCAGAGGAGCACAGGCGGGAAGACGTCCCTGCGCATCCGTGCAGGCTGCGCAGTCGCTTTCCTGCATTCGCGGTGGATTCGTAGGTTGTGTTTGATAGTCCAAAAAATGATGCCTCCTTTGATTTTCCGGGACTTTCGTCCCTTTTCAGCTTATGCAGAAGGCTTTCGCCGTGTTCCGTCAAAAAAAGTACCACCTGCCGGTTCCGGCAGGCGGTGTTGCAGATATATTATGATTGCGATGTTGCTATGTGCTCCGCCCGTCCAGGTAGGCACAGGCGGAAAGTGCTGCGGCTGCACCGTCTGAAATGGCGGTGGCGACCTGACGGTACTGCTTTGTGCGGCAGTCGCCCGCGACATAGATACCGGGCGTCCCGGTATGGCAGCGCTCATCAGCAGCAATGTAGCCTGCGGCATCCAGCCCTGCCACGGTGGAGAAAGGCTGATTTTCCGGCTCCGTGCCGATGGCAAGAAAGGCGCCGTCTACCGGCAGATGGGTTTCCTCACCGGTGGCGGTGTTTTTTAACAGCAGTGCGCTGAGGTTCTCGCTGCCCTCATAAGCGGCGACGACAGTGCTGTAAAGAATTTCAACGTTGCCTCTGGCCCGCACGGCATCGGCCAGTGCGCCTTCGCCGGTCAGCATGGGCAGATTCTGGACAACCGTGACCTTACTGCACTGTTCGCTCAAGAGCATGACCTCCTGGAGGGCAGTGTTCCCGCCACCGATGACGGCGACATGCGCACCACGGTAGAATGCCCCATCGCAGACCGCGCAGAAGGAAAGACCGTTTCCGATGAAGCGCTCCTCACCCGGAAGACCGAGACGACGATGGCGCGCACCGGCGGCGATAATGACTGCCCGGCAGGAGTAGCTGCCATTTTCACCGATGACGGTTTTGTGCTCACCATCCGTGACGCCGGTCACGGTGTCCATGTCGATGTCCGCGCCCAATGCCATGGCCTGCTCCAGTATCCGCTGGGCAAGCTCATTGCCGCTGACAGACTCAAATCCGGGATAGTTTTCCAGCTTGGGTGAAAAGGTGACCTGCCCGCCGAAGGTGTCTTTTTCCAGTACCAGCACCGACTTTCCGGCGCGGCGGGCATAGATGGCGGCGGTCAGCCCCGCAGGGCCTGCGCCGATGACGACGATATCGTGCATTTTACATCCTCACAGTCTGCTTTTCTGCAAAGGCACGGATGTTGGAGGGATTCTCAACGCGCTGAACCTCCGTTTCGCCGTCCAGCACCAGAAGGGTCGGCGCCTGGCGCACGCCGTATCTGCGCGCGGTGTCCGGGTCGTCATCCACGACGCACAGGTCATAGACGATACCGGCGTCGGCAAGAAATTTCTTTGCCATGACGCACTTGGGACAGGTCTTAGTGGTGAACAGAAGCAGACGGCCGGTTAAGGACTCTGGCTGTGCGGCAGCGGGGACAGTCTGCGTTTCGCCTGCGTCTGTGCCGAAATGCTTTTGCAGAGAGCCGGTGATGTCATAGACCTTACGGTCCTTGAATTCCTGAGCCTTGCCGTCGTTCCAGTTCTGCACGGGACGGTAGTAGCCGGTGATGCGGCTATAGACCTCAGTCGGTTTGCCGCAGGTCGGGCAGACCTTCTGTTCGCCTGCAAGGTAGCCGTGCTCGGCGCAGACGGAATAGGTGGGTGAAAGTGTGTAGTAGGGGAGACGATAGTTTGCTGCGATCTTGCGCACCAGATTTGCCGCGGCTTTCCAGTCGGGAAGCTTTTCGCCCAGGAAGGCATGGAACACCGTTCCGGAGGTGTAGAGCGTTTGAAGCTTGTCCTGAATGTCCAGCGCGGAGAAGATGTCCTCCGTGTAGCCTACGGGCAGGTGGGAGGAGTTGGTGTAGTAGGGCGTCTCACCTTCCTTTGCCGCCGTGATGATATCGGGGAAGTCCTTCTTGTCGTGCTTGGCCAGACGATAGGTCGTGGACTCGGCGGGCGTTGCTTCCAGGTTGTAGAGGTCGCCGTACAGCTCCTGGTAGTCGGACAGACGGCTTCGCATATGGTTCAGCACATCCACGGTGAACTGCTGTGTTTCGGGATGTGTCATGTCCTTGCGCAGCCACTTGGCATTGAGGCCGACTTCATTCATGCCGATCAGGCCGATCGTGGAGAAGTGATTCTCAAAGGTGCCGAGATAGCGCCTTGTGTAGGGGTAAAGTCCCTCGTGCAGAAGGCGTGTGATGACATCACGCTTGATCTTCAAAGAGCGCGCGGAAATATCCATCAGGCGATCCAGCCGCCGGTAGAATTCCTCCGGTGTGGCGGAGAGATAGGCAATTTTCGGCATGTTGATCGTTACGACGCCCACGGAGCCGGTGGATTCGCCGCTTCCGAAGAAACCGCCGGACTTCTTGCGCAGCTCGCGCAGGTCCAGACGCAGGCGGCAGCACATGGAGCGAATGTCGCTCGGCTGCATATCGCTGTTGACATAGTTGGAAAAATAGGGCGTGCCATATTTTGCGGTCATCTCAAAGAGCAGACGGTTGTTTTCTGTCTCTGACCAGTCAAAATCGCGCGTGATGGAGTAGGTGGGAATGGGATACTGGAAGCCGCGGCCGTTGGCATCGCCCTCAATCATGACCTCAATGAAGGCCTTGTTGACCATATCCATCTCTTTTTTGCAGTCCTTATACTTGAAAGGCATCTCCTTTCCGCCGACGATGGCGGGCAGCTCCGCCAGATCGTCCGGGACGACCCAGTCGAGCGTGATGTTGGAGAAGGGCGCCTGCGTGCCCCAACGGGAGGGGGTATTTACGCCGTAAATAAAGGACTCCACACACTTTTTGACCTGCTCGTAGCTCAGATTGTCCACCTTGACGAAGGGGGCAAGATAGGTGTCGAAGGAGGAGAAGGCCTGTGCGCCAGCCCATTCGTTCTGCATGATGCCAAGAAAGTTGACCATTTGGTTGCACAGAG
Source organism: uncultured Eubacteriales bacterium (assembly GCA_902475855.1). Lineage (GTDB taxonomy): Bacteria > Bacillota > Clostridia > Oscillospirales > Oscillospiraceae > JAZOXB01. Next base: position 16,227 of record CABSBF010000034.1, read on the forward strand.
AGGACAGATGCTTTGCCGGGGCAGAGGTGATCTTGCCGGGAACGCCGCCAAGACCCTCCTGAATGAGCTGCTTCAAGGACCATCCTGCACAGTAGCCTGTCAGCATGGACATATCATGGATATGGATGTCGGCATTGCGGTGAGCGTTGGCGATCTCATCGTCGTAAACTTCGGAAAGCCAGTAATTGGCGGTGATTGCACCGGAGTTGGAGAGAATCAAACCGCCGACGGAGTAGGTGACAGTGGAGTTTTCCTTCACACGCCAGTCACGCACCTTGACGTAGCTGTCCACCAGCTCCTTATAGTCAAGAATGGTGGACTTCATGTTGCGCAGCTTCTCCCGCTGGCGGCGGTAGAGAATGTAGGCCTTTGCAACGTCGTCGTAGCCCGCGCGGATCAAAACAGATTCCACGCTGTCCTGAATGTCCTCAACGGCGATCTTCCCGTCCTTGATTTTGGACTCAAAATCCGCAGTGACCTTCAGTGCAAGAAAATCAATGACGGAATCGTTATACTGCTTTTCCTGCGCATCAAAGGCCTTTCGAATCGCGTGGGCAATTTTGGAAAGGTCGAATTCCACAACCTTATCGTTTCTCTTAATAACCTGATACATCGTGCTCCTCCTCATTCTCCACGAAGCTGCGCCGCGGGTATGCCCCGTCTGGCGGCAGCCAGACATTGTTCTGTTTTTTCTCGGCTCGCGGCGTGCAGCCCGGCCGAGAGAATGTTGCCGGAATCTACAAATTTCTGCAAAAAATAGCGCTTTGCACCGGAAAGCCATGCGCCGATGGCAGCAAAATCTTCCGGCTCATGCAATTCATTCACAACAGTGGTGCGGAACTCATACTCCGCTCTGCCGGTCATCAGCAGTGCTGCGCTTTTCCGGATGTCATCCAGCCGGACAGGGATGCCTGCCGTGGCCTCATATTTTTCCGGACGATTTTTGATGTCCATTGCGACATAGTCCACCAGCCCGGCATTCAGCAGGGCTTGCAGCCGGTCGGGAAATGCACCGTTCGTGTCCAGCTTAATGAGAAAGCCCAGAGCGCGGATACGCTCCAAAAAAGGCTTCAGCTCCGGCTGGAGCAGCGGCTCGCCGCCGGTCACGGCCACGCCGTCGAGCAGACCGCGCCGTTTTTCCAAAAAGCGGAAGAATTCCTCCTCCGGGATGTCCTCACCGCCGCCCAGCACCAGCGGCGTGTTGTGGCAGAAGGGACAGCGAAAATTGCAGCCTGGCAGAAAGACCGTGCAGGCGACGCGCCCTGGGTAGTCCAGAAGCGTCATTTTCTGCAAACCGCCGATATGCATGGCGTCACTCCTAAATTTTGTGATATATTATTCCGACAGACACAATATATTGTGTCCGAGACGCTAATAGCATACTTGCTTTTTCCTTTTTTGTCAAGTATGAAAGCACGGGCAATTTCCACAAAAAGCGCTGCCCGTTTTTGACGGACAGCATACAGGCTGTGAAGAGAAGTGCTCAAATCCCTTGCAGGATGGGCAGAAAGGCGCGATCGGCAGGACTGAACTCGTACTCCGCAAACTCTGCGGCGGAGATCCAACGCTGGTCCTGATGCTCCAGTTTTTTTAGCTGACCGCCAGTGATGATACCGGACAGCAGCGTCAGGCGAATGGTCAGGTCAGGATATTCGTGTACGACCTGCGCGACGGCCTCCTCCACGGCGATCGTCACGCCCAGCTCTTCGCGGCATTCCCGCGCAAGCGCAAGCTCCTTTGTTTCGCCCGGCTCGACCTTTCCGCCGGGAAACTCCCATAAAAGTCCCCGCGCCTTACACGGGTGCTCATAAGAAAGTAATTCAAGAAATTACGACTGGGGCATCTGTC
>CABSBF010000035.1 GCA_902475855.1 uncultured Eubacteriales bacterium
TTGAAGCCTGCGGCTATATGTCCCGTATCGCCTTCGTTCTTGACCGCGTGTTCCGTAAGTTCGGCCTGTCCGGCAAGTCCTTCATCCCGATGCTCATCGGTGTCGGCTGCGGCGTACCCGGCGTCATGGCCTCGCGTACCATAGAAAACGAACGTGACCGCCGGATGACGATCATGACCACCACCTTCATTCCCTGCGGTGCAAAGGTTCCGTTCATCGGCATGATCGCAGGCGCCCTGTTTGGCGGCAGCGCGTGGGTATCCACCTCCGCCTACTTCATCGGCATGGCCGCGATCATTCTTTCCGGTATCATGTTGAAGAAAACCAAAATGTTCGCCGGCGACCCCGCTCCCTTCGTTATGGAGCTGCCCGCCTATCACTGGCCGACCCTCGGCAACGTCCTGCGCTCGATGTGGGAGCGCGGCTGGTCCTTCATCAAGAAAGCCGGCACCATCATTCTCCTGTCCACCATCTTTGTCTGGTTCACCACCTACTTTGGCTGGGCTTCCGACGGATTCCGGATGCTCTCCGAGGACGAGATCGACTGCTCCATCCTCGCCAAGATCGGCGGCGTGATCGCCTGGATCTTCAAGCCGCTCGGCTGGGGCAACTGGCAGGCAGCGGTGGCCTCCATCACGGGCCTTGTCGCCAAGGAAAACATCGTCGGCACGCTGGGTATCCTCTACGGCGGCGGTGGCGGCACCGTTTACCAGAACATCGCGCAGGCCTTCACCGGTATCACCGGCTACAGCTTCCTCGTATTCAATCTGCTGTGCGCTCCGTGCTTTGCAGCCATTGGTGCAATCAAACGTGAGATGAACAGCCGGAAGTGGACCTGGTTTGCCATTGCTTATCAGTGCGGCTTTGCCTATGTCATTGCTCTGATGATCAACCAGTTTGGCAGCATCTTCGTCAAGAATGCCTCCGTAAGCGTGATCGGCGTGATCGTTTCCGTCCTGCTGCTGGCCGGTATGATCTATATGCTGGTGCGTCCGTACAAGGAAGCCACCAAGCTGACCGCGAAGGTCAAGGTCACGAAGTAATCCCCTTTTCCCAAATAGTTTCAAGCGAAAGGAGTCGGTCTTATGTTTGCCTGGATCGCAGAGAATCTTGCAACCATCTTAATTACCCTTGTTCTTGCGGTAATCGTCACACTCATTATCCTGAGTCTTGTGAAGAATAAGAAAAAGGGGAAAACCTCCTGTGGCTGCAACTGTGCGCATTGTGCTATGGCAGGCTCCTGCCACAAGAAATAATCCTCCGCAATGGGAAGTGCAGACCATCCGCCTGCACTCCCCATTTTTACAAAAAAGAAGCCGGCGCGCCGCAGTAAATGCGGTGCGCCGGTTCTTTTCTTCGCGGATACATTTTTTCAGGCAGAGCGGCGTGCGCGCAGCACCAGCGGGATGACCGCTGCGGCGACCGATGCGCCGATGAGCGCTGTGACAAGCTGGGGCCAGGAGAACATTGCGGTGAACATTGCCGCCTGCTTTTCCGGCAGCGTCAGCACACGGCACAGCACCTGCACAACCAGAAGATAGAGTGTCAGAAATTTTGCGCCCGCTGCGCACACAACGCCGAGAATGCTGCGCAGAAGGCTGTTCTTTTTATTCAGGAACAGCCACAGCACCAGAACCAGCACGGCATTTCCCACGGCGATTGCCGGAACAATTGCAATATTTTTCGGCCCAATACTCAGAAGAAATGCCACAAAGGGTGACACGACTGCAACGGTCAGTCCCCCCTGCCAGCCCACGACCAGTGCGGCAACGGCCAGCACACAGTTGACACAGCTTCCGGTCACAAACTGTCCGAGGCTCTTCGTCGCCCATTGCAGGACGATCAGCAGAGCCAGCAGCACTGCGGTATAGGTGATTTTTCTTGTTGCTTTCATCAGTCAATCAACTCGCTTCCTGTTTCACTGTAGCGGCTGTCCAGCGGGCTGGACTGATCCGCCTCTTTCTGATACTGGCCGACCACGCGGGCCGCCAGCTCGACCGGCAGGAGCGTTCCCGCGCCTGCCACGCATCCGCCGGGACAGGCCATGCCCTCCAGCAGATAACCGTTGTACTTCCCTGCCTTGGCGATCGCCATGAGCTGTCGGCATTCGCGCAGACCCTCGGCCTTTGCGGTCTTGACCTCCCGCTCCGGCGCGATTTTTTCCAACACGCCCGCGACTGCGCCCGCAACACCGCCGGATACCGCAAAGCCGCGGCCAGCCGCCGTGCCCTCGCGCATCTCCTCACCATCTGCAATGGAGGCAAAATCAATGTTCTTCGCCTCAAACATTCCCATCAGTTCTTCAAAGGTCAGCACAAAATCCACATCGCTGCGGATGCTCGTGCGCATGGCCTCCAGCTTCTTTGCAGCACAGGGGCCGACAAACACGACCTTGCAGTCGGGATGCTCCTTCTTTTGCAGGCGTGCAGTAAAGACCATGGGTGTGAGCGTCATGGAAATATTCTGTGCCTGGTCGGGATAGAGCTTATATACCATGGAATGCCACGCCGGGCAGCAGGACGTTGCCATATAGGGCTGCTCTGCCGGAACCTTTTCCAAAAAGTCCCTGGCCTCCTCCATCGTGCAGATGTCCGCACCGACGGCCACCTCCACCACGCCCGCAAAACCCAGTTCCTTCATCGCAGCGGTGAACTTTTCCGGGGTGGAATGCTTGCCGAACTGGCCGATAAAGGCCGGGGCAACGATTGCAATGACCTTTTCACCCTCCATAATCGCGCGGACGACCTGATAGATCTGCCCCTTGTCCACAATCGCGCCGAAGGGACAGTTGACCAGGCACTGACCACAGGCAACGCACTTGTCCTGATTGATGACCGCTCGGCCGTTGGCATCCTTCTGGATGGCATCCATGCCGCAGACGGACTGACAAGGGCTTTCGATCATGGTGATGGCGTGATAGGAGCAAGCCTTGGCGCAGCGACCGCATTTGATGCAGGCATTCTGGTCAATGAGGCTTTTGCCGTTGACAAAGCGGATGGCGTCCTTCGGGCAGACCTGATGGCAGGAGGCTGCCAGGCAGTTCTGGCACAGCTCCGTGACATGATACTGCTTTGATGGGCAGGCATGGCAGGCATAAGGAATGATGTTGATGAGCGGCGGCTCATAATACTGCTCCGCAATGGCCGCATGGTCCATGCCCTCGGTCAGAAGGCTGCGCTGCTGCACAGGCTGCAAGGACAGGCCCATCGCCAGACGGATGCGCTCGCCCGCAATGGCACGTTCCAGAAAAATGGATTCCCGGTGCAGTGGATTTTCACCGGGGACGATAACATAGGGCAGATCCTCTGCCTTTGTATAGTCGCTGCTTTCATAGGCCATGCGCGCGACCTCTGTAAAAACCTTCTTTCGGATATTCGTAATCAGTGACGGAATTCCTCGCATTGTTTTCTCCTCCGCAAGCTGCATAATTATAATTATTTTACCACAGTCAATTTCCCGCCGCAACTGTCAATGCAGCCCTTGTGTCAAAATTCCAGCATTTTTTCGTCTGCACGCTGTCTGATGTCCTTCCCGCCATGGCAGGACTGCCATTGAAGCGCATGAATCTTACCCAGGCCGCCCGCAGCAGCAAGCGGTCATGCCTTCACATGTCCGCACAAAACAGACAAATGTTTTGTTCAAAAAAACAGAAGTTTGTGCAATGCGATAAAAATGTGCCGCGGCGCTTGACAGGATATGCAAGATGGTGCTATGATTCCTGCATAATAAAGCGGAGAAATGGAAATTATTTTCGCTATTTCTCAGCAGAATGCAATGAATAGAAGCGCATCATGCAAAAAACAGGAGGAAGCAACATGAAAAATGCGGCGCTGCTGGACTTGATTGAACGGGTAGAAAAGCGAAACCCCGGTGAACCGGAATTTCATCAGGCGGTGCGGGAGGTTTTTGCCTCGCTGGAGCCCGTCGTTGAAGCACATCCGATCTATCTGGAAGCAGGCGTGCTGGAATGTCTGGTCGAGCCGGATCGCGTGATCAAATTCCGCGTGCCATGGACGGACGACCGCGGCCGCGTCCATGTCAACCGCGGCTTCCGCGTGCAGTTCAACAATGCCATCGGCCCCTACAAGGGCGGCCTGCGCTTCCATCCCTCGGTCTACGAGGGCATCGTCAAATTTCTCGGCTTTGAGCAGATCTTCAAAAACAGCCTGACGGGGCTTCCCATCGGCGGCGCAAAGGGCGGCAGTGATTTTGATCCCAAGGGGAAATCCGATGCGGAGGTCATGCGTTTCTGTCAGAGCTTTATGATCGAGCTGAACAAGTATATCGGTCCGAACACAGACGTGCCCGCCGGGGACATCGGTGTTGGCGGCCGTGAGATCGGCTATCTGTTCGGCCAGTACAAGCGTCTGCACGATGAATTCAACGGCGCACTGACGGGCAAGGGGCTGAGCTACGGCGGCAGCTTGGAGCGAACGGAGGCGACGGGCTACGGCCTGTGCTACTTCACCCAGAAAATGCTGGAAAGTGCCGGAAAGAGCTTCGACGGCAGCACGGTGGTGGTTTCCGGTTCCGGAAACGTCGCGCTTTACGCCTGCGAAAAGGCGCAGCAGCTCGGCGCAAAGGTCGTGGCAATGTCCGACTCCGGCGGCTATGTGTATGACCCGGCGGGCATTGACATTGCGCTCATGAAGCGGCTCAAGGAGGTCGAGCGCCGCCGTATTTCCGAGTACGCAGCCGAGCGCCCCGGCGCGGTGTACCATCCAGGCTGCCGGGACATCTGGCAGCTTCCCTGCCAGATTGCATTGCCCTGTGCAACACAGAATGAGTTGGACGCCGCCGGTGCACGGGCGCTGCTCAAAAATGGCTGTTTTGCCGTAGCCGAGGGCGCCAATATGCCGTCCACGCCGGAGGCGGTAGAGCTGTTCCACGAGGCCGGTCTCCTGTTTGGGCCTGCGAAAGCAGCCAACGCCGGAGGCGTGGCGGTTTCCGCTCTGGAGATGGCGCAGAATTCCATGCGCCTGTTCTGGACGAAGGAGGAAGTCGACACGCACCTGAAGCGCATCATGCAGGATCTTTACGGGCATGTGGCGCAGGCCGCGGAGGAATACGGCCGGAAGGGTGATCTGGTTTCCGGCGCGAACATCGCAGGCTTCAAAAAGGTCGCAGACGCCATGCTTGCACAGGGCGTGTTCTGATAGAAAGCCCCCATCTGCTGAAGGGTTTACCAGCAGATGGGGGCTTTGTCTTATTTTTCGAACTGCAAATTGAAACATCCGTCACAGGTTTCCTGAGTCAGTATACGAAGTCCGGCCGCAAGGCAGAGCTTCTGAATTGCGGCTTCATCCTGCGTGCCCAGCCGAACGATTCCATAGGTCGTTGTGACGGTTTCCTCCGGCAGGCGGATCTCAAGATCAATGCAGAAAGGCTCGGGATAAGCCACAGGAATGACGCAGTCCCAGAGATGCAGCTTTCCGCCGGGCTTCAAGACCCGCGCGGCCTCCGCGATGGCTTTTCTTTGCTCATCTTCCCGCATATACATCAGTGAGAAAAAGAACGTAACGTGATCAAAGGAGGCAGCTTCGAATTGCAGCTGCGCCGCATCCATCAGGCGCAGGTCAAAATTGCCGCGCACTTCTTCCAGCTCTTCCGGGCAGTTGTCGATTGCAATGACCTGTTCCGGATAGAGCCGTCCGATGATGCCCTCACCTCCGCCGCCGACATCGAGAATGCTTCCACACAATTCGCGCCGCAGCGTCAGAATGGAATGCGCCATGGCTTACCTCTGCATCGCCGGGACGGCGTCCATGTCGGTGCGCAGATTGGAATCGGAGATCAGATGGCGCGGGCAGACTGCGGCGCAGCGGCCGCAGGACACGCACTTGTTGTAGTCAATGGTGGCGAGGTTGTGCAGAACGTGGATGGCATCGTAATCGCACTGGCGCTCGCACAGGTGGCAGCCGATGCAGCCGACGTCGCAGACCTTGCGCGTCAGCGCGCCGCGCTCATGGTTGGAGCAGGCGACGATGATGTCGGCATGGTAGGACACCGGGACGATGACCTTGCGCGGGCAGACCTGCACGCACTGCATACAGCCGGTGCACTTATCCGCGTCCACGCGCGCCACACCGTCGACGATGTGGATGGCGTCAAACTTGCAGACAGAAACGCAGGTGCCAAAGCCAAGGCAGCCAGAGGGACAGGCCGTAGGGCCGTTTCCTGTGATAAACATGGCCGAGCGGCAGTCGGCGATGCCGTCATAGACACCCTTCGCCAGATGGTTTTTGCCGCGGCACTTGACCATGGCGACGGTCTTTTCCACCTCCACGGCCTGCACACCCATGACCTCGGACATCTTCTTTGCAGCCTCCGCGCCGCCTGCGGCGCACATGCCGATGGGCGCCTTGCCGTCGAGCACGGCCTGTGCATAGGCGCCGCAGCCGGCAAAGCCGCAGCCGCCGCAGTTCGCGCCGGGCAGTGCATCGGTCAGCTTCGGCAAGCGTTCATCCACCTTGACGGCAAAAACCTTGGAGGCGATGGCGAGGATGCCGCCGAACAGCGCACCCATCACGCCGAGCACCAGCACGGCATAGAGAATTTCTTTCATATCGCCCGCCTCCTTACTTAAATACCCGGAAGCCGGAGAAGCCCATAAAGGACAGCGCCAGCAAACCTGCGGCGATCAGCGCAATGGGGAAGCCCCTGAATGCCTTGGGGCAGTCGCAGTCCTCCAGCCGTTCGCGGACGGAGGAGAACAGAAGGATCGCCACGGTAAAGCCGATGCCGCCCGTCACACCGTAGAACAGAGATTCAATAAAGTTATAACTTTTCTGGATGTTCAGCAGCGCCACGCCCAGCACGGCGCAGTTAGTGGTGATCAGGGGCAGATAGATGCCCAGCGCCTGATACAGCGCCGGAACGGCCTTCTGCAAAAACATCTCCACAAGCTGCACCAGCGCGGCAATGACCAGAATGAACACCAGCGTCTGCATGTACGCCAGGTTCAGCGGCACGAGCAGAAGCGCATTGACTGCCCAGGTCGCGGCCGAGGCAATGCCCATAACGAAGGTGACGGCAAGCCCCATGCCCAGCGCGGTATCCGGGCGCTTGGAAACGCCCATGAAGGGGCAGATGCCCAGAAACTTGACAAGGATGAAGTTTTCTGCAAGAATCGCATTCAGCGCGATGGTGAAAAGCGAGAGAAATATCTTCATTTTACCGTCTCCTTTTCCGCTGCCCTCTGCGCCAGTCGGCGGTTAAACCATTGCGTAAAGGCAATCAGGCAGCCCAGCGTCAGGAAGCCGCCGACCGGCATAATCACCAGCATGGCGGGGTACTGTTCGGGGAGGATCCGAATGCCGTCCGCACCGAACACGCCCTTGCCGAAGGTGCCGCTGCCCAGCAGCTCGCGGATGACGCACATCAGTACCAGTGCGACCGTATAGCCGATGCCCTGCGTCAGGCCGTCTACCGCCGAGGCCAGCACGCCGTTTTTCGAGGCGAAGGCCTCCGCGCGGCCGAGAATGATGCAGTTGACGACGATCAGCGGAATAAACACACCCAGGCTCTCAGAAAGTGCCGGAACATAAGCCTGCAGCAGCAGATCCACCATAGTCACAAACCCGGCGATCACGACAATATAGGCCGCGATGCGGATCTTGTCCGGAATGACCTTGCGCAAAAGAGAAATGACGATGTTCGAGCAGATCAGAATGATGGTGACGGACAGCCCCATGCCGATGCCGTTAAAGAGTGTGGTGGTGATGGCCATCGTGGAGCACATACCAAGAAGCTGCCCCGTCACGGGATTGTTGGTGAGAAGGCCCTCCTTGAATTGTTTTTTGAAGTTCATTTCAGCACCTCCTGCACAAATTCCAGTGCGGTGTTGACACCGTCGGTCACGGCGCGGGAGGTCACGGTCGCGCCGGTCAGCGCTTCGATCTCGCCGCCGTCCTTGCTGACGGCGAGCGTTCCGGACTTGCCGGTGAACTGTGCGCGGAAGTCCTCCCGTGTGCAGTTCGCGCCCAGCGAAGCAGTTTCGGTCTGAGAAACGATGGCAACGCCGGTAACGGCGCCGGTTGCATCCACGCCGACCATCATGTCAATCGCGCCGCCGAAGCCATTGGGCGCGACGCGCACAACATAGCCCCTGTCGCCCGCGCGGTAGGCGGCTGTCACGGTGCTGCCCTCCGGAACGTCCATCGGCTCGTAGCTGTCAGCTTCCAGAACCTGCCGCATGGCGTTTTCCGCCTTCTGCGCGATTTGCTCTGCAATGGTATCGGCCGTCACGTAGTTGACCAGCCCCAGCAGTCCTGCAACGATGGTGGTGATGAGAAACAGCGTGAGTGTCAGGCGGAGGACATAGGCCGCAGTGCTTTTGCTTCTGGTCATGCCGCGTCACCGCCCTTCTTCTCCCGGAACGCGCCGAAGCGCTTCGGGATACCGAGCCTGTCAAAGAAACCGACGCAGCAGTTCATGATCAGGATGGCATAGCTCACGCCCTCCGGATAGCTGCCAAAATAGCGGAAGAGGATGGTCAGCACCCCGCAGCCGATGCCGAAACCGATCTGCCCGGCATGGGTAACGGGAGAGGTGGTGTAGTCGGAGGCCATGAAGATTGCGCCGAGCATCAGTCCGCCGGAGAGAAGCTGGCAGAGCATCCAGTCCAGCCGGTTCGCACCGCCCAGCGGGAAGGCGAAGGCCAGCACCGCCACGGTGCCGAGATAGGAAAGCGGGATGCGCAGGCTGATGACCCGGCGCAGCACGAGATAGATACCGCCGAGCAGCAGCAGAAGTGCAGAGACCTCTCCGATGCAGCCGCCGACCTGGCCGAACAGGAGATCGAGCACGTCCTCCGCCGGAAGCTTGCCCGCGGACATGGCCGCCAGCGGCGTTGCGGCGGTCAGGCCATCGAGTGACTGCACAGACGGATTGGAGAAGGCGGCTAGATGTACGCCGGGGCGGATCCATGTGGTCATGAAAACCGGCCAGCTAAAGAGGAAAGCACGTGCAGCCAGCGCAGGGTTGACAATATTCTGGCCGATGCCGCCGAAGAGCTGCTTGACCAGCACGATGGCAAACAGCGCGCCGAGGATCACGACCCAGAACGGAATGGTGGGAGGGCAGACAAAGGCGAGCAGCATACCGGTGACAACGGCCGAGAGATCGCCGCAGGCGTCCTCCTTCTTCATGAGCTTGCGGTAGCCCCATTCGAAAAAGACGCAGGAAGCCACGCTCACCAGCACGACCGTCAGGCAGCGCCAGCCGAAGAACCAGATCGCGCCGCACAGCGCAGGCAGAAGCGCGATGCACACATCGAGCATGAGGCGGCGGGTGGAGTTGGGAGAGTGGGCATGCGGGGAGGAGGAGATTGTCAGTGTTCCGGGAATAAATTTCATTTTGCAGCCTCCTTTTCCCGTGCGGCGGCGTCGCGCAGCATACGTTTGGCCGTGCGGAAGCTCTGAACCAGCGGGATCCCGGCGGGACAGCCGTAGGCGCAGCAGCCGCACTCAATGCAGTCGGTGACATGCAGCTCCTTCAGGCGCTCCAGCTTGCCGGCCGCAGAGGCCCTATGCATGAACAGCGGCATCAGATGCATCGGACAGTTTTCCACGCACTTGCCGCAGCGGATACAGTGCTGCGCAGCCTGGCCGCGGCTGTCCTTTTCGGAAAGGCAGGTGATGGCGTTGCAGCCCTTAATGGTCATGACCTCGATGGTATATTGTGCAAGGCCCATCATCGGGCCGCCGCACAGAATCTTATACGGTGCGCAGGTAAAGCCGCCCGCAGCCTCGATCAGCTCGGAAAAAGCGGTGCCGATGGGCGCAATGAAGTTGCCCGGGCGGGCGACGGCGCTGCCCGTAACGGTGACGGCACGCCGTACCAGCGGCATTCCCTCATAAACCGCGTCGTAGATTGCCGCGCAGGTGGCCGCGTTGAATACGGCGCAGCCGACTGCGGCGGGCAGGCCGCCCGGTGGAATGCAGCGCCCGGTGACGGACTGGATGAGCTGCTTTTCCGCCCCCTGCGGGTAACGCACCCGCAGCGGCAGCAGCTCAACGCCCTCTTCCAGCACCGTACGCATGGCGGCGATTGCCTCCGGCTTGTTGGCTTCGATGCCGATGGCCGTTCGTTCCGGCTGTAGGATCTTGCGGATGATTCGCAGGCCGCCCATGACACGCTGCGGCGTCTCGCGCATCAGCCGGTCGTCTGCGGTGATGTAGGGTTCGCACTCAGCGCCGTTGACGATCACGGTGTCCACCTTGCCAAGTCCCGAGGAGAGCTTGAAGTAGGTCGGGAAGCCCGCGCCGCCCATGCCGGTGATGCCGGCTTCATGAAGAATGTCGATAAGCGCCTGCGCGTCCAACTCTCCGATGGAGTCGCGCGGGCGGACGTCCGGAGAAAGGTCATTTCTTCCGTCGTTTTCAATCACAACGGACACAACCGGCGTTCCGCCGGGATGGGGCCGTTCCTCCACGGCAACGACCGTGCCGGAAACGGAGGCATGGACCGGTGCGCAGAGCCCGCTGCCGTCGCCGACCTTCTGGCCGACGGTCACACGCTGCCCGACACTGACCAGAGGCTTACACGGCGCACCGATGTGCTGCGACATGGCAATGCTGACGAGCTTCGGCTGAATCTCCGTCAGTGCCGCGTCGCGCGAGAGTTCCTTGTATCCCTTCGGATGGACGCCGCCGAAAAAAGAACGCGGCATAGCGCGATCACCTCAATTCAAAATGTTTGCTGTTGTTCTTTTATAACTATAGCATAGCGGAAGCGAAAAATCTATGGAATGACCCTGCGTTTTTTCGCCAAATTCATATTTTTTTGTGGAAAAGGCAGAATCAGTACGAAGATATTTATACAGGATTATTGAAAGTGACGATTGCAATCCCCCCGGAAACTGCTATAATAAAGATACAAACCAATATTATCCCGCATAAAGCGGTTCGGGAAAGTTGCCGCAGGCAAGCCGAAGGAGTAAAGCTCTCAGGAGAGAAAGGACCGAGCCGCCGAGGGATCTCTGGAGAATCTCATTTTTGAGTGCCGAAGGTGCAAGGCGAAAGCCGAATCTCTCAGGCAAAAGGACAGAGGCTGACCTGCCGATGTGCAGGCATCTGAAGGTATGAGTGTCGCCGGAGTATGGCTGCACTCATTTTTTATTTTGTGCAGCACATCAGAAGGAAAGAGGAACCACCATGAAAACACTGTGTCCCACCATTGATTTTGTTGAACAGTACGACCCCGAGATCGGCGCGCTGATGCAGCAGGAGCTGCGCCGTCAGAAGCGCAACATCGAGCTGATTGCCTCGGAAAACATTGCCTCACCGGCGGTAATCGCCTGCATGGGAAGCGTCCTGACGAATAAATATGCAGAAGGGCTCCCCGGCAAGCGCTACTACGGCGGCTGTGAGGTGGTTGACGAGGTGGAGCGCCTTGCCATCGCACGTGCGAAGGAGCTGTTTGGCGCTGAGTTCGTCAACGTCCAGCCGCACAGCGGCGCGCAGGCAAATCTGGCGGTCTATGCCGCGCTCTTACAACCGGGTGACACCATCCTGGGCATGAGCCTTGCCAACGGCGGCCATCTGACGCACGGCGCCCCCGCCAACCAGTCCGGCAAGATCTATCACAGCGTTTCCTACGGCGTAGACCCCGACACCGGCTGCATCGACTACGACGAGGTAGAGCGCCTTGCAAAGGAGCACCATCCCAGGCTGATTGTCGCGGGCGCGTCCGCCTATCCCCGCGCCATCGACTTTGCGCGTTTTGCCGATATTGCCCACCGCAACGGTGCTCTCCTCATGGTGGATATGGCGCACATCGCAGGGCTCGTCGCGGGCGGGATGCACATGAGCCCCGTGCCCTATGCCGACATTGTCACCACCACGACCCATAAGACCCTGCGCGGCCCGCGCGGCGGCATCATCATGGGGAAGGAAGAATTTGCAAAGAAGATCAATTCTGCCGTGTTCCCCGGCACGCAGGGCGGCCCGCTGATGCACGTCATCGCGGCCAAGGCCGTCTGCTTCCGCGAAGCGCTCCAGCCGGAGTTCAAGGAATATGCGCACCGCATCGTCGAAAACTCCAAGGCACTGGCGGCGGCGCTGCTGGAGCGTGGCTTCGATCTAGTTTCCGGCGGCACGGACAACCACCTGATGCTGGCCGACCTCCGCCCGCTGCACATCACAGGCAAGGAGCTGCAGACGCGGCTGGATGAAAACTACATCACCGTCAACAAGAATGCCATCCCCAATGACCCGGAAAAGCCCTTCGTCACCAGCGGCGTGCGTATCGGCACACCGGCAGTCACGACCCGCGGCTTCCAGCCGGAGGACATGGAGGTCATTGCGCAGTGCATCTATGACACCGCCGTGGACTTCCCCGGAACGCAGGAGAAGGTACGCGCCGCCGTCGCGGAGCTGACGAAAAAGTATCCGCTCTACGAGTGATGCCGGCCTCGCTCTTTTCCTGCTGCCGATCGATTCTCGTGTTTGACACGGAAACCAGCGGGCTGAGTCCTTCCGGGGACGAGATCATTGAGTTTGCCGCCGTGAAGCTGGCACTACAGGACGGGAAGATCACCGTCATCGCCGAAGAAGATGAATTTATCCGCCGCCGCGATAACCGCCGGCTGCCGCCGCGCATTACCGCGCTGACAGGCATTACGGATGAGCTTCTCCGCGAAGAGGGCATCTCCAAGCAAGCCTTCGCTGAGCTGCTGGCCGGGCTTCTGGACGGAGAAACGATGCTCGCGGCATATAATGCGCAGTTTGACCTGCTGTTTCTGTACTATTTTCTGGCGCAGTACGGCGATGCGCGGATTTTGCGGGAGAAACCAAAGCTGGATGTCCTGACAGTCTACCGTGACCGCCGTCCCTATCCTCACCGCCTGAACGATGCCATTTTCGCCTACGGCTTGCAGGATAAGGTGCGCAATTCTCATCGCGCGATAGACGATGTCCGTGCGACTGCGGAGCTGCTGCGCGCGATGCAGGCCGAGCGCGCCGATCTGGACCGCTATGTCGATTTATTCGGCTATTCTCCGAAATACGGCGTGTCCGGGTCGCGCATCGGTTCTGTGCGGTATCGCCCACAGTGCGAGGGACAGCCGCCATTGTACGAGCTGCCGTGAAGAATCCATCAACCCGCCGGAGCTGTGTCCAGCCCGGCGGGTTTTTAATATTTGCCTTGTATTTTGTAAAACATGGTGGTATACTAGGTTTATCCAAAGAACCTCTGAGAGAACCGTCAGGGACTGACGGTGGATTTCGTCAGAGCTTCCGCAAACAAGGAGGCATTTTATGCTGGTTTCTACCAAGGGCCGCTACGCGTTGCGCGTAATGCTGGAGTTGGCGCAGACGGAAAAGGAAAGCTACCTTTCACTGCCGGTGATCGCGAAAAAGCAGGACATCTCCGAAAAATATCTGGAGAGCATCGTTTCCGTGCTGGTCAAGGGCGGCATGGTCGAGGGGATGCGCGGCAAGGGCGGCGGTTATCGCCTGAGCCGGCCGCTCAGGGATTACTCCGTAGGTGAGATCCTGCGTCTGACGGAGGGCTCGCTTGCCCCCGTTTCCTGTCTGGAGGGCGGGGAAAACTGCTGCCCCCGCGCCTGCAAGTGCGAGACGCTCTCCATGTGGGAAAATCTGGAAGCACTCATCAACGACTACCTCGACGGCGTGAGCCTGGAAGATCTTGTGCACGAAAACCGCGAAGCGATCTGAAAGCCTATTGACAAAGTAGGCTTTCCTGAGTATAATGCAATTAAACCTAGTAAATAAATATGTTTATTATAGATACCACGAAAGAAGGAATCAATATGCAGGTTTATGCTGATAATGCGGCAACAACAAAGATGAGCCGCGCGGCGGTAGAAGCCATGCTTCCCTATATGGACGAGATCTACGGCAATCCCTCCAGTCTGCACTCTGTCGGCCAGCGTGCCGCGGAGGCCCTGCAAAGCGCACGCGAGTCCATCGCTCAGTGCCTGAACTGCACTCCGAGAGAGATTTACTTCACCTCCGGCGGCAGCGAAGCAGACAACCAGGCGCTTATTTCCGCCGCTCGTATTGGCGAGCGCAAGGGAAAAAAGCACATCATTTCCACTGCGTTTGAGCACCATGCGGTGCTGCACACGCTGAAAAAGCTTGAAAAAGAGGGCTTTGAGATTGAGCTTCTGCCTGTCGGCCCCATCGGCACGGTCACGGCGCAGCAGGTGGCCGACGCCATCCGTGAAGACACCTGCCTCGTCACGGTGATGTATGCCAATAACGAAATCGGCTCCGTTCTGCCCATCGCAGAGATCGGCACTGTCTGCCGCGAGCGCGGCGTGCTGTTCCACACCGACGCGGTGCAGGCAGCGGGGCATCTGCCCATCGACGTGCAGGCGCAGAAGGTGGACATGCTGTCACTGTCGGCGCACAAGTTCCACGGGCCGAAGGGCATCGGCGTGCTGTACGCCCGGAAGGGCATCGTGCTTACGAGCCTGATCGAGGGCGGCGCACAGGAGCGCGGCAAGCGCGCCGGCACGGAGAATATCCCCGCCATCATGGGTATGGCTGCGGCGCTGCGCGAGGCGGTCGGCCACATGGAAGAAAACGCGCAGAAGGTCTCCGCCCTGCGCGATAAGCTGATCGCCGGTCTGTCTGAGATCCCGCACTGCGCGCTCAACGGTGACCCCGTAAACCGCCTGCCCGGTAACGTCAGTTTCTGTTTTGAGGGTATAGAGGGCGAGAGCCTGCTGCTGCTTCTGGATGCAAAGGGTATCTGTGCCTCCTCCGGCAGTGCCTGCACCTCCGGCTCGCTCGACCCCAGCCATGTGCTCTTGGCCATCGGCCGCCCGCATGAGGTCGCGCACGGCTCACTGCGTCTGAGCCTGTGCGAGTGGAACACAGAAGAGGAAATGGATCATATTCTGACCGAGGTTCCGCAGATCGTGGAATACCTGCGTAATATGTCCCCGATGTGGAAGGATCTGGTCAGCGGCAAAAAGCAATTCATTCTGTAAGGAGGAAGCAAAAATGGCTTTGTATACGGAAACGGTAATGGATCATTTCATGCACCCGCGCAATGTGGGCAGCATTGAGAACGCCGACGGCGTCGGCGAGGTCGGCAACGCCAAATGCGGCGATATTATGAAAATGTACCTGAAGGTGAAAGACGGCGTCATTGAGGACGCGAAGTTTGAAACGTTCGGCTGCGGCAGTGCCATTGCCTCCAGCTCCATCGCAACGGAGATGATCAAGGGCAAGACCATCGACGAGGCGCTCGCTCTGACGAACAAGGACGTTGTTGATGCGCTGGGCGGACTGCCCGCGCACAAGCTGCACTGCTCCGTGCTGGCAGAAGAGGCCATCAAGTCGGCGGTCAAGGATTATTACGACCGCAGCGGTATCGCATACGATCACGCAAAATTCCCGGACTGCGAAAGCTGTGAGAGCTGCCGCATGGTGTAAAAATCAGGCAATATAAGGGGGCTGCTGTCTGCAATGCAGACAGCAGCCCCCCTTCTGCATTTGGCTCCTTTGGAGGCATTATTTTTGAGACAGCCCTCTTAATATGGCATCAAATTCCGGCGCGTATTTCTTCACTGCAATGGGGCTTCCGTTTTTATCAATAAAGCAATGCGTTGAAGCCGCTGCGGCCACAACCTCGCCGGTATCGGCCTTTTTCATTGCATATGACAAAAACAGTTTTACGCCCGTGTACTTTTCCAGTGCAGTCTCGATCTCAATTTCATCGCTGAACGTCGTTGTACGTTTATATTCGCAGTTTAAGGAAACGACCGGTGAGGTGATGCCCTCTTCTTCCAGTCGAGTCATCGGATAGCCGATCTCAGGCAGAAAATTCATTCCGGCCTCTTCCATAAAGCAAATATAATTTGAATGATGGGTTATCGTTGCTGTATTTTTTGATATCCGCAAACGAAAAAATATGTTCCTCCCCTTCAGCATTACACCAAACAAGCGCACTCTTCTCCGGCGTCTCATCTGCGATCTTATCTACGACATCGTAACCGAAGTTAAAACTTTCTGGGGATTCCAGTGCATTTTTGCAGCCTGCCCTTTTCGTCAACAAGTTCCCTGCAAAACCGTTTGTATACGCTCATATTTGCTCCTTTATGACTGCATTTACGCCCAGCCTGCGGAATCTGTCGTATCGGCTCTGCGTCAGATCAATGTCGTTTGACAGTGTTTCAACGCATAAATCATAGAATCGATACCTAATAGTGTCGTATAGCTACTGTTGGTTTTTCTGAAAGCGGGCGTGTAATAAACATTGTTTTCAGCATCAAAACAGAATTTTTCAGCAGTTAGTTCTTTCACCTCACGCGCCAATAGATTACTTCCATAGAAGCGGCGGAGAAAGTCGATTCCCGCACACATGG
>CABSBF010000036.1 GCA_902475855.1 uncultured Eubacteriales bacterium
GCTGCGCCATCAGCTCCACGATCTCAAATTCCCGCGGCGTCAGTGCGTCAAAGACTGCCGGGCGGGCGCTTTCGTCTCTTCTCCGTTCTGCCGCCTCGCCAAGCTCGGTGATCTTTCCAATCAGCTCCGTTCTGATCTCGCGCGCCAGCAGGGGCTTCAAGCGCTCATAGTTTTCAACAAACGGCATCACGAAACCGTCCGGCGCAGCGTCGGAAAGCGCCTTTCTCAGCCATGCGTGGGCTTCCTCGCTCTTGCCCAATTTCTCATAGGCTGCCGCTGTCTGGATGCGTAGGTGCAGCGCCACCAGCGCATAGTGCATGGCTTCGCAGACCGGCAGCAGCTCTGCGCTGTACCCCACCACCCGGGCATAAGCGCCTTGGGCAAGATACACCTGGTTTTCGATCATCTCCATCATAGGCTTGCCCGGCGCGAGCAGGTTGATATCGGAGAGGCGGTGCTGCGAGAAGATCTCCGGAATTTTGTCCGTTTCACCGCGCAGGGCATGGTAGTAGGCTCTGGTGGCGCTCCAGAGGTTGATCCACGAGGCGTCGTGATAGCGCAGAAGCTCAGCGTATCGCTCCTCAAAGGTATAGCGCTGCTCCACATCGGTATAGCGCGAGAGCCGCCACGACAGAAAGTCGCAGCAGAGCGCCATGTTGACCTGCCCGTTGTCTTTTACCTGCGCGTAGGCGCGCTCCAGCTCAATATGTGCATCGGTGAAGCGCCCTTGGCAGAACAGCGCCTCGGCGCGCATGATGGTCTCCGCGCCCTGCCCGTGGTGGTTGGCAACCTTGTAATAGTGGGGCATACACTCGTCCATTTCTAAAAGCTCGCTTGCAAGCTCTCCCGGCGCGCGGTAGAACATCATGAGGACGGACGGCGAGCCGAAGGTCCAGCCGCCGCTCGACTGGATGCTGATGGCAGGGCGGGACATCTGCGCGCTGGCGCTGCGGTGCAGGCGGCTCATGGCGCTGATGTCGTTGTAGCAGAGAAAGCTCAGGATGAGGTCGCATTCGCCCAGCAGGTTGCCGCGCTCTTCTTCGGACAGCTCCGGATGCTCCTCAATGGCCGTCAGCAGCAGTGCCTTCAGCTCCAGCATTTTGGGGATCAGCCGCCAGGTGAACATCCGGCGCATCAGCACCAGAATGGCGAAGGGATAGGCCTTGAGCGTTTCGGCGGGGCATTTGTCCAGCGCGTCGAGCACGTCCTCGGGCTTGAGCGAGGCGAGCAAAATGCCCGCATCGCTGCGGATGACCCGCAGCAGCGCGTCGTAATTCCCGCTCTTCCGGTAAGCGGCGAGGGCGTGGAGATACTGCCGGTGCTGCTCATACCACAGACCGAAGCGCTCCCAATAGCGCTGCTGCGTTTCCGCCGGCATCGCCTGAAAGCTGCGCTCGGCGCACTCCTTCATCATGTGGTGAAAGCGATAGGTCACGCCGTCCGGCAGGCGCGTGACAAAGGCGTTCTGCTCGGTCAGCAGGGAGAGAATCCGCCCCGCGTCCGCATCGCCCGTGATGTGCTGCGCCATTTCGGCGCTAAATTCGTCGGCAAGTCCCATGACCGCCAGAAACTCCCGCTGTTTTTGCGGCAGCGGGTCGATCATGGCGGCGGTAAAGGTGGCGTAGATGTCCGAATGGCGGCTGGGCAGCACGCCGCGCTCGGAGAGCGTGCGCAGATTCAGATACACGGCGGAAAACCAGCCCTCGCTCGAATAGAGAAGGCTCTCCACCTGCGCATCGGAAAGCTCCGTGCCGCAGCGGTGGGCATAGACGGCAAGCTCCGTGTGGTTGAGGCGCAGCTGCTCCGTGCCGATCTGATAGGCCCTTGCCCCCAGCCGCAGCGCCTCCGCTACGGGCAGAAAACGGTCGCGGCTTGCAACGATCAGATGCACGTTTGAAGGAAGCCTGTTTGCAAGCATACAGAGAAACAGCGAGGCGCGCTTGTCCGTGAGCAGGTGGAAATCGTCGATGAAGAGATAGCAGGGCGTATCACCCGCCAGCGCGTGGCAGAGATCGTCCACCAGCAGCCCGCCGCCCGCGGCGTCCGTGGGGCAGGGATAGTCCCGTAGGAAGGGAAAGCCCGCGCGGGCAAAGGCCTCCTGCGTGCTTTTCCAGAAGATCGCAAGGTTGGCGGAGTACACGCTGATGCGGATGATGTGCAGCGCCTCCGCCTTGGCGCGCTCAGCGAGATACCAGTTCACTGCCGTGGTCTTTCCGTAGCCCATGGGCGCGACCACGGTGGTCATAGCGCAGCGGGAAATGGGCCGCAGGTTCTCCTGCAACCGCTCGGAGATGTAGATGGTGTTCAGGTTCCACTTTGCTTTCGGCATCATGCATTCCTCCTGCCTGCGGCGTTTTTCTGATTATACCATGCAAATCCGGCCGTGGAAAGAGCGATGTTTCCCCGGCCGGCGCCGCGCTTTTTTCATTCCGCAGAAAAAAATCTCCCGCCAGGCATCTGCCGCGGCGGGGGATTTTAGAAGAGAGAGATGGTTTCTGATTAGAAGGGCCCGAGGTTGATGACCTGTGCCAGAAGCACAAAGGCGAAGCCCGCGACCAGAAGCATGCACCACAGCTTCCAGGAGAAGCGGATCCAATCGCCGAAGTTCAGCTTGCCCATAGCGAGCATGGCGTGGAGGCTGCCGTAGGTCGGATACAGGTCGTTGGTAAAACCTTCTGCATACTGGTAGGCCAGAACCAGCACCTGCTGGTTGATGCCCAGCGCCTTGCCCAGCGGGGAGAGGATCGGGATCAGCACAACGGCCTTGGCCTCGCCGGAAATGATGAAGAAGTTCATGACCATGACGACGAAGAAGATCGCAAGGAGCGTCAGCAGCAGGCCCTTGTTCTGGAGCAGACCGCTCAGGTAATAGACGATCGTATCGAGGATCTTGCCCTGACGCATCAGAGCGGTGATCGCCTGGGCAAATCCCATCATGAACACCACGCTCAGCAGGTCAGCTGCGCCGGTGGTGAAGATACGGCAGGCCTTGCTGGGATTGATGCCGCACACAAGGACCGTCACAATGGTGGAGATGATGAACACGGCGGACATCTGGTTGAAGGACCACTCGAGCTTTACGCAGCCGTAGGTCTGGACGATCAGCGCCACAGCGAAGATCAGCAGGCCGAGCTTCATTTTCAGCGTGAGGGGGATCTCCTCCATCTCGACCTGATTCTGGCCCACGCGCTGGTTCATGTATTCCTCTGCGCAGCAGCTCTTGGAGGGGTCGGCCTTGATCTTCTTGCAGTAGAACCAGAAATACGTCACGCCGATCAGGAAGAACACCACCGTGGCGATCGTGCGGTAGCCCAGGCCGGAGAAGATGGGCAGGCCGATCATCTGCTGGGAGAAGCCGGTGGTATAGATATTGACAATACCGGCGGTCCAGCCGATCTCAAGGCCGGCAACGACAACTGCAAAGCCGAGCATACGGTCATAGCCCAGACCCATGACCAGCGTAATAACGATTGGGATAAACGGCATCATGTTCTCAGCCATGCCCACAACGCCGCAGATCAGGAACAGCAGGAAAAAGCTTGCAACGATCAGGAATTCTTTTCCCTTTGAATGCGCAATGACCCGATGCACGCCCGCAGTCAGCGCATCCGTGCTGTCCAGAACGGCCAGCGCGCCCGTCATGACCAGGATGAGCGAGCCGATGCCCATGGCCTTTACGATACCTGCGTTGATCGCCGTAAAGAAGCCAAAGAAGGTAACAGGGTCATCTCTTTCCACAAAATGGAAGCTGGAAGGGTCGATTTCCTCAATTCCGGACTCCGGATTTTGCACGATGTCGTACTCACCGGCGGGGATGATCCACGTCAGCGCCGCCACCAGCAGCATAACGCACAGCAGGATGATGTAGCCGTGCGGCAGTTCAAAAGGCTTTTTCGCCTTGCGAAGTTCGTTCTTCATAATACACACCTCAATAGTTCTGTTTTCTGTTTCTGTTTTCTCTGTTGCATAGGGTTAAGCCTGATACACGCATCGACCTCCTACTATGGTTTTAAGGACCTTCAAATTCGGGATGTCGTCTGCGTCTACCTGAAGCGGATTGCGGTCTAAGACCACAAAGTCCGCCCACTTCCCCGGTTCAATGGTTCCCACCAGATCTTCCTGCTTGCTCTGATATGCCGCATTGATGGTGCTTGCCAGCAGCGCCTCATATACGCTCAAGCGCTCTGTCTGTCCGATCACAGCGCCGCTTTTCGCTTTGCGCGTCACCGCCGTCCAGATGGAGGTCAGCGGGTCCGGCGGCATGACCGGGCAGTCGGTATGCACCGTCGGATGCAGTCCCATGTCCATTGCCGTCTTGATCGGGTCCACGTGCTCGCAGCGCTCAGGGCCAAGGTAGGTCGATTCAAAGATATCTCCGTTGGGGTAGAGCGTCGGCACATAGAATGTGGGCGTGACCCCCAGCTCCTTCATTTTTTCCAGCTGGTCCATGCGGCTCATCTGCGCATGAACAACGACATGGCGGGGGTCCGGACACGGATTTTCAAGCTGCGCCTGCTCGTAAGCATAGAGCACATCGTCGATCGCCGCGTCGCCATTGCAGTGGATGTGCATCTGCGCGCCCGCATTGTGCACCTTTTTCACCAGCTCCGTCAGCTCCTCCCGGCTCCACACGGGGCTGCCGCAGTAATCCGCGGAACGGTCGGGCAGCTTTGTGTAGTAGGGCTTCGTCAGATAGGCGGTGCCGCAGCCGATCGAGCCGTCCTGAAATTCCTTTCCGCCGGTCATAAAGAACATGTTTCCCTCGGACTTCACATTCTCTTTTGCGTATTCCGCCGCCGGCTCCGGCGCGCTCCACAGCGTGCAGCGAATGCCGAGATACCCATGCTTTTCGCCCTCCTGCATGATCTCCGCGTCGCCCACGAGGCCCTGATTGGCCGTGGTATAGCCTCTGGCGGCATAGTAATCCGTGGCTTCCTTCAGCCCGCGGATCTTTTCATCTCTCGTGCCGAGAAAGCCCAGCTCATCCTTGTACCAGATGAGATCGACTGCGGTCTCTTCCAGAACGCCGGTGGGCTCTCCCTGCTCGTCCCGGCGGATCACGCCGCCCTGCGGGTCGGGCGTGTTCCGATCGATCCCCGCGATGCGCAGCGCCATCGAGTTGACATACATGAAATGGGACGTAACATGATCGCAGATCACAGGATGCTCCGTCGAGACCTGATCCAGATCCACGCGCGTCAGGTGGCGGTGCTCTGCAATGATATTCTGGTCATACCCCGCGCCGATTACGGACTTCCCCTTCGGGGTTCTTTCCGCCTTTTCCCGCAGGATATCCAGAACATCCTGAATCCGCTCCACCGGCCCGTAGGGCGGGCAATTCACATTGCTGTAGATCAGTCGCCCCGTGCCGACCTCGACGAAATGGCTGTGGGCGTCATAAAAGCCCGGAAGCATCGTGCTCCCCGCCAAATCCACCCGCTCGGTGTCCGGCCCTGCCAGCTTCTCTACATCCGCCCGGCTTCCGCAGGCCAGTATCACACCGTCCTTGACCGCGACCGCCTCAAGCGTTGCATCGCAGCCGGTCAGCGGCAAAATGGTTCCGCCGCTATAAATGATGTCTGCATGCTCTTGTGCCATATTTCCACTCCTTACTTACATCTGATTTCCAGAAATTACAGAAATTTGTGATATGCTTCTTCCGCTCACCGGCAGCGCGCCAGAATATTGCACAGAAGCCGGTAGACCCTGCGGACGGAGGAAATGCTCATCTCCTCCGAAGGGGAATGAAAGTTCCAGCAGTCCGGGCCGATGGAGATGGCGTCCAGCTCCGGCTTCTTCTCTGAAAAGAAGCCGACCTCCAGCCCTGCATGGACCGTGAGATATTGCGCATCGCAGCCGAACAGCTCGCGATAGGCTTCGCTCGCAATCGACCTGAGCCGGGACTCCGGCTGGAAAGACCAGGAAGGATAGAACCGATCCGTCGTGCATTTTCCGCCCAGCATCTTAGCCAGCCGGCAAAGCCGCTGGTATAGGTAATTGCCGAGGCTGGGGCGGGCGGAGCGGATCTCATAGACGATCCGCAGCCCCTCTTCGGTGAGGAAAAGCTCCCCCATATTGTCGGAGGTATCCACAAGACCCGTCAGCGTTTCGTTCATCTGATAGATCCCGTCCGGGGACAAAAGCGCGGCTGTGAGCAGCGCGTCAGGCGCGGCGCACCACGCCGGCCGCTCGGCGGAAGCAAGCGACACTGTCAGCTGCGCGCCGGAGGCCGACAGCTCCATGGCGAACGCATCTTTAAGCTGCTCGACGGCCGAGCGGAGCTTCTCCTGCGCTCCGGCAGGAAAACAAACGACCGCAGACGCATCGCGCGGGATCGCAAGGCGGAAGCTGCCGCCCGCGACCGGGCCAAGCTGAAAGGGGATGCCCTGCTCTTCAAGCGCAAGAAGGAGGCGAACCAGCAGGGAGATGGCGTTTCCGTGCCCCCGGTGGATATCTTCGCCGGAATGGCCTCCCAGAAGGCCGGAGACCGTCAGCGTACAGGCGATCCAGCCCTCTGGAACCGCTCCGCTCTCCACGGACACTTTCAGCTCCGCCGCCTGACCGCCGCAGCTTCCGCAGAGGAACTCCCGGTCGCAGCAGTGGTCCAGATTGATCAGGTACTTGCTGCGCATCGCAGCGGTATCAAAACCGGCGGCGCCGGAGAAATCTTCCTCCTCGGCGGTGGTGAACAGGACCTCCAGCGCAGGATGCGGCAGGCTGTCGTCCTCCAGAACGGACAGCGCGAGCGCCACGCCGATTCCATCGTCCGCGCCCAGTGTTGTGCAGCCGTTGGTATTGATCCGGTCGCCTTCGATCTGCCACCGGATGGGATCGGTCTCAAAGTCGTGCGCTGCGCCCGACGCTTTTTCACAGACCATGTCCATGTGCGCCTGAAGCATCACGCCGGGAGCATTTTCGTACTCCGCGGCGGCGGGCTTTCTGATCAGCACGTTCCTGTGCGCATCCCGATGGGCTTCAAGCCCGCGCTCGCAGGCCCAGTCGAACAGATACCGGCTGATCTGTTCCTCGCGGAAGCTGGGGTGCGGAATCTGACACAAGGTGTGAAAATGGCGGAATACCGGTTCTTGCAACAGACGCTCCTGTTCTGCATTCATAGCAACGTCTCCTATTCGTAGTCGTTCCTGTCGTCATCTGGATTATATTGTAATCATGATTATGTTTTCTGTTTGGCGAAAAGTCAACTGTTTTTTATTTTATATTGCCCCATTCTGTAAAATAAACAAAAAACGCGGGGAACCTTTGTGCAGTTCCCCACGTTTTTTGTCGATATATTTCCCCTTGGTTCAGCGTCCCGCCGCCAATAGGTATTCAAATTCCCTGTTGAACTCTTCCTCGTGCGCCGCGCGGTCGTAGCCCTGACGCTTCAAAGAGGCTTCATACAGGAAGTTCTGGTGAAGCGCAACGACCAGATCGGATGTGATCTGCGCTTTATCCGCCCGGAGATCCTTCTCCTCCACCATGCGCTCTATCATCGCCTTGTCTCGCTCGGTCATGCTCCCCTGCACCAGCATATTCTGCATTTCCTTGCTCAGGTGATCCAGCTCGTTGGGAAAGAGCACATGGTAATAGAGATCCAGAACGGAGGACAGCTGGTCCCGATACTTTCCAAAAAAGATATGGTGGTAGATTTCAGGATCGTCCAGCGCGTGCTTATTGAAGCAGTGGTAAACGGTGCGATACTGTTCGATCGCCCGCATATCCGGCTTCAGCTTGGCCTCCAGCTCGGCAACATAGTCCCGCAGGTAGCACAGCGAACCAAACATGATCAGCTGATCCAGGTCGTTGAAGTAATTATAAATCGTTGCGCTGTTGTAGCCCGCCTCCGTCGCAATTCCGCGAATGGTCAAATTCTCGATTCCATCCCGGCGGAGCAGTTTTTCCGTTGCCTCAATGAAGTAAATCATGATCCGCTTTCGCTTCAGCGTCAGGTCATAATCCAGTGCTTTGTTTTCCAAATCCATCGGATTACCCGTCCTTTCATCTGAAAATTTCAAAAATAAGGTTGACAGGAGAAATATATCTCAATATAATCACGATTATAATCTAATCTTGACTATGATTGATCGTTTTATCGGAAAGGATGATACTATGAAAAAGATCACTCTCTCCGGCGGCTTCCTTGTCTTTCTCGGCGCCGCCTTCTGGAGCCTTAACTCTCCACTGGTCAAATATCTATCGCTGGACCCCGTTCTCATCTGCGCGCTGCGCTCCGTCATCGCCGGCATTGCGCTGGCGGCGACGATCCGGCCAAAGCAGCTTTCGTGGAATGGATGGACGCTGGTTTATGTCGTTTCCTACACAGGCCTTTGCATGAGCATCATTCTGGCTCTGGGCGCAACCTCGGCTCCGGTAGCCATCGGGATGCAGTACACGGCAACCATCTGGCTCTTCCTTGTTGGCCTGCTGCGCACCCACCGCTTCCGGTTCAAGAGCTTCCTGCCGGTGCTGGTGATCTTCATCGGCGTGGTATTCTTTATGTGCTCCGGCTCGGACGCCGCAAGCCAGAAGGGAAACCTGATTGCCCTGACCGAAGGCGTGTTCTTCGCCCTAATGACGATCAGCTCAAAAAAAGTGGCGGGGAAAAACCCCGTTGGTCTCAGCGCCGTTGGAAATCTGTTTGCAGGCGCAGCCATCTTTCTCTTTGTGCCGGGCACCGTGGGCAAGATGAGCGTCATGACCGGGCTGGACTGGGTCATCATGCTGGTGCTGGGCGTGGTGCAAAACGGCGCGGGCTATGCCTTCTATAATTACGGCATCCAGAAGGTCTCGGCGCAAAAGGCCTCGGTCATTGCGCTGTGGGAGATGATCCTCGGGCCAATCTGGGTGGCTTTGTTCTTAAAGGAATACCCGCAGCCGACGGTTCTGATCGGATTTGTAATCATTCTGCTGGGAATGCTGATGGACGCGCTGCTCAATAGCGAAGCTGCCCCGGCCGAAGGCGAAGAAATTGCGATAAAAAACTAACTGTGATTATAATATCACAAAGGCGTCAAAAAAGGAATAGTAATTTTCATCCATTTTGGGCAGTCTTTCTAAAAGTCCTTGAAATCGTCTGATTTCGAGGATTTTTGCTTTTTATAAGTTGCCATTTTCGGACGCCGCTTTTTCCTGACCCAAACGCTGACCCCAACGGGAGCGGGTAGCGGAAAGCATCAGACGGCACGGGATAGGATATTTCCCATTGTTTGCGCCGCTTTGAGCTGTGCGTCGGTGGTCACATGGGCGTAGGTGTCCAGTGTGAAGCCCGCCGAGTAGTGACCGAGCATACTGCTGACGGTTTTCACGTCCACGCCGTTTTGCAGTGCCATCGTCGCGAAGGTGTGGCGGAGGTCGTGAAAGCGGATGCGGGGCAGCCCCGCCCGTTTCAGCACCCGCTGGAGCATGTGCAGGACGCTGTCCGGGGACATGGGGCCTCCGGTGGGCGATGGGAATACCCATTCGCTGTTGCCCGTTTTTCTTCTTTGTTGCATCAGAACGTCTATCGCATCCGCCGACAGGGGCAGTGTGCGGTAGGCGTTTTTCGTTTTCAGCGGTGCTTCGACTACTTTGCCATTCTGCCGTGAAATTGCCCGTTGGATTTTCAGCACACCACGGTCGAGATCAACGTCCGTCCACTTCAAACCCAGCAGTTCGCCGCGCCGAAGTCCGGTGGCAAGGTCGAGGTAGTAGAGCTCGTACACGCCGCTGTCCCTGGCTTCTTGGAAAAATGCACTGAGTTGGTCGGCGGTCAGGGTTTTCATCTCTTTGTGCTCCACCTTTGGCAAGGCGCAGCCCTGCGTTGGATTCTTGCTCACCAGTTTCTGCTCCATGACGAGGTTGTACGCCGAACCGATCATTTGGTGGATGTTCCGCACGGTTTTCGGTGCTAACCCTTTCGGCTTCTTTTTCGCCTCGATGCGGTCTACCCGCCCGCCGTCCAGCAGGTGCTTGTAGAATCTCTGTAAGTCCAGAGAAGTGAGATCTGCCAGCGGAACGCTGCCGATTTGTGGCTTGATGTGGTTTTTCAGAAAGCCTTGCGAGGTTTTGAAGGTGGACGGCCTGAGTTTTACTTTTGCGTAGTTTTCCATCCAGACCTCCAGCCATGTTCCCACGGTGTAGTTCCTGGCCCGTCCGTAGTCGATACCGACGTTTTCCTTGATGGCTTTCTTCAGCTTTTCCTTGACTTCTGCCTGTGTCTTGCCGAGGACGTTTTTGATGATGCCTTTTCCGGTTTCCGGATCGTGACCGACGGTGTAGCGCCCCTCCCAGCGTCCGTCTTTTCGTTTTCGGATGTTGCCCTCGCCGTTCGCTCGTCTTTTCGGCATGGTATCAGCCCCTTTCGACAACGAACAATACCGTAACCAAGGGAACAAAGCTACCCGAAAGTCGAACTGTTATCAGAAAGTTATCATTTGCACCTCGGAGCCGCGCCGCCTTATCTTTGACTATTGCGGCGCAATTTTTGCGCTGCCGGAGGCGTTCTTCTTTGGTTACAGCGGTGCGATTTTTGAACGCTTGAAAGTCTCTTTTCATTGTCTACAGCGGCGCAAAATATGTACGATCTGCGCTGAAAATCGCCGCTGCACAAAAAGAACTTTTTTGAGTGGTTGAAAACAGCAATTACCTCAACTGCCTGCGGAACGTCCACCCTGAAAAGTCTGCTGTCACAGGTATTTTCCGCCCCTCACGTTCACCCATGACCGCGAAAACGCCTCGCAAGGTGCACCTTAGACTGCGGTTTGGAAAGCGTGAAAAGCCCCGCACTGCGGGGCTTTGTGGCCGGGCCGTGGGCGCTTGCGACTGCGGCCCTTTATCTGTACTAAAATTGAACGGCTATAACCATCTAGAAAATCAGCTCAAAAAGTTCGGATTTTCACTCAAAATCACTTCCACGAATATCGTCAAAAAGTTATCCGCACACTCACTCCTCAAATCGTTTTTTCCACACTTTCAACTTCTCTCACAAATGTATTCCGGCTTGGCTCCTCGCCATTCATAGATTGCTTGGTCATCGTCGCCGACTAAGCAGACATTCGTTTCTGGTGTTACTATCAAATCAAGCAGCCGATTTTGCGCCTCATTGGTATCCTGATACTCATCGACGAAAACATATTTATATTGACTTGAAATAACATCTCTCGCTTCTCCCTCTGAGGAAAGCAAGCAAACGGCAAGCCAAAGCATATGCAGCCGCCCAATCCCCGGATAAATGCCCTATCGGAGAACCATCTTCTGTTATTACGAGAATTGCGTTTCTATCAAACTCATTATTTAGTTCTCTCTTAAAAGCCAAAATATTCTCTTTTTTAAGTGAGAAATCGTTCTTTTATCCGCACAAAATCTCATCCCCACAATAGTCACGGTTTCTTTTTCATGCCCGTATGCTCTAAATTCCTCCCAATTTGGTATTATAGGGGAAAATTTGTTTTGTAGGCTTTCATACATATCACGATCTACTGGCAAAACTTTAAATTCCGGGTGCTCTTTTTGTAAAGAAAAAATTTTCTTTCTGCTTTCGCTATCCCAGAAGCCCTTTACCTCAATAATTACATCCTCAGGCAAGAAAAATCCGGCAAATATGCGCGCGTGCAGTCGTTGTTCGAGCCGAGCCAACTGCCGCCGATGCCCGCAGGCAGAGCTATTGTCCAACGGGCGGAGACGCATCTGCGTCTCCGCCCGTTGGCTTGTGCCGATATGATACACGAACCCCGGAAAAGGGAAAGCCCTTGTTCGCGTGTGCTTACGGCGTTTCGATCGGGATCTGGATCGTCATGCCTGTATTCGCCCAGTCGGAGAAAGACCCAAAGTTGCCGTTGCTGTCGAAGTTGTACCAGATATAATAAGTGATACCCTTCTCAAGGGCAAGGGGCACGTTCGCCTTCGTGCAGGTGATAAGGTCCTGCCCCGATTCGTCCTTCTTCCAATCGTCGGCATCGAAGGTCACCCTGAACTTGGTATTTACCGCGTCTTGATTGTCGTTCGTCTTGGTATAGGCAACCGCGCCGATGAAGTTCTTGTACGCGTACTCGATCTGCACGGACACCGTCTGCTTCCCATCGCCCGCGTTACGCGTCGTGATCGTTGCCGCAGGATTGCAGCCCCATACCTCCGCATCGTACGTCAGGGCTTCAGCCGGCGCGTACCAGCCGCTGCTCTCATCCACCGTCAGTGCCCCCGACGGAATGGTGATCTTGATCTTGCCTCTACTATAGTTGAGTTTCGGCGTTCCGTCCGTATTGGTCTGAGCCGGCGTCACCCCCATCGCGCCGCAGGTGGCAGTGACGGGCACGGACAGTCTGTAGTTGTTTACCGTGCAGCGCCCGTCCTTCGTTATGGAGGCAGCGGTAATAGAGAGGGAGGTGGAGGTATCTCCTATGACGGTTATCTTGCTGGTGTCTGTGCCGGTAATGTAGTTCGCACCCGTCAGGGGCACATGGACGGAGATATTGTTGGCTTTGGAGGAGGTCATTTTAGGCGCAGTGACCGAGGCGGCAGTGTTCACCTGGATCGGCGCGCCGATGGTGGCGGTGTAGTTGCCGATCTCACCGTAGTCAGTGCCGTTGTATGCCGCCGAAACCTTGAAGATGATCTCCATCGGTGCATCGGGGGCTTTTGTTACACGGACGCTCTTTACACCGGGTTCCGAACCACTATCAATATTGAGATAGTCTTGCCAGCTGGTGGTCGTAATTGTCCATGTAAGCGTGAGCGCGCCCTTCGTGCCGCCTGCGCTGAGCTGCATTTCATTCGTCTTCTCCGGAAGCGTATACGCTTTATGCCCGTATTTCAGCGGCCACACAGCGTCACTGATTGCCCATTCAGTGGTTTGGGTTGCTTTCTCCGTGTCCAGCCAATTTTTTATCTGCGCCTTAATGTAGTTGTTTGTGTAGGCATTCCCTGTCTGCGTCGCCAGCTTGTCGGCATTTGCCGTTGCCGTGGTCAGCTCATCTCTCAGGCTGTTGCAATCCGCTTGGGTCGCGAATGGTTGTGCATTTTTTGACTTGGTGATGGCATCTTTCAGCGCCGTGTATGCTGCCGCGTCTTTTACAAGAACAAATTTTACATCCTTTGTGACCTTATCTGCCGTAGTTCCATCCGGCACAATATAAATCTTGCTTGCATCGGTCGCCTTCGCTGCACTATCCACAACCGTAAACTCGCTCAGCTTTGCCTGCGCCGCCGCCAGCGCCGCGTCAAACGTGCTCGTATCCAGCGCCTTGACGGTCACGGTCGCCGTTGCGGTCGTTGTGCCGCTGTAGGTATAGCCGGAGGGAACGGTGAAAGCGGTTGTCGCCATGTAATTGCCCGCAGTCGTGCCGCTATAGGTTACGCCATCCGCCCATTTCCATCCTTCCGCAGCTGTCTTGACCTCAGAGCCATCCTTGACCTTCAGCGTGATCTCAGCGGGAAGCGCCGCCAGCGCATCAGCCGATTCTGTGCCGTAAGGCACTTTGGCTGTGATGAGCGCAACGCCCGTGATCTCCTTTAGGGTCTGGCTGCCGCTGTCGCCGGAATTGCCGGAACTGCCAGAACTGCCGCCGGATACGGTCGGAGCCTTCGCGCCATCCTCAGTGTCGGTCTTTTTCACGTTCAGGCTGCCGCTGACGGTCACGCCGTTCACCGACACCACCAGCGATGCCACCGTACCGGAGCCGGTCAGCTCCACTTCGGCGTCAGCGGTCACCCCACCGACCGTTGTCCCCCGCTTGATCTCAAGCTGTGCGCCCTCCGCATCCTTGTCGATCTGAAGCGTCTCCACGTCCGCATTCAGCTCCACATCGGCGCGGCTCAAAAGCTCCACGAGCTTTGTGGGGACTTCAATCTGAATTTTTTTGCTCGAAGCCCTTTCAAGGTCGATCACAATCGCGCCCAGCACGCCCTTGAAGCTGCTGTTCTGCGTGATGCGGCACGGCATACCGATCTCCATACGGCCAAGCGCCGTATCGCCCATCAAGTGCAGATGCACGTTCTCCTTTTGCATTTGAACGTCGCCGTTGACCTTTGTACCATCGAGGTAGACGGAATTCGCTCCGCCACCCTTAACGATCAGATTACCCCGAACAGTCACATTTTTGAGCGTGACGTTCCCCTCGCCAACAGACGCCGCAATGATGAGGTCGCCGTTGACGGTCTTATTTTCCAGCGTGGCCCCAGCTTTCTCAATGGTCATGCTCTGCCTATCTTTCCGCACGCGGTCAAGCGTGACCACAGCTTGGGCCCGGGTGATGAAGCTATTCGCCCGGAACGAGCCGTCATCGTAGCCGTTCATAAATCCAGCCTCCGCTGCGGCGCCGATGCTCCCCTTGGCCCACGCCGGGATGGAAGCGGCGTCGGTAAAGGCCTCAGCTCGCGTTTCATTGTCGGAAAGGCCTGCCGCCCGAGCAATCATCGCTGCCGCCTGAGCCCGGGTGATCTCCTGCCGGGGGCGGAAGGTGTCACCGCTGCCCTGGGCATATCCGGCCCCCACAGCTTTCGCTACTTCGGCATAGAACCAATCGCTTTCCTTTACATCCGTAAAGGAAATGGAGGCCTCATCTGTGAACCCCAGACCCCGGTTCATCAGCTTGGCAAAGCCTGCCCGGGTCATAGTTCCGTCTGGTTGGAAGCCGCCGTCGCTGTAACCGTCGATGAGTCCCTGCTCCTGCCACTCCGTAAGGGTCTTCTCCGCCCAATGGCCCGCGGTATCGCGGAAGGCGGCCATTGCAGGCACCGTAGGCAACAGCATGACTGCCACTGTTGTCAATGCTAACAGTCTCCAGACAAATCTGCGTTTTTTCATATTTGTTCCTCCTCGCTGCTCAAACGTCCGAAAATAAAAGGAAAGTTTATGGTGCATCCATTGGATGCACCAAGGGGATATCCCCTTGCAAAAATTTCATTTTTCCGTCAGAGCCTCAAAGCCCTTTTCCGCCTGTTGGACGGTCTTTTGGATGATGCCCAAAGCCATTGTGTGAAGGTCCATCTGCAAGACTGCCGTCGTGATCGCCGCCCGCTTCTCCTTTGGTACGTCATAGAGCTTCAGCGAGCAGTCCAGAAAGCGGGAGATCTTGGCCTCCATCGTGAAATACACGTCACAGGGAACCGACATGAAGCCCCGCATGATACCGGCGGACGCGATCTCCATCTCGTAGAAGTCCTTAGGCTGTGCCTCCGGCAGATATGGCCCGAAGATGGTTTGCAGACGCTTGGCCGTGCTATGGTAAATGTACGCCGATGTGGTCGGCAGCGAGTAGCCGGTCACATACAGTTCCCGCAGCGGTTCGGTCAACTCGGCGATGTGGAGCTGGAGGGCCGTTTCCACGGCGTACAGGAGTACAGGGTCTTGTTCCCCGCTGTGCTGTCCCGCCAGAGCGAATTGCCCGCTGAACATCCGCTGTACCAACTCCAGCAGCAGCGCCTCCTTACTGGGAAAAACATGGAAGAACGAACTCTGCCCAATGCCTGCCGCCTTTGCGATCTCGCCGGTGGTGGTTTTCGTGTAGCCGTTTTCCAGAAACAGCGCCACCGCCGCCCGTAATACCTTTTGCTGCGTCACCAGACCGTTTAACAGTTTTCCTCTTGGCAAGTCAGCGCCCCCCCTTTATAACTTTTCTTGCGATTGCACTTTTATAATACCATGAGTCATTCCATCACGCAAGAAAAATTTGGGGCACCATGCCAGTAAAATTGGAGTCCCCTGTTCCTGACCCACTTTTGACCCAGAATGGAATTGGAACGGGCAGGGCTGGACGGAAACAACGGAAAATCCGCCGAGCGAACGGTGGCAAAAAGCACAAATCGGAGCCGAAATGACCCCGATTTGTGCGTGAGACAACCTACGGACCAGAAGGCCGGGGGTTCGAATCCCTCACGGCGTACCAA
>CABSBF010000037.1 GCA_902475855.1 uncultured Eubacteriales bacterium
CGCCCGTCGCAGAGGCCGCACCCAAATCGCCCGTCGCAGAGGCCGCGCCCTGATAGCCCGTCGCAGAGGCCGCACCCTGAGTGCCCGTCGCAGAGGCCGCACCCAAATCGCCCGTCGCAGAGGCCGCGCCCTGATAGCCCGTCGCAGAGGCCGTACCTTGAGTGCCCGTCGCATGCTTATCCGGAGACTCTTTCGCCTTTTTGATCTTCTCGTCAAAACCGATGGTGTTCTTGACCCATTCGATTTGTGCTTTGACGAGGCCGGGAATCCCGATTTCAGCGCCGATTTTTATCGTTTTCGCGCAAATCTTGCTGTCATCGCTTTTCTCGTCGCACACTTCGTCCAACTCTACCATCCGGTAGATGCTACCATCTCCCGGTGGATAGTAGTCAAGCACATCCAGCGGCATTGTGCAGGCGTGTGCTCCCTCTTTGCAGAGAACCGCCCTGGGCATGTGATAGGTTTTGCCCTCTTCGTACTGGTAGCCTCTGCACTGCATGTCTTTGTCAAAGCCCTTGTAGGCGATAATTGGTTCGCTCATGTGTTTTCCTCCATTTTCTCCAGCACCTCCCGCAGCTTGTCCTTCCCCGCTGCGGCAATCACTGCAACTGCCGTCTCATAGCTGATTTCCGGCGTATCCAGCCCCAGCAGCCATGCCACGGAGACATTCAGCTCCTTTCCCACCGCCTTTGCAAGGCTCAGGCTCATTCTCGCCCGCCCCTGCTCCACATTGGCAATGGTTGACTGCTCATAATAGCACCGAGCCGCCAGCCTGCTCTGGCCTATTCCCGCCGCCTCCCGCGCCGCAATCAGCCTTTTTGCAGATGTCATGTCCTCCGCTTTTTTCATGCTTTCTCCTTTCGCACCACTTCGGCGGTGCAATTTCCTCTATGCCCCGGCACCCCTCCGGATACCGGCTCACCACGCGCCCGCGCACCCCGCGCAGGCCCTGACCCATGCAGCGCAGGAGGATCGCGCCCTTGTGGTCGCTTTCCTCCTCCGCCCGGCTGCATGCTGCGCAGTTCAGTCCGGCAGCGGCATCCATGCCGTCACTCCCGGTTCTTCCCATTCCGGCCAGGTCTCCAGCTCCCAGCCGTCCTCTGCACCGTAGTACGCGCCCATCTCCAGCGCATCCTTAAAAGTCAGGTTCCCGTATACGCCGCTGACCTTCACCAGCACAATGGATTCGTCCTTCGGCGGATTCTCTGCCGGTCTCCATGTTGTTTTGTCCTTCAGCCGCTCAATCTCCCGCGCCGCCGAGAGCATCAGGTTCAGTACTCCCCCGCAGCTTGGGTACGCCTCGCATTCGCTGCACCGCTTCGCCCCGGCGCACTCTATGAGCGTCCTCGCCAGATCGTCCATTATCTCCACCCCGCCTTCCGCGTCACCGCCACCGCTCCGGCAAATGGGAGGACCGCCGTCCACCACGGCCCCGCCGTCA
The DNA here is from genome assembly GCA_902475855.1 of uncultured Eubacteriales bacterium. Lineage (GTDB taxonomy): Bacteria > Bacillota > Clostridia > Oscillospirales > Oscillospiraceae > JAZOXB01. The sequence continues at coordinate 1,442 of CABSBF010000037.1, forward strand.
TGCACACCGCCATCACGACCACCAGCGCAATCACCGTCACAAACGCCGCCAGCCCCCGCCGTTCCTTCCTCGCCCTTGCCCGCTCTTCGCGCAGCTTCGTTTCCGCCCGCTGCGCCCGTTCTTCCGCTTCCTCTCGCGCCGCGCGATCCCTCCGCGCGTCCACGCGATACGCCAGACGGCGAAGCTCCAGGTCCTCGCCGTCGTAGATCATGATCTCCTGCATTGTTAATGCCCTCCTATAGATAATTTTTCCCGTATTCCCGCCGGAAGTCGTCCGTGCTGGCCTCGTTGTCATACATCCACTTGCGCTCTCCGTACTTCTTGAGTTCCAGCGCCGTCTCAGCGCTCCGGTGCGCCGCCCGCGGGCCGTTTCTGTGGCAGGTGTCGCCGCACAGCAGCACCACCAGCCCATCCCGCTCCGATTTGTTGCGGTTCGACCCGCCAAAGATGTGGTGGCGCTCCACCGCGCCCACCTTTCCGCATAACCAGCACTTTCCGTACATTGTCTTTCCTCCTAAATTGCCCCGATCAGCCGCAGCAGGGCGTCCCGCCCCTCCTGCGTGCTGGTCAGCTTCACCGCCGCCGCGAGCTGCCGGATCTCCTTTGCCGTCAGCTTCTCCGGGTCCTTTTTGCGGTTGTAGTAAGTCATGCGGTTCATCCCGCATTTTTCCATCAGCATATCCACGCTGATCTTTTCATATCTCCGTGCCGCCTCCAGGCGGCGGAAGAATTCCTCTCCCACCTCCGCCTGACGCATCGCCCCGGTTTTGCACCAAGCCACCTTTGGCATTTTTATTCCTCCTTATGCGCTCTGCTTCTTGATTTCCTGTGCATCCGCCAGCGCCTCCCCGTAGGTCAGCAGGAATCGCCGCTCCAGCGGCGGCAGCTTCGCCGCCAGCTCGTAGAGCTTTTCCAGCGTGCTTTTCTTTTCCTCGGTCATTTCTCTCACTTCCTTTCATTGACCTTCTCCCTCCCCCTGTGCTATACTCAAGAAAAGGAGGTTTTTTCTATGAAAAACAAACTAACCACCGTCTACATTCATTTCCGTGATACGCTCGATCTTTCTGCCCTCGGTCGGGCGTTCCCGGAAAGCGCTACCTTCGGCCCCGTTATGGAAAATTCCTGCATCGTCAATTCCTACTTGACCTACAAGTCCGTTCTTGACCTCATGTCGCACCATTTCCCAAACGAGCATTATTTCATCTGCGTCGCCGGGCGGCATTACGTTTGTGCCCCTTCTTCCGCAGGCCGAAGCCCGTCCACGTGTGAGGCCTCCGATGCTTCCGCCCCGCCCACTCTCCGTCATACCGACGGATGAACTTGTCCTTCTTGATGTAGCTAATGAGCCGTATACTGCGCATCCCGTCACCCCCTCTCGCGTTTCGCTTCCTTCTCGTGGTTCACACCTGCTCCAAGAAAATATCGTTCATCTGCTCCGGAGAAAGTCCCAGCAGATCGCGTAATTTTTCGATCTCGGACACCTTGAATTGATGCTTATTGTTGATCTTGTAATTCAGTGCCGCCGCGCAGATTCCCAGAGCTTCGGCGACTTTCTTCTGCGTGAGGCCACGGCGCATCATGGCAACCTTGAGTTCTACGGTTTTTACCACTTTCGCCCCCTCCTTTCCTCTCGCGTTTCACTTTCTTATCTTCTAATGAAAGTAGGTTTTTCTATGTCCTCTTATCAGGAAATCATGGCCGAGCAGGAGCGTCAGCGCCGCGCTGCCGAAGCTGCCGCTGCCCGCCGCGCCGAAGCACGTGCAGATGATGAAGCCGAATCCCTTCGCGGAATCCGTGATTCCCTCGAAAAGCGCGTCAGACAAGCCGAAGAGGCTGCACAGCGTGCGGATGCTCGCGCTCTTTCCGCCGCGAAGCAAGCAAAAATGTCATTCTGGATTTCCGTTATTGCTGTCGCTGTCTCCGTCATCGGTATCATCGTCTCGGCGCTCGTTCGCTAACGCCTCTTCCTCCCGTTCGATTTCTTCCCATAGTTCTTCGCATAATCTCCTGATTTCTGCCCAGTTTTCCACGTTCCTGTGGGCTTCCTCTTCCGCTTCCTTCGCGTTCTTCATCGCCTTGCTTGCGTTCCTGACAGCCAATACCGCAAGCACGAAGTTTATACACGCGAGAATCAACCGCACAACCCAAAGTGTGGTCTGCCATTCCATCCCCTCCCCCTCCTTCTCTATCGCGTTTCGCTTTCCGCTTAACTATTTACGTTATCAGTATAGCGGGTCTAGTTAAATTTGTCAATAGGTTTTCAAAAAAATATTGACTTCCGTTAAAATTGTTGCTATACTCAATATGCAAGGAGGTGAGAACCCCATGAACGAACGTATCAAGCAACTGCGCAAGCATCTCGGCCTTAATCAAACGGAGTTCGGCGCTCGCATCGGCGTGAAGCAAACAACCATTGCCGGATATGAGCGCGGCGCAAGCACTCCTCTCGACGCAGTTGTTTCAGCAATCTGCCGCGAGTTCAACGTCAGTGAGCGCTGGCTGCGTGAGGGCGAGGGCGAGATGTTTCTCCCGCAGGACGATGCCGCCGAGCTGATGATGCTTGCCGGCCGCTTCCTCGGCTCAGAGCCGACCGAATTTCAGCAGCGCTTTGCCCGCATGATTCTTTCTCTCCCGCCGGAGGGCTGGGAGCTTTTGGAGCGCAAAGCCCGCGAGCTTCTCGGCGAAACAAAAAAAGAGGACTGACAGCCCCCGCTGCCAGTCCTCTTTTTCTAGGTTTCCTCCCTGCCCGCTGCAAGGAATGCCAGGATAAACCAGTATAACCTCCTTAATTGCTCCTCCGTCCCCGTCTCGATCAGCCTCCGGATCTCTGCCGCATAGTCCATTTTTCCTTACCCTCCATTTTTTTACATTCTTTTTGGGATATCTCTTGACATTTCCCGCCTCCCGGTGTACTATCGAAGTATAAAATATTGTACCTAAGTACAATTTTCGAAGAATTTCAGGAGGGGCTTAATCCATGAAATATTGTAAGCATTGCGGTGCTCCCGTCGACTCTCACACAAAAAAATGCAGCAAATGCGGCAAACAATATTTCACTTTCCGTAATAAGTGGGTCATTCTTTCTTTTGTGTTTATCCTTCTTTTTCTTGTTTCAAGTACCGCAGATTTTTTCCTGTATCGCGCATATGTTTCAGCTTCCGCCAGCTCCGTGTCCTTTAAGGAAAAGTACGACAGTTCTTGCGCCGAACTTTCCTCTCTGCAAAGCAAAAATTCAGAGCTATCCGCTCGCAATAAGGATCTCCGCAGCGAAAACTCCGCAAAGTCTGATGAACTCGCATATCTAAGAAATCAAGTAGCTTCCAACGATAAGCGCATTCAATTTCTGCAAAAGAACCTGTACTTCATCTATAAACATGATTCCGTTTATTATCACCGATACGGCTGCCTCTCTACGTACGGCGGCCATATGCTCTGGAATTCCATTTTGAGCGACGATGTCACTCTTTGTACCCGTGAATATGCGATTTCCCGTGGCTATATTGCTTGCCCGGATTGTGTCAGGTGATCAGTTCAGCATCCTCTTGTCCTCCCGTTTCTCCTCCCCCAGCTCTGCCACGCAGGAGTACAGTACCGGCGCTCCCTGTACGTACTCCACTGTAAAGCTGTGGATTCGCTCGATTTCCGTCCCGTTCAGCAGTATTCTTACTTTTCCCCCGCTTGTAATAATCTGGATGGTCTGCATGGCGTTCCCTCCTATATTTCCTTGCCGTGCCGGCCCCCGCAGGTTGGCGCGGCTTTTTTATTCCCTGTTCCGAGCCTACCATACTTTCCCCGCACCGTCCACCGCCAAACCCGGACTTTTCCCCGCCGGAAATGAAATTCCCGCTTTCGTTTCCGGCCTTTTTATTTCTGCCCCGAAGGAGATGTCAAACTGTGTCGATTTTGCAGGAGCTTTCCAAGCACCCGGAAACCGCCGTCTCCGCCATCCGGGATGCCAAGGACGCCAAACACCTCACCAATGTCCAGCTATCCCATATCACCGGGATTCCGGAATCCTCTCTCAGCAAGCTGCTTGCCAACCCCCGCAGCGACCCCAGAGTTTCCACCTTCATTGCGCTCTGCCGCGCCCTCGACCTTTCGGCGGATTCTCTGTTCGGCCTTTGCCCGCCGGAATCCTCTCCGGCGGAGCTTCAGCAGCGTCTCCGCGCCGCCGAGCTGGAAAATGCCCGCCTCGCCGAAGCAAATAAATTTCGGGCGGAATTGCTCTCCGCCCGAACGCCTATCATCTATATTCTGCTCGTCGCCTGCGTCCTCCAGTCCTGCGCCCTGATCGCCTACCTTTTCATCGACGCCCGCATTCTCAATGCCGGCCTCATCCGCTTCGGCGACATCGGCCTTCTCGCGTGGCTGCTGATCGGCCTGATTCTTGCGGCCATCGGCTCCTGCGTCTGGGCTACCATGCGCTTTGCCCGAAAATCCAGTAAAAGGAGCGCTGATCATGCACGTCCCCGAGCCTAAAAAAACGCCCTCCGGCTGGCGCATCCAGCTGCGCATCGGCGGCCAGTCCATCCCCGTCACCGCCGATACGCCCAAGGAGTGCAAGCGTCAGGCCGCCCTCATCAAGGCCGAGGCGCAGGCCGCCGCAAAGCCCGTCAAAAAGTGCAGCCTCACCCTCTCTCAGGCTATCGACGCCTATATTGCCGAGCGCTGCAATATTCTTTCCCCCTCCACTGTCCGCGGCTATCGTATTATTCAGCGCACGCGCTTCCAGTCCACCATGCCCCGCGTAATCTCCCGCATCACTCCTTCCGAGTGGCGCGGCATCATCAATGACGAGCTTGGCATCGTCTCCCACAAGACCGTTAAAAACGCATGGGCTTTTATCAAGTCCGTCTTATCTGCGCAGGGTCTCGATGTTGACGAGTCCGTCAAGGTCTCATCGCCGCGCAAAAAGCGAGATGCCAACTGGCTGGAGCCGGACGAGATTAAAAAGTTTGTAGCAGCCGCCGCAGACGACCACCTCTGCGTCCCTATGCTTCTGGCGCTCATGTCCATGCGTATGTCCGAGATCGATGCGCTCCGCTGGGAGGACATCGACCCTCACGCCGATTTTATCCGCACCACCGGTGCACGTGTCCGCAACGAAAAGAACGAATATGTCCTCAAATCCGAGCAAAAGAATCTGGAATCCGACCGAAACGTCCCCATTCTCATTCCCCAGCTTCGCGCGGCCATCCTTCGCGACTGTAAGCCGGAAGGCAAGGTCCTTTCCGTTTGTCAGACGACCCTTCGCTGCGCCGTCGAGCGCACCTGTGCGCGTGCCGGCGTCAAGCGCGTCACCGTCCACCAGCTCCGCCATAGCTTTGCCTCCCTCTCCGCCCACCTCCGTATCCCCGCAGAGATCTCCATGGAGATCGGCGGCTGGAGTAACGACAAAATCATGAAAGAGATTTATACCCACATTGCCCGCTCTGACATCGAGCGCTATAAAAACGAAATGTGGAGATTCTATAACTCTTCCGAGTAAATGCTTATGAAAACGCTTATTCATTTTTCAAACCATTGGAAATACTGACTTTTTCCCACATCCTCTGCGGGTTCAAGTCCCGCCTCGCGCACCACAATGAGTGGTCATAAGGGATTTCACTTATGACCACTCATTTTTTCTGTCTTAATACGGTTATTGGGGAGCAGGCAGTTGCCTGCTCCTTTTCATTATGCTGTTTTCGGTTCTGTGCGGTGAATCAATTCATTGCATCCGGAACAGTATAAAAGCATCAGGCACCCGGCGTAAGCGCCGAATGCCCGAGAAGATGGTTGGAAAAAGCCCGCAGGCTTTTTCCAACAAAAGGTTTGCAGTCTGCTGTCCGATCAGCCCCACATTGCCGAAAGGGTGGGGATGATCTGTTTCTTGCGGGACATGACGTGCGGGAGGAAGACAACGTTGTGCCGTGCCTCCGCGGAGAAAGCCTGACGGATGGTCTCCTCATCTCCCAAATAGATGAGCTGCGTGCCTTCACGCAGGACGTCCGTGAGCATCAGGAGCATGAGGTTATAGTTCCTTTCCTCCATGGTTTTGCGCATAACGGAGAGGAATTCATCCTTGCGCTCCAGAATATGTTCGGAGTTGACGCAGGTGATCTGGCCGACGCCGAGGTTGTGTCCTGCAATGTGGAAATCCTTGAAATCCGCAAAGAGCAGTTCCTCAGCGGTCTTGTCGTCCGACCAGGAAGCTGAGAATATCTGCTGCCCCAGCTCCTGAAGCGACACATTGGCGATGCGCGCCATACGCTCGGCCATGCTGCGGTCGCGGTCGGTGCAGGTGGGTGATTTGAACATAACGGTATCGGACACAATGGCACTTGCCATCAGACCGGCCAGCTTTTCTGAGGGCATCAGGCCCTTTTCCTGATACATTCCGGCAATGATGGTCGTCGTGCTGCCCACCGGCTCGTTGCGGAAATAGATGGGATTTCCGGTCTGAATATCGGCCAAACGATGGTGATCGATGATCTCCAGAATCTCCGCCTGGTCGAGGCCCGGAACGGACTGCGCCCGCTCGTTGTGATCGACCAGAACGACACGCTTGCGGCGCGGACGAATCAGATGATACCGCGACAGCGTGCCGACGACGCGTTCGTTTTCATCCAGGATGGGGTAGCAGCGATAGCGGCTTTTGAGCATGCTCTCGCGCACGTCGTCCACATAGTCATCCAGATGAAAGCAGATCAGATTCGCTGTGTGGCAGATGCGGCGGATGGGGATGGACTGATAGATGAGCCGTACTGCACGATAGGCATCAAAGGGTGTGGAGATGATGCAGGTGTTGGAAGGCAGATTGCGCAGTTCCTCGTCCAGCTCTGCCTGACACAGGATCACGCAGCGGACATTCAGTTCCAGTGCACGGCGGATCATATCCGGCTGGTGGCCGCAGACAACGATACTGTTCTCTCCGGAAAAGAGCAGATTCTCACAGCTCTGTGGCAGAGCGATGGCAACGTCGCCGGTGATGGTATCCACCAGGTTGCCCGCTTCATTCAGAATCCGTCCCTCCAGCACGCTCAACAGATTGAAAACAGGAATTTCCTCGATGTGCGGCCGTTCAATGGAGCACATATCATAGGCGGCGATATCGCCGGAGGAGAGCATCCCGAAAAGCGTACCGTCCTCATTGGTTACGGGAATCGCAGCAATGGAGGAATCGGAGGAGAGCACCGACCATGCGCGGCTGACGGTCAGTGCGCCCGAGAGTGCAGGCGGGGTATCATAGTCCAGATCGCGCACCTGTGTGCGCATGGTCTTGATCCATGTAGGAGCAGTGAAGCCGAAGCGGTCCAGCACAAGCTGGGTCTCGTCGCTGACATGGCCGAGACGTGCGGCGCGGTACTCCCGGTTGCCGAGCGCGTTGCGCAGGGCGGCATAGGCCATCGCGGAAACGATGGAATCCGTGTCCGGATTGCGGTGACCGGTAACATAAATCGTATCCATAGAAACCTCCCGGTGGTTCTTCTACCCATATCCTACCCACTTTTTGCCAAACTGTCAATGTTTTTTCCGTAAAAGGGCAGGGAAAAAGGGGATTGTACTTTTGCGGAAATTCTGATATAATTAACAAACCTATCTGATAAAGGATGCGTATGATTATGATAAAACCGACTCTGGTTGTTATGGCTGCCGGAATGGGCAGCCGTTTTGGCGGATTGAAACAGATGACCCCGGTTGACCCGCAGGGCGACAGCATTCTGCATTTTTCTCTCTATGACGCCTATCGTGCCGGCTTCGGAAAGGTCGTCTTTATCATCAAGAAGGCGATTGAGCAGGACTTCCGTGAAAGGGTCTGCAAGGGTCTTGATCGCTACTTTGACGTTGCCTTTGTGGAGCAGGAACTCGACCGTCTGCCGGAGGGCTTTTCCGTTCCGGAAGGGCGGCAGAAGCCATGGGGCACGGCGCACGCCGTTCTGTGCGCCAAAGATGAGATTCCCGGGCCCTTTGCCGTTGTCAATGCCGATGATTTCTATGGCCGCGGCGCGTTTGAAGAAATCGCACGATTCCTTTCCGCTCCGCATGCAGAGAATGAATATGCCATGGTCGGCTATCTGCTTCGGAACGCCATGACGGATAACGGCTACGTTGCCCGCGGCGTCTGCGAAATCAAGGACGGCTATCTGACCGGCGTCACGGAACGCACCCATATTGAAAAGCGCGGGAACGACGCCGAGTACACCGAGGACGGGAAAACATGGATCCCGCTTTCCGGTGACACGGTCGTATCCATGAATCTCTGGGGCTTCAGCCCGATGATTCTGAGCGAAATTGAGCGCCGCTTCCCGGAATTCCTGCGGGAGAACCTGCCGAAGAATCCCGAGCGCTGCGAATTTTATCTCCCCGCCGTTGCCAATGCGCAGATACAGGAAAAGTCGGCTACGATCCGTGTGCTGCACACATCGGAAACGTGGTACGGCGTGACCTATCGCGAAGATCTTGCCTCTGTGCAGGAAGCGATTGCAAAAATGCGCACCGAGGGGAAATATCCCGAGCACTTGTTTGAGTAATTTCTGAAGAACCAGCAAAGGAGGCCGCCATGGTCGAAAATCTGAACCGCCTGACCTTTTCCCGTTTCGGAAAAATACTTCGCGATTCCCTGCCCAACCGGGGTTTTCCGTCGGGTGAGGAATGGGTGGAATCTGTGCGGCGTTTCACGGCGGCGGACGCCCGTTTCTTTGAGCTGACAGACGGTGAACTCTACCTCGATTTTGAGGACGGCATGACCGTGCTTGCGCTGCGGCAGGGGGAGCAGGTGACCTGCTTCTATCTGGACAAGCCCGTGCGCCTGCCTGCCGGAACTGTCTTTGCCATTGTGCCGTATCAGGAGGAATGCACCGTGCGCACAGCGCTGCCCGCTGCGGCGAAACTGCTGGAGCGGGAACCGGTCAGCGCACTGGAAAACCTCAAGATTAACGATAAGCTGGTACTCGGAGAGATCTACACACTGTTTTACAGGGAAGCAGAGAGCGGCTTTCTATTCAAAGGGGAACGGCATTCCATGCTGGAGCTGACCTATGTCGATCAGGGGGCGCTGCACTGTGTCGTGGACGGCAGCAGCTATACCCTGCGTCAGGGCCAGATGATGGTATTCGGGCCGAATCAGTGGCATATGCAGTACACGGATCTGGATATGTCGGTTCGCTTCCTGACGATCGCATTCGGTTTGAAGAGCGAGCTTGTGTCCCAGCTTCCAGATCATATTTTTGATCTTTCTTCGGAAGAAGCTGGCTTCCTGCGCCAAATCCTGCATGAGTGCGATATGACAGATGCCTACAGCGGGGACTTTATCCGCGGCTATCTGAAGCTGCTGCTGCTTTCTGTCCTGCGGGATGCAGGCGGCGGAAAGAAACGCCTCCAAACACCCGTAGCCCTGAACAATGAAAATGCCATTGTCAGCCGCGCACTGCAATATATTGCGGATCACGTCTATGAAAAGCTGCCCGTAGAAACGGTAGCGAAGGAAATCGGAGTGAGCGCCTCACACCTCACTGCCCTCTTCCACCGGCAGATGGATATCTCGCCGGGCGAGTATATCCGCCGCGTCAAGCTGGAGGAGAGCAAGTGCCTGATTCGGGAGGGAAAGATGAACTTCTCCCAAATCGCCGCAGCACTGCATTATTCCACCATTCATCATTTTTCCCGGCAGTTCAAAGATAAATTCGGAATTACGCCCTCTGAGTATGCCAAGTCCCTTCAGGCAAGCACGGATTGACGGGCGGAGGAAAGAGAATACCCTATGCTTTTGTTCCTTACCCATCAGACGCCGGCCGGCGCAGGCCCGATGCGGATCCTCTGGCAGCTACAGCAGCCGGCAGCGATCACCGCACTGCTTGTGCTGCTCGGTCTGACCTTTCCTCTGCGCGGGCTGATTCTCCTGATCATCGGGCGGAAGCGCGGCCTGCGTCCAAGCCGCGCTTCCGTCGTTTCCTGCGGGATTGAGTTGCTGCTGGGCGCTGCGCTTCTTTGCCTGGCGCGCGTGTCTACGCTGGGACTGTTCATTGTTTTGGCAGTATACCTGCTCTGCATCCTCGCAGCGAAAGGGATCGACTGCTACCTTTATGCCAGATCTCACCAGTGGCGTTTTTTTATTCCGGCCGCAGCAATTACGGTGTTCGGCACACAGCTTCTGCTTCTGCTGCTCATCGCACCGCCGCCGCAAAAACAGCATATCCTCCTTGTTTTTTCTGTTCTGATGCTTGCGGTGTTCGGCGCCTCCATGCTGTGCGATATGCTGTATTTTTTGGTAAAAAGCAGCCGTTTTCGCCGTGTGGTCAGCAATATTCGCCTTGCCCTGCCGGATTACATGAGCCTGGCGCTGCTTCTTCATGTGTCGGATGCTTCCCGCGCCGAACCGCTTTCACCTGCACCGGAGGGCTGTATAGAGGTGCTGTTTCAGGTATCGCCCCGCGGCATCGGCATTGCAGGCCACTGTGAGCTATGCATTGACGGCCGGACACTGACCTATGGCTGCTACGAGCCGACTTCCCGGCATTTCTTCGGCTCCATGGGCAGAGGCGTGATCTTTCGCGCACCGCGGGAGCCTTATCTTGACTGGATGATTCACGCCAACCGAAAAAAAATCGTAAGTTATGTGCTGCAACTCCCGCCGGAGCAGATGCGCCTTGTGCGTCAGCAGCTCGCTGCGCTGGAAAAAAACATGGAAGCCTGGCTGCCGAGAGAATCGCAGGAGGAGTTCATCATGCGGCTGCAGCAACTCCCGCAGGTGCAGTGCTTTCAACTGACCGGCGGCCCGTTCGTCACCTACTTCGTGCCGACGATCAACTGCGTAACGATCACAAACAGCCTTCTGTCCAGAACTGAGCTCGGCAGCGCCCTGATGCCGGGAGTCTGCACTCCGGGGGCGTATATGGATATGCTGGATCGGCAGTACCGCTCCGGCAGCCGGATCATTATTGACCGCAGGGTCTACGGAGAAAATTAAGAGCACGTTCCGATGGCTCGGAACGTGCTCTTTTGACATTCAGCAGTAAAAATCACGAATTTTCTTGGCGCGGCTGGGATGGCGCAGCTTACGGATGGCCTTGTTCTCGATCTGACGGATACGCTCACGCGTTACGCCGAAAATCTGCCCGACCTCCTCCAGGGTGTGCGTTTTGCCGTCATACATGCCGAAGCGCAGACGCAGGACATCAGCCTCACGGTCGGTCAGCGTATTGAGAATCTCTCCAAGCGCCTCCGCCAGAAGCGCATTGCTGGTAGCATCAGCCGGGCCGGGCGTGTTGTCATCCTCAACGAAGGAGCCGATGGTTGTGTCCTCTTCGTCACCGACGGGCGTGTCGAGGGAAAGCGTGTCGGCGGCGGTGCGGTTGGCCTCAATGATCTTCTCAATGGGGAGATTCAGCTCGTCTGCGATTTCCTCCAGCGTCGGCTCGCGGCCAAGCTCCTGCACCAGTTTACGGTTGCAGCGCGTTGCCTTGTTGATCACCTCTACCATATGCACCGGTACGCGGATCGTCCGGGCCTGATCGGCAATCGCCCGCGTGATTGCCTGCCGGATCCACCAGGTCGCATATGTAGAGAATTTGTTTCCCTTTGTATAGTCGAATTTATCGACTGCGCGGATGAGGCCGGTATTGCCCTCCTGAATGAGGTCAAGAATATGCAGGCCGCGGCCGGCATATTTCTTCGCAATGGAAACGACCAGACGCAGATTGGCTTCTGTCAGCTTGTTCTTTGCGCTCTGATCGCCGTCGGCAACGCGCCGCGCAAGCTCCTGCTCTTCCTCGGCAGAGAGCAGGGGGACCTGGCCGATCTCCTTGAGGTACATCCGCACGGGATCATCCAGATTATATTCTGCGGCCAGCTCAACAGGATCGACCAAAGTCTCCTCCTCTTCCAGCTCGGAATCGGGAATATCAATGTCATCTTCCAGCAGGTCTGGCATGTCAACGCCTTCCGGCTCAGAGGTGACGATCTGGATACCGATGGATTCGAAGGTGTCGTAGATCTGTTCAATTTTATCAACGGAAAGATCGAGTTTTTCCAGTGCCGCGAGCAGTTCCGCAGACGACAGGACGCCCTCTCTGCGGCCCTTGCTGATCAGGGCAGTGAGCGGCGCCATCAGTTCCTCATTCGGTCTGCTGCTTTTCTTTGAGTTGGACATAATGCACTTCCTAGCATCAATCAATCATTTGCCCCCGCAGGGCATATCTAATTCATTATACATTGTCTTTTCAGAGAAAGCAATAGATGTTTGACGAAAAAAACGGAAAAAGCTGATTTTTTTATGATTGCAAGGGAAAGGAAGGGAGGTGAAAAAATTTGGCGGCCATCCCACAGGATACCCGCCAAATCCAAAGCTCATACTGCTTTTTCCAAATGGCCTATTTTTCCAGCTCTGCCCGCACGGCGGCAAGGAATTCTTCCGAGGTCAGGACCTGTGGCGCGCTGCTTTCCCAGAGCGCAGCAAGATCCTTGGTCATGCGGCCGGATTCGATCACACGCAGGCAGGCGTCTTCCAGCTTTTTGGCAAACTCGCACAACGCAGGCGTGTTGTCCAGTTCTCCGCGCTTGTTCAGTGCGCCCGTCCAGGCGAAAATAGTGGCAATGGGATTGGTGGAGGTTGTTTCACCGCGCATGTGACGGTAATAATGCTGCGTTACAGTACCATGTGCAGCCTCGTATTCATACTTTCCGTCCGGGGAAACCAGAACAGAGGTCATCATGGCAAGGCTGCCGAAGGCGGTAGACACCATATCGCTCATCACATCGCCGTCATAGTTTTTGCAGGCCCAGATAAAGCCGCCCTTGCTGCGGATGACGCGTGCGACTGCGTCATCGATCAGCGTGTAGAAGTAGGTGATGCCGGCAGCTTCAAAGGCAGCCTTATACTCGGCGTCGTAGATCTCCTGGAAGATCTGCTTGAAAGTGCCGTCATAAACCTTGGCGATGGTGTCCTTGGCAGAGAACCAGAGGTCCTGCTTTGTGGCCAGCGCATAGTTAAAGCAAGCCCGCGCGAAGGAAGCGATGGAGGTGTCCTTGTTATACTGCCCCATCAAGACGCCGGGGCATTCAAAATCATAGATCGTCTGGCGGGTTTCCTTGCCGTCTTTGCCAGTGAAAACCAGCTCCGCGCGGCCCTCCGGGACGCGCTCTTCCGCAGCGCGATAGATGTCGCCATAGGCATGACGTGCAATGGTAATTGGCTTTTCCCAGTTCCGCACAACCGGACGAATGCCGTCAACCAGAATGGGCGCACGGAATACGGTGCCGTCCAGCACGGCTCGAATGGTTCCGTTCGGGCTCTTCCACATTCCGTGGAGCTTGTATTCCTCCATGCGCTGGGCATTGGGCGTGATGGTTGCGCATTTGACGCCGACTCCATAGTATTTGATGGCCTTGGCAGCGTCCAGCGTAACCTGGTCTGCCGTGCGGTCGCGTTCCGGCAGGCCCAGATCAAAATAGATGGTCTTCAGGTCAATGTACGGCTCCAAAAGCTGGCTTTTAATCTGCTTCCAGAGAATCCTGGTCATTTCGTCGCCGTCCAGTTCGACCAGCGGCGTTTTCATTTCGATTTTTTGCATGGCTGCCTCCTTTTCCGCGGGATGGTGAATCAGCACGCAGCGGTTGATGGGCGTGCCGAGTGCGTAAAATTTTTCCTCATAGCCGGTCATAATGCCAACCGGCCCATTTTCATGCAGGTTGCGCGTCAGATCGCGAATTTCCAGCCCACAGGCTTCAAACTCTCCGAGCGACCACTCAAACAGGCCGGCGTTGTCGGTCTTGAAGTGGATTTCTCCCTCGGGGCGAAGAATCCGTTTGTATTTTTCCAAAAAAGTCCGATAGGTCAGGCGGCGTTTTGCGTTTTTGCTGCGCGGCCACGGATCGCAGAAGTTCAGATACAGCAGATCCACTTCGCCGTCTGCGAAATACTCCTGCAATTGAGTTGCATCAACGGAAAGAAAAAAGACATTTTTCAGCCCCATGGAGAGTGCCTTTTCCATGGCAAGCAGCAGCGCCTCCTGTACCTTTTCCACAGCGATGATCAGAACGTCCGGCTCTGCCGCAGCCGTTTCCACCGTGAACTTTCCCTTGCCGCAGCCGACCTCCAGGCGCAGCTCCCGCGCACCGGGCAGCAGGGAGCGCCAGTTGCCCCGCAGCTCCGTTCCGTTTTGGATCCAGACAGGAGCGCAAGCCTGCATCCGCGGTTCCAGATTGTTTCTTTTTCTCATTCTCATTGCGCAGCACCTCATATTTGACAATCTGCAAGAATTATAGCAAATGTTTTCCCTGAGGTAAAGTATTTTCTTGCTTTTTTGCCGGTGTTGTATTATAATATGCGGGAAAGCGCAGAAAATGGATTTCCGGGTGTAGCTCAGATGGTAGAGCGCGTGGTTTGGGACCACGAGGCCGCTGGTT
>CABSBF010000038.1 GCA_902475855.1 uncultured Eubacteriales bacterium
TTAGCGCTTCTGGTTATTGCCTTTCTGTGCCGCTCTTTTAAGGTAGATGAATTTGGAATAACCGTTTACTGGTTCGCCCTATTCCCGCAGCTTATTCCATGGAAATCAATTCGACGGATTGAGTATTGTAACTGTCGTAATACAAACGCACTTATTGTAGAAAGCGGAAACATTCCTCCGGTTTCCAATCCTTTTTCGCAAAATAAAGCTAGTTGGTACTTGGCTCAGCATATGATAAGTGCCATTTGTATTCCTGTTTCCGGAAAAAATGAACTATTATTCAGTGTCATCGCGCGCTATTGCGCTATTGGTGGGATGATCGACTTGCCGGTAGGAGAACAATTTGATCCTAAAAAGCATACAAAAAACAAACGTGGTATTTGGTAACCCCGGACAAGTCGTATTAAGATTGCCGTTTGCATATATGGTGCAAAAAGGTATACGCCAGACGCTTGAGGAAAGGTGAGAACGATTATGCAGGTTTTCAGAGTGGTGTTTATTCATGAAGACAATGATTTCGATCTGGGGTTGTTTTCCAATTTAGATGCAGCAGAAGCGGCGGTCGAAAATGCCAGAACACTGCCGGGATTCTGCGATATTCCAGAAAATGTGTATATCTTACCATATCAACTTATTGGTGTGCAGACCGACCATGGAATAGTTTATGATACAAGCGTATACTGCCATGATGAATACTTCAACTATGAGCACTGCTACCACTTGGGTGTCTTTGGTAATATGGAGGCCGCAGAAAAGTCGATTGCTGCTTTCGAGCGTCTAAATCCGGGGGTAAAAAATGCTGACTATGAAACCGAAGTGTATAACGTCAAAACGATACTTGACAAAGTTGAATGGGAGGAAGGATTCACAAGTAATTAAACGGTGAAATGTATGGTATGTTTTGCAAAAAGGGTGTGATCTTTTGAGATGAAAAAATGTCAGCGAGTGAAAGAAAGCGTCAAGACCTCTCTTCTGCGCGCGGTGAGCTGCTTCGCATGGCTTGCCCCTTGTATCGCTTACTTCATATTTCATTTGGTTTTTATCAAGCAAGACACAGCGTTTGTTTTTTTAGGCTCATAACTTTTTGGAATACGTATGGGTAGATATTTTGTATCAGGAAGAAACTCATCACGAAAAGAAGCGAATATATCTTTCCTCTTTGCTTGCTATCGTTGGCGGCCTCCTGATTATTGCGCTCATCTGCGCGGCGACCATATTTCTGGTTTTTGACGACTCAAAAGGTAGCTGTATTCCCAGCAATGGTGTCTTCAAGGTTTTCGGAAAAGCAATGACGGCGGAAGAACTAGGCAATTTTAACTTTGGTTTTACCGGCACAATTGTTGGTTTCGCGGATAGTATGTTGCATTGGGGCGCTGGTATAGTCGCCATCAAGAATAATGGAGTGAATTGGAGTGACTGGCGCTATAGTTTCGATTCCAAAGAGGATTATATGATAATACAGCAGGGCATTAATATGGCGAATTACATTACATATCGTGGATATTCTGTTGAGGAGGCGTTAGAAATCGTATGGAAATGAAACAGGGATCCAAGCGTATAATTGTTATTTTATTAACAATTGGTGTTTTTATGTTGCTTCCACAGGCTCTGTCGGCATGCCATTTGGCCAAATACTGCTCAACTGCTGAGGATGCTGCGGCGCTTTACTTAAAAAACGAGCAGCTTTTCCTGGACTGTCAAACGATGCTCATAGAGAATGCCGAGATTGTAAAGGCTACCTATGTCGAATCACTAGATACTGTTTTTTGTGATCAGCTTTACTTTGAGACAAAGCATCCGGTAGGAAGTGAAAGCCTAACCATCCCTGCTGCGGCAATTAACAGGCTAAATGCTAAGGTCCCTTTGATAAGTGTTTTCGTTGCGAGAGATTTATCAGAGATAACATTCTTGATTAATTCAATGAATTTTCTAAATTCTGCCGTGATAATCTATTCCGCAGACGGTACCTTCCCGGACAAGTATATCGCTGATCTCAAGCAGATCAACGCCAATTGGGCTGCCTATATTACAAACGGTTGATGTCTTGTCTTTCCACGCACCCCGGCTCGACGGAGATATCTCCGCCGGGCCAGTTTTCTTTCTATAATCAAGTCCTCCGTATGCTCACAGCATACGGAGGACTTTTGCCTGCCGGAAGGAAGATCACAGAAACGGCCGCATGGGAAGGACATCTGACGGAATGCTGGGCCGATAGTTATACACCGGATCGGTGGTACGCGATTCGTGATGTTCCGTCCTCAACATGGATGATCCCGCACTTTGTAAATCCGCTTGCTTCAATCAGACTCTGCATTTTTCGATTATCCGCATGGGTATCCACCCGGATGTTCCGGGAAATGGCGCTGCAGTAATCCAGTGCCGACTGAAACAGGCCATGTACCTGCCCGTCACCGGCAAGCCTGTGGATCGTGACATAGGGGGCGTCGTTCAACCAGCTTCCGCCTTCAATTTGCGCGTAGGTGGGATCTGCGCCTTCAAACAGTGCAAACACCCCGTGAATCCCGCGCTCATCCCATATAACCTTGCAGGCCTGCTGCCGAATATCCGAGCGAATCAACGCAGGCTCCGGGTAGAAGTGTCCCCATTGGTTTGGATTACCGGATTGAATCATATAGTCCTGCGCAAATCTGTAGATGTGCAGAATCTGCTCAAAATCCGCGGTCTCAGCATTTCGTACAC
Source organism: uncultured Eubacteriales bacterium (assembly GCA_902475855.1). Lineage (GTDB taxonomy): Bacteria > Bacillota > Clostridia > Oscillospirales > Oscillospiraceae > JAZOXB01. The sequence continues at coordinate 2,701 of CABSBF010000038.1, forward strand.
GAAGCATATGGCTTCCTCCTGTGATTTCCGATTTATTCCCCTCCGGTGTATCATAAAAACGGGAAGGAATCTAGCGTTCATACAGGAAGCACCCGGGGTTTGACCCGGGTGCTTGATCTTTATCTTTCGTAGAGCTTGGTCATGCGGGAGATTCTTGCGGCAAGCTCGTCTGTGAGCTGTGATGCGCTCACGCGCCAGCTCCAGTTTTTTGTGCTGAGTGTGCCGGGCTCGTTCATTCTCGCCTCCGCGCCCAGCTCCAGATAGTCCTGAATCTGAGCGATAAAGGTGTCAGCAACACTGGCCATGCCTGCCCGAAGAATGCCCCACACGCATTCGGAGCGCTCGTGCAGATTGAGATACTCCATTGCGTAATCCACCGTTTCCGGCGGCGCGGCGTCCATCCACTGCACCAGTGTTTCGTTGTCGTGCGTGCCGCTGTAGCAGATGCAGTTTTCCGTGTAGCGGTGCGGCAGATAGTTGCTCGGCTCGCGCGGATCGAAGGCAAACTCCAGCACCTTCATGCCGGGGTAGCCGGATTCCTTCTGAAGCTGAATGACCTCAGGCGTCAGGAAGCCAAGATCCTCCGCGATGAGATGCTGCTCCGGGAAGGTGCGGCGCAGGGCGTCAATGAAATCTGTTCCCGGACCCTTGATCCATTTGCCGCGGCGGGCATTCTTGTCACCATAGGGCACGGCCCAATAGCTTTCCAGTCCGCGGAAATGGTCGATGCGGATGACGTCAAAGAGCTTTCCGGCAGCGGCGATGCGCTGCATCCACCAGGAATAACCGTCCTCGCGCATCCTTTCCCAGTCGTACAGGGGATTTCCCCAAAGCTGGCCATCCTCACTGAAATAATCCGGAGGGACGCCCGCCACGCCGGTGGGCAGACCGTCGTCATTGAGCTGGAAGAGGTGCGGGTTGGCCCACACGTCGCAGGAGTCATAGGGAACATAGATGGGAAGGTCGCCAATGATGCGGATGCCCAGACTGTGGACGTAGTCGCGCAGACGGTTCCACTGACGATAGAAAAGGAATTGCAGATAGATGAAGAAATTGCTGTCCTCCGCCAGTACGGTCGCATAGGTTTCCGCGGCGCCGGGGCGGCGCAGGCGGATCTCCTCCGGCCAGTGCTCCCAGGATTGCATTTGATTGCTGCGCTTGAGCGCCATATACAGGGCATATTCTTCCACCCACGGGTTTGCGTCGCGGAAGTCGCGGACGGCGTCCGCATCACGGTCGCGGCCGCGCAGATAAGCCTGATAGAGCAGGTCAAAGCGGACGGAATACTGCAAGCCGTAGTCCACCCGTCCGGCGTCCTCACCCCAGTCGATCGCGTCGATCTCATCCTGCGTCAGCAGACCGTCCTGTACGAGCAGGTCGAGGTCGATAAAATACGGATTGCCCGCGCAGGTGCTGAAGCTCTGATAGGGGCTGTCGCCGTAGCTGGTCGGGCCGATGGGCAGGATCTGCCAGTAGCGCTGGCCTGCCTTGTGAAGAAAATCGGCAAAATCAAAGGCGGCTTTGCCGAGGGTGCCGATGCCATAGGGCGACGGCAGAGAGGAGATGTGCATCAAAATTCCGGAACTTCTCATACTGTTTCACTTTCTGTGGTGGTTTCTGATTTTTGCCGCGGCAGGCGGGCGACGCTGTCCCTTTCACAAAGGGAGAAGGACATGATTTCGTGCCGTGCCGGGGTGTTCTTTTCAATGTGGTCGCGCAGAAGACGCACGCCGCGGTCGGCGATGCGCACGACAGATTGCTGGATCGTTGTGAGCTTGGGGGTGTAGTAGCTGCACATATCCAGACCGTCAAAGCCGATGACGGAGATGTCCTCCGGCACGCGCAGGCCGCGGTCGTGCAGTGCGCGGATGGCGCCAAAGGCCATAATGTCCGACATGGCGAAGATTGCCGTCAGCGGCGCCTGCTTCAGCAGACGCATTGCGGCGGCGTAGCCGTCAAACAGGGTGTAGCGCGCGGTGGCGCAGTGCGTTTCCGGCAGGGAAAGCCCGTGCCTCGCGGCAGCGCGCCGGCAACCCTCCCAGCGCAGACGCGAGGGGCCGGAACAGCTCCGGTCACCGGAAATGACGCCGATGCTGCGGTGTCCGTTTGCGATCAGGTGTTCCATTGCACACTCCGCGGCGGAAATATCGTCCGTCGAGACGGAGGAGAGATTCGGCATATGCAGGGAGGAAACGTCAGTCGTCAGCACCACGCCGGGAAGCTGAACCTGCCCGTAGCTCTGTTCATACAGCCGCTCGTCGCCGCCGAGGAAGAGGATCCCCTCCGGCTTGTTTTCACGGCTGAGCTGCAAAGCCTTGGCAACCGGGTCCGCATCTTCGTCCACGTAGTCCACGATCAGCGGATATCGTGTCTGCGACAACGTGAGCTGGATACGCTCGATCATTCTGGAAAACAGCTCGTTTGAGGTGCCGGTCACCACCGCAAGGATGCCTTCACCGTAGGTCTGCTTCAGATTTTTCGCGTTCTTGTTGCGCTCGAATCCAAAACGTTCCACCGCCGCGAGGATCTCAATCCGCGCCTTTTCGCTGACATTCGGGTGGTTATTGAGCGCGCGGGAAATCGTGCCGACGGAGTAGCCCGTTTCGCGGGCGAGATCCTTGATGGTCATGGAAATCAGCCCTTTACCGCGCCGGCCGCGACACCCTTGATGATGTATTTCTGGCAAAGCAGATAGACGATGATGATCGGCAGGATGCTCAGCATGATGACAGCCATGGTTGCGCCGAGATCGACCGTGCCGTAGCTGCCCTTGAGGTACTGCACATGGATGGGAATGGTGCGGTATTCGGTGATATCCAACACCAGATACGGCAGCAGATAGTCATTCCACAGCCACATGAGCTCCAGAATGCCGACTGAGATCAGGCTCGGCTTGAGCATGGGGAGCACCACGCTGAAGAAGGTGCGCACGGGACCGCAGCCGTCAATAGCGGCTGCTTCTTCGATCTCCAGCGGCAGATTTTTGACGAAGCCTGTGAACATGAAGATTGCAAGCCCGGCGCCGAAGCCGAGGTAGACCACGGGAATGGTCCAGGGAGTATTCAGGTGGAAGATCTTTGCCGTGTTCGTCAGGGTGAACATGACCATCTGGAAGGGGACGATCATGGAGAACAGACACAGATAGTAGAAGAATCTGGCAAATTTGCTCTGTACGCGGACGATGTACCACGCAGCCATGGAGCAGCACACAAGAATCAGAACGGTCGATACGACCGAAATGAACAGGCTGTAAATCGCGGATTTCAGGAAGGGATAGTTGCCGAAGGTCATGCCCGTGGCGTAGTTATCCGTTCCGGCAAAGGTTTCCGAATCCGGCAGGGCAAAGACGTCCAGAGAAATGCCGCTGTTGGTCTTGAAGGAGTTGATGGCGACTTCGATGATCGGCATGACCCATGCCAGACAGATGAGAATGAACACAACCGTCAGGATGGTGCTGCCGAGAGAATACTGCTTGTGCTTGATCGCTTTGCGTTTCATTGCTGTACCTCCTTCCGGCTCGTCGCCTTCTGCTGGAGAATCGCGAGAACCGCAACCAGAAGGAAGAAGATGACGGCCTTTGCCTGTGCTACGCCGTGGTAGTTTTTACCGATGTTATAGGTGGAGTAGATGTTCAGAGCCAGAAGCTCGGTGGCGTTGATTTTGCCGCCCTCGACGAGCATACTCGGCATGCCGCCGGTCAATGCAAGGTTCTGATCAAAGAGCTTGAAGCCGTTGGTCAATGTCAGGAAGGTGCAGGTCGCAATGGAGGGCATGACATTCGGGATGATGACCTTAAAGAGCGTCTGCCGGCCATTGGCACCGTCGATGCGTGCCGCTTCCAGCATATCCTCCGACACCGCCTGCAAGCCGGCAATGTAGATGATCATCATGTAGCCGATCTGCTGCCACGCAACCAGAATGACCAGACCCCAGAAACCGTAGGTCGCATTGGCGGTCAGGTAGGTGGCATAGCGGCGGAGAATTCCGTCGAAGATCATGCTCCACACATAGCCCAGCACGACGCCGCCGATCAGGTTCGGCATAAAGAATACCGTGCGGAACAGGTTTGCGCCGCGCATTTTCTGTGTCAGCGCGTAGGCAATGGCAAAGGCGATTACGTTGATCAGGATGATGGTCACGACGGCAAAGGCGGCCGTGTTCTTGAATGCGTTGCGGAAACCGACATCGCCCCAGATCTTCACATAGTTTGCAAATCCCGTCCACTTGGCGTCCGACGGTGTGACAAAATTGCAGAAGGACAGATAAATGCCCTGAAGAAACGGCCACACAAAGCCAATGCAGAAGGCTGCGAACACCGGCAAAATAAACAGCGGTGCCCAGCGCCGGATCGGCCTGCGCAGCAGAGGCCCGTTCATACCGACCGCAGATTTCTTTTTCATTTGGGTTCCTCGCTTTCCTGTTTCTGCTTATGCGCTTTCTTGATGGAACACCCTCGCCACCATCAGGGAAGGGCACAAGCGTTTTTTATGCAAAAGGGGACGGGCTGCTGCCCGCCCCCAGAAAGTGCTGTTGAATTGTCGGATTAGCCGTTGACAACGGAGTACTCGTATGCCCAACCGTCGACGAATGCCTTCTCGACCTCGCTCCAGTCGCCGGAGCCTGCGGAGTAAGCAGTCAGAGCGGTAACAACGGTAGCTCTCCAGGCATCAACGTTCGGCGTGTAGTTGAACGCCCAGGAAATCGGGGTCTTGCCATCAGCCAGCAGAGCGTTGCCGTCATTGACGAACTTGTTGTCGGAAGCGGGGCAGTTCTTGAAGGGAACAGCGCCGAGCTGCTCGACATAAACCTTGGAAGCGTCGGGATCGGTAACCAGCCAGACAAGGAAGTCGATGGAAGCCTTCTGATCTTCTTCGGAAGCCTTCGCATTGACGGCCCAGCGGTTCTCGGTGCCGGAGCACAGAGCTGCCTTGGCGTCGTCGTCCGCACCGCAGTAGATGGGGATCATCTGCAGGTCGTCGGGGTTCATCTTGAAGTCGCCGTCAGCTTTGGTCAGGTTGGAGAATTCCCAAGTGCCGTTCTGGAAGAAGACAGCCTTGCCGGTGCCGAATTCCGCACGGGACTCGTCGCCGGTCTTGGAGGCCAGCTCGGAGGGAGCGCAGGTGGAGTTGTTGATGTACAGATCCCAAACGTTCTTGAAGAGGTTCAGGTACTTGCCGGTGATGGTGGGAACGTTGTCCACGATGCCCTCATAGTGCAGGGGCAGGGTTGCGAGGTGGCCGGAGAATCTCCAGGAAGAGGAGCTTTCCAGACCTGCGGAGGAGAAGGCGTCGAAGCCCAGCTCGGAGGCGCGGGCATGGATGTCCTCTGCGACCTTCTTCAGGGAAGCAAAGTCCTTGATATCCTCAACCTTGTAGCCGGCCTGTTCCAGCAGAGCCTTGTTGACGATGATGCCGAAGGACTCGTAGCAGTTGCCGATGGCCTTCAGCTTGCCCTCTGCATTGTAGAGGTTGAAGCCGTCGGTGTTGAGCTCCTTGGCGATGGCGCTGTCGGTCAGATCGAGTGCGTATTCATCCCAGTCGTTCAGGGCGGCGGTGTTGCCGATGTTGAAGACGGTGACGTCGCCGATGTTGGCGGTCAGGGTGTTGTTGTAGTCGCCGGAAGCAGCAGTGACGACCTTGACCTTCACACCGGTCTTTTCGGTGTAGGTTGCGGCCAGCTTGGTCAGAGCCTCATCGAACTCCGGCTTGAAGTTCAGGTAGTAAACGGAACCCTTCGCGGTATCAGTGTTGTTCTCGGACGGGGTGGACTCGGAAGAGGGCTCGCCGGAATTATCGGGCACGCTGGGCTCTTCGTTGCCCTTGCAGCCGGCAAACAGGCACGTGATCATTGCCAGAGCCAGAAGCAGTGCAAACAGTTTTTTCATTTTCTTTCCTCCTAAAGTTGTTTTGCTGATTGATTGAATGTTTACAGAGTGTTTGGAAACGTTTCCAAATCTGTAATTACAGTATAACGGCTTCCGGCTGCATTTGCAAGCATTTTTCAGCAATGATTGAAAACTTCGTCAGAACTGTATAAAATTGATCGCATGAATTTGTGCACTATTTACAGGACACCTTTCGCCGCTGAACGGAATACCCGGCTACTCCGGCGCATACGCTTGTACCACGAAATATGCGAGGGGCTGATATTATGTGGAAACGATGCTTTGCCGGGGTGCTGGCGCTGATGCTGCTGCTTGCCTGTCTGCCTGCCGTGTCGGCGGCGGGACCGGAAATTCCAGCGCCGTCCGCCATCCTGATCGACGCGGCGACCGGCACGGTACTCTATGAGAAGAATGCGAACGAGCGCCTGCGCCCGGCCTCCGTGACGAAGGTTATGACGCTCCTTCTGGTAATGGAGGCACTGGATTCCGGACGCATCGGCTGGGAGGACATGGTCATCACCTCCGACGCCGCGGCCGGCAAGGGCGGAAGTCAGGTCTATCTGGAACCGGGCGAGCAGATGAGCATGGACGAGATGCTCAAGTCCGTGGTCGTCAGTTCCGCCAACGACTGCGCTGCGGCGCTTGCCGAGCACATTTCTGGCAGCGAAGCGGCTTTCGTCGAGCGGATGAACCGGCGCGCTGCGGAGCTCGGCCTGACCGATACGCACTTTGTCAACTGCACGGGGCTGGACGACGGTGCAGACGCAGCCGAGCACCTGACCACGGCACATGACCTGGCGGTCATTTCCCGTGAACTTCTGAAGCATGAGGCAATCAAAAAGTACACGACGATCTGGATGGACACCGTGCGCGGCGGTCGATTTGGGCTGGCGAATACCAATAAGCTCGTCCGCTTCTACGAGGGCACGACCGGTCTGAAAACCGGCTATACCTCCGCTGCGGGACACTGCCTGGCCGCCTCCGCCCGGCGCGACGGCATTGAGCTGATTGCGGTCGTGCTGCACTGCAAAAGCTCCGCCGACCGCTTCGAGTCGGCCAAGGCGCTGCTGAACTATGGCTTTGCCAACTATGCACTGGTTTCTGCCGAACCGCCGGAGGCGCTTCCCGCCGTCCGGGTGCGGCTGGGCCGCGCGGACAGCATCCAGCCGGTTTTGCAGGAGTCCGCGCCCATTTTGATCGAAAAGGAAATGCAATCCGGCATCACGAAAACCGTCACGATGGAAGCGGAGGTCGACGCGCCTGTGCGGGCCGGACAGGAGCTGGGCAAAATGACCATCTCCTCCGATGGGAAAATTCTGGCGGAGATTTCCGTGATCGCACCGGAAACGGTGGAAAAACTGACGTGGTGGGAGCTGACTGTGCGCCTGCTTCGCCGCATCTGCATGGGCGAGGAGTGATTTTTGGAGCGGATGCCGCAGCATCCGCTTTTTTTCCGGCATCTGTTGTCATTTCCGCTCGATTCCGTTATAATAACAGTACTGATACAGAGAGGACAAGCGTCATGCAACTGAAACTTCTCGCCGTCGGCGATGTGGTCGCCGCCGCCGGTCTGGATTATCTGACGGCCAATCTCCCGCGGCTGAAGCGGGAAAATCAGATTGATTTTTGCGTGGTCAACGGGGAAAACACCGCCGTTCTGGGCCTGCTGCCCCGGCAGGCAGAGGAAATCTTCAACGCCGGTGCAGACGTGATCACCATGGGAAACCACACCTGGGGCAAGCGCGAGCTGGTTCCTTATATAGAGGAAACGAAGGGCATCCTGCGTCCGGCCAATTTCCCGCCGCAGCAGCCCGGCATCGGTTGGGACACATTCGAAACGCGCTTCGGCAGCATTGCGGTCATCGACCTGATCGGCCGCTGCGGGATGGACTACACGCCGGACAACCCCTTCCTTCTGGTGGAGAAAATTCTGCCAAGACTGCACACAAAGCTGATCTTCGTCGAGCTGCACGCCGAGGCAACCTCGGAAAAGCTCGCCATGGGCTGGATGCTCGACGGGCGCGTCAGCGCCGTCTGGGGGACGCACACCCATGTGCAGACTGCTGACGAGCGCGTGCTGCCACATGGCACCGGCTATCTGACCGACCTTGGTATGACCGGCCCGCGCGATTCCGTGCTTGGCATCCGGCCGGAGCTTTCCTTCCAGCGCTTCCGGGGAGATCTGCCCCGGCGCTACGAGCCTGCGTCCGGCCCGCGCAAGCTGGAGGGCTGCATTTTTACCGTTGACGCAGACAGCGGCCGCTGTCTTGCCGCAGAAAGGGTGAGCCTGCATGATTAAACTGCTGCACGCTGCGGATTTCCATCTGGATTCCGCCTTTTCCGCCCTGCCGCCGGAGCGGGCGGCCGAGCGCCGTCAGGAGCAGCGCCTTGCTTTGCAGGCGCTGAGCGCGCTGTGCCGTGAGCATGGCTGCGACGTGGTGCTGCTCTCGGGCGACCTGTTCGACAGCGCCCGCATCTACCGCGACACGCTCGACGCGCTGCGCCGTTTCTTTGCCGACTGCGGTGCGGAGGTATTTATCGCCGCCGGAAATCACGACCATCTCTCTCCGGGCTCGCCCTATCTCACAGAGCCGTGGCCGGAAAACGTCCATATTTTCCCTGCACAGGAGATCTCCTGCGTTTTTGTGGAGCATCTGCATCTGAATGTCTATGGCGCATCCTTCACCGCGCCGGAAGCGCCCGCGCTGCTGGAGGGATTCCGCGTCGCCGACCCGCAGGCCGTCAATGTGATGGTGCTGCACGGAGACACGCAGCCGGCTTCGCCCTATAACCCCGTCACCTCCGCGCAGATCGCCGCTTCCGGGCTGGACTATCTTGCACTGGGACACATCCACGCCGCCGGCTCCGTCAGGGCCGGGAAAACGCTCTGTGCGTGGCCTGGCTGCCTGATGGGGCGCGGTTTTGACGAATGCGGGCAGAAGGGCGTGCTTCTGGCAGAGCTGGGCGGCGCCTCCTGCCGGACGGAGTTTCTGCCTGTTCGCACGCGCCGGTATGAAATGATGCAAGTGGAAGCGGGGAACGATCCTCTTGCGTCCGTGCTTGCTGCGCTGCCGCAGGGCGCGCCGGAGGACTGCTGGCGGATTCTGCTCACCGGCGAAAGCGACGGTGTAGATCTGCGCGCGCTCTCCCGCGCACTTGCACCGCAGTTTTACAGTCTTTCCCTGCGCGACTGCACGGTTCCCAGGACGGAGCTGTGGACAGACTGCGGAGAGGACACCCTGCGGGGACACTTTCTTCTGGAACTCAAGCGCCGCTATGACAACGCGGACGAACCCACGCGCCGCATTCTCGCGCAGGCAGCCCGGCTGACACTTGCGCTGATGGACGGCAGGGAGGTTACACTATGATCATTCACAAGATGCGGGCATCCTTCGGCAAGCTGCACGGGGAGCTGACGCTGCAAGAGGGGATGAATCTTCTCTGCCTGCCGAATGAGGCGGGAAAATCCACCTGGAGCGCCTTTCTCCTGGCAATGTTCTACGGTATCGACACCTCCGAGCGCGCCGGAAAGACCAATCAGGGTCTGCCTGCCAAGGAACGCTACCGTCCGTGGGACGGCAGCCCCATGCAAGGTGCGGTCGAGCTGGAGTGGCATGGCAGGGAGATCACCATTGAGCGAACGACGGCAGGACGCATTCCCATGGGGGTGTTCCGCGCCTATGAAACCGCAGGCGGCGCACCTGTGCCGGAACTGACGGGCGAAAACTGCGGCAGGCTCCTATGCGGCGTGGAGCGCTCGGTCTTTGAGCGCACGGCCTTTATCCGTCAGCTCGGCATGACCGTGACGGAGGATGCGCAGTTGGAGCAGAAACTCAATGCCCTCGTCACTACGGGGGAAGAGGGAAAATCCTACTCCCAACTGGAAAAGGAACTGAGAAATCTGAAGAACAAGTGCTCCTACCGGGGCAGCGGGCAGATCCCGCGGCTGCAAACGCGGATCGCCGAGCTGGAAGAACGGCTTTCCCTGCTCCGTGCGGCGCAGGATGAGGCGATGACGCTTGCTGCACAGCGTGAAGCAGCACAGGAGCAGAAAAACCGCATGGATGCGCTGAGGATACGGGTCGAGCGTGCACAGAGTGCACATCGCCGGGCGGGGTTCGAGGAGCTCAACAACCGGGTGCAGGCGCAGGAGCTGCTGTGCCGCCGTCTGGAAGAGGGCTGCGCCGATTTGCCGGACGAAAGCGAACTGCACCGGCTTCAGAAGCAGTTCGACACCGCGCAGGATGCGCTGCGTACTGCGCAGATGGAGGCTGCCTTCGGCGCCGGTGAGGTGGAAAAACCGGCCGCACCGCAGGGCTTCTCCGGCCTGACCGGGGAGGAAGCCAGGCGGCAGGCGGCGCGGGAGATCGAGGAATGCCGACTCCTTCAGGAGACGCCGCCGCCGAAAAAGCTGCTGCCGCTGCTTCTGTGCCTGCTGGCGGTCGCCGCTGGCGCGGGAGTGTTCTTCGTGCAGCGCTGGGCAGGGCTTGCCCTTGCAGGCGCCGGCGCGGCTGCGCTGATCATTGTGCTGATTCTCCTGAACCGCCGCGGCGCGAAGGTGCGGGAAAACCGCCGCCGTGCTGAGCTGATCCCTCTGCGCTACGGCGTAAAAACCTGCGATGAAATTTCCGGGTTGGCGGATTCCTATGCATCTGCGATGGAGCAATACGCGAAGAAAAAGGCGGCCGCCGATGCGCAGAAGGCAGACTATGCCGCCGAGATCGACCACATTCGCGAAGGCATCGACGCGCTGATCGCGCAGGTGCGCGCCTTTGCACCGGAGTGCGGCGATGCGGCTTCCTGCCGCGAGGCCGTTTCCGCGGCCATCCGTGCGCGAGAGCGCCTGACCGCCGAGTGCCGCACGCGCGACGCCATGCGCCAGCAGAGCCAGTCCATGCGTCTCCTGCTCGGCAGCGAGGAGGCCGGTCAGGAGGATACGGAGGCGCTGCGCTATGATCCGCAGGAGGTGGCGCACCGTCAGGAGCAGGCCGCACAGGAACTCGCACAGATCAATGCACGGCTGTCGCACAAGCGCGGACAGATCTCCATGCAGGGCGACGCAGTGGCAATGCAGGCAGAGCTGGAGCAGCTCTCCGAGCAGCTTTCCGCCGCGCAGGACACCGATCTTGCGCTGGATTATGCGCTCAGTGCGCTGAAAAGCGCAGACGAAGCGCTGCGCTCCCGCTTCTCTCCGCAGATCACCGCCGAGGCGGGCGCGATCCTCTCCGAGCTGACGGAGGGGAAATATCCCAATGTGCTTTTGCAGCCGGATATGCGCCTGTCGGTGCGCGAGGAGGATGGGACGGTCATGCGTCCTGCCGCTGCCATGAGCTGCGGCACGGGCGATCAGATGTATCTGGCGCTGCGGCTGGCAATGTGCCGCCGTCTGCTGCCGCCGGATGCGCCGCTGATTCTTGACGATGCGCTGGTGAATTTTGACGACGAACGCATGAAGACCGCCATGCGGCTTCTGCGCCGCGAGGCGGAAACAAGACAGGTCCTGCTGTTCTCCTGCCACAGCCGGGAAAGTGAGGCCTGATGATGTATTTTGATTCCCATGCCCACCTGGACGACCCCCGCTTTGATGCCGACCGCGAGGAAATCTTCGCTGCGCTGGCGCAGCAGGGGCCGATCATGAACGTCGGCTGTGACCTGCCCTCTTCAGAAGCGAGCGTCGCGCTGGCACATAAGTATCCCTTTGTCTATGCCGCCGTCGGCAGCCATCCGGATGATGCGGCCAATGTGGACGGAAAACGGCTGGATCTCTACCGCCGCCTGTGTGCGGACGGGCGCGTGCGAGCCATCGGCGAAATCGGACTGGACTATCACTACGAGGATGTGCCCCGGGCGCAGCAGATCATCGCCTTCGAGCAGCAATTGGAGCTTGCCGAGGCGCTGCATCTTCCGGTCATTGTCCACGAGCGTGAGGCGCACGGCGACGCGATGGACATTCTCCGCCGCCACCCGGATGCGTGGGGCGTATTCCACTGCTTCTCCGGCTCAAAAGAGATGGCACTGTGGCTGGTCGAGCGCGGGTGGTACATCGGCTTTACCGGAGTGCTGACCTTCAAGAACGCCCGCCGTGCCGTCGAAGCGGCGCAGGCGCTGCCGCTCGACCGCATCCTTATTGAAACGGACTGCCCCTACATGGCGCCGGAGCCCTATCGCGGCCGCCGCAACGACAGCCGCTATGTCCCGCTCGTTGCGGCAAAGCTGGCGCAGCTCCGCGGCCTGACGCAGGAGGAGGCCGGCCGCATCACGGCGGAAAACGCAAAGCGCCTTTTTGCGATCGAGGCATAAGGGCAGCCGTCTCCGGGAGCTTTCTCGCAACGGCTGTTCCGGAAAGGCGCTTTCGGTTTTCAATCAAAACCAGAGGTCTGAATACAGAAGCGATTGGAGATACCGCAGGATAGCGACAAATCATGGCTGACGCTGTTTTACAGTCTTCCGCGAGAGCTTGCGGAGAAGTGGAAGCCAGCCTATGAGCTGCCCCGCTGCCCGTATGAGGTGCTGCGGACGGACAAGTATGACCACACTGTATGTGATGGTATGCTCAAGCTGCTTGTGTGGGACTGCTACGCATGGTGTGCATGGCAGTTTTTCCAGCTCAAAGACCGCAAGGGCAATTACCGTGACATTCCCGGCAACTGGAATCAGTACGCAGGTTATTTTCCCTTACGGCGGCTCTCATACAGCGTTATTCCCTATATCCGTATGAAGCTTGAGCTGCACGGGCTGGGCTTCCAAAACCTTTACAACATCCCGCAGGGTGTTGAAGTACCGTGGCTGACCTTTGAGATTGAGAAAGGGTGGTTGAGCTTTCGGCTGACTGCGCCGTATAGCGAGGAACGCCGCAGGGCGGCAAGCGAGGCGGCAAAACAGAACGGTATTCATAAAAAGGTCGCTGATTTACCATGAAGAAGGCG
>CABSBF010000039.1 GCA_902475855.1 uncultured Eubacteriales bacterium
TACTCTGATTTTAAAAATCAAAACGCAGACAGTAAAAGACCATTAAATAGGTGAATTGATTTTGACGGTTTCGGACTTTTTTGACAGTCTGAAAAGCCCGCCGGAATCCCGGCGGGCTTTTGTTATCAGCAAATGGTCTCGACCTTGATCAGATTCGTATTGCCGGAGGTGCTGTTCGTGATGCCGCCGGTCATAACGACATTGTCGCCCGACTGCAAGCGGAAAAGCTTGCGTGCCGTGCGCAGCGCATGGTAAAACAGCACGTCCGTGGAATTAAACTGCTCACTCAGCACAGGCAGCACGCCCCAGGACAGCGCCAGCTTATACCAGACTTTTTTGCTCGTGGCCATGCCGATGATGTCCACCGGTGCACGGAAGCGCGAAACCATGCGCACCGTTATGCCCGACAGAGAGCTGACCACGATGGCCCTGGCATGGATGTCGATGGCCATGCAGCAGGTGGAATGGGACACCGCGTCCAGAACGCTCTTGATCTCGAAATCCGTGTTCTTGAAGCGCTTTTCGTAGCTGATGTGCCTCTCCGTTTCCTCCGCGATGGAAGCCATGGTCTCCACCGCTCTGACGGGATACCTGCCCGCGGCGGACTCGGCCGAGAGCATGATGGCGCTGGTGCCGTCATAGACGGCGTTGGCAACGTCGGAAATCTCCGCGCGGGTGGGGCGGGGATTGTGGATCATGGATTCAAGCATCTCCGTGGCGGTGATGACGCGCTTTCCCAGCAGGCGGCACTTGGTGATCAGATATTTCTGGATGGCGGGCAGCTCCGTGAAGGGCACCTCCACACCCAGGTCGCCGCGGCCGATCATGATGCCCTCGCAGGCCTCGCAGATCTCCTCGATGTTGTCCACGCCGCTGCGGTTTTCGATCTTGGCAATCACGTCGATCTGCCCGCCGCCGTGCGAAGCGAGGAAGTTTTTCAGGTCGAGCACATCCTGCTTACGCGAAACGAAGGACGCCGCGACAAAATCCACGTCGTTTTCTATGCCGAAGAGCAGATCGTCCTTGTCCTGCGCGCTGAGGTATTCGTGGTCGAACACCCTGCCGGGGAAGCTCATGCTCTTGCGGTCGGAGACCTCGCCGCCGTTTTCAACGCGGCAGTGAATTTCCGTATCCTCGATGGATGTCACCTGAAAGCTCACCAGACCGTTGTTGACCAGGATCGTATCCCCGGCGCGGAGATTCTGCGGCAGGCCTGCATAACTGACGCTGACAATGTGCTCGTCGCCCACGATGTCGCGGGTGGTGAAGGTAAATTCCGCTCCGTCGGACAACTGGACGCGGCCCTTCTCAAAGGTGCGGATGCGGTATTCCGGCCCCTTGGTGTCGAGCATGATGGCGATCGGCAGGCCCAGCTCCCCGCGGACGCGCTTGATCATGTCGATCTTTTCCTGATGCTCGGCGTGCGTCGAGTGGGAAAAATTCAGGCGGGCGACATTCATTCCGGCGCGGCACATGGCGGCAAAGGTCTGCGCGTCGCTGCTGGCAGGCCCGATGGTGGCGATGATCTTGGTTTTTCTCATAATTGCCTCACTTTTCGATAAAAAAAGACTTCACTATGCGGTGCGCATAGCAGAGTCTGCCAGGAAACCGCAGGCAACGGAGCGGCAGAACGAAGGTTCTGTCCGCAGCCGGGCGCGGCGATCAACGAGAATAGAACCGCAGGCTCTATGACAGACTCCACCGCTCTCGCTGACGGGATAAGTTTACCACCCCGCCGGGCGATTGTCAATCGAAAATGTATCTGCATAGTTGCGCGAAAGAATATTTTTCATATGTATCCTTTCAGACTTGACAGATATTTCATGTCCAGTTATACTCCAATCAGAGGCAACTGCAATCAGACTGTAAGGGGGGCTTTATATGAAAAAATTTATTTTACCTGTGCTTGCGCTCGTGTTGACCCTGCTGCTGATCCTCTACCATAGCAGCTATACCATCGCGCTCACCCGGGCAAGCGCCGGCACAACCGGAGGCGGGCAGGTTGTCGATATCGGCGTCAACAACAATGGCGAGGAGTACAAGGTCGTCTTCAGCTATGACTCCACGGAAGACAGGATCAGGGCGTACCACCTGACCAGAGATCGCTTCGGAATCTGGCACGTGATTGATAAGGTCGTCAGCCCGGGACCGAATGATGAGGATGGCTATGGCTACCGCCCGATGGGTTGGATGCGTTATTCCGGCTTCAGGCGATATGGCAATATGACGACGCGGCAAGATGCTGAATTCCACGCGCTCTACGTCGGCGACAATGCGAAAAAATACATTCAGCTTCCAACGGACCGTTTCCCGCCAAATACCACGGCAACCGTTTTTCAGCAGGATAATCTCTATGTCATACATCTTATCCACTTTGCCGACGGCACGGATTACAATAACGAATGGGGCAAGCAGGAGTTCATGAATATTCTGAAGAACCAGGGCTACATCTCTTAAACGCAGCACTTTTTACAGACGCTGCCGAATCCGTTTTCCGGATTCGGCGGCGCCTTTTCTTTCTTTCCGGCGCTTTCGCATTCGATAAAATAAGAACGAATTGTTAATTTTTCGTCGTTTGCAGTCTAACATGCGAAAAACTGCAAAAAATCACTGGAAATCCGCCGTCAACTGTGCTATAATGCTATCTGGTGGACAATGGCTTTCACCAATCGTACCTTAAATTACTGCCGCCCCGCGGCAGATATCATGATCAGGAGGAAACACATATGGAAACCTATGGTCTGGAAAAGCTGGGCATCCTTGCCCCCAAGGCCGTCTATCGCAACCTCGGCCCCGCGCAGCTCACCGAAGCGGCACTCCGCCGCGGTGAAGGCAAGCTGAGCAACACCGGCGCTCTGGTCGTCACGACCGGCAAGTACACCGGCCGTTCGCCTAACGACAAGTTCATCGTCGACACTCCCGCCGTCCATGACGACATCGCATGGGGCAAGGTGAACCGTCCCATCTCCAAGGAAAAGTTCGATGCCATCAAGGGCAAGCTGTGCGCCTATCTCCAGGGCCGTGAAATCTTCGTTTTCGACGGTTTCGCAGGCGCTGACCCCAAGCACACCAAGAAGTTCCGCATCGTCAACGAGCTGGCTTCCCAGAACCTCTTCATCCATCAGCTTCTCATCCGTCCGACCGCGGAAGAACTGGCCTCCTACGGCGAAGCGGACTACACCGTCATCGCTGCGCCCGGCTTCAAGTGCGATCCTGAGATCGACGGCGTTCATTCCGAAGCTGCCATCATGATCGACTACGAGGCACACCTCATCGTCATCTGCGGCTCCCAGTACTCCGGTGAAATCAAGAAGAGCGTCTTCTCCACCATGAACTTCGTTCTGACCAAGGAGAACATCCTGCCGATGCACTGCTCGGCCAACATGGATCCCGAGACCCACGAGACGGCTGTCTTCTTCGGCCTGTCCGGCACCGGCAAGACCACCCTGTCTGCCGACCCGAACCGCAAGCTCATCGGCGACGACGAGCACGGCTGGGCTGACGACGGCATCTTCAACATCGAGGGCGGCTGCTACGCCAAGTGCATCAACCTCGAAGAGGAGCACGAGCCCGAAATCTACCACGCCATCCGCTTCGGCTCCCTGGTCGAGAACGTCGTTATGAACGAAGAGACCCGCGAGTTCGACTTCTTTGACGGCAGCCTGACCGAGAACACGCGCGTCGGCTACCCGATCGACTATATCTCCAACGCAGCCATCCCCGGTGTCGGCGGCATCCCCAAGGTCGTCATCTTCCTGACGGCTGACGCTTTCGGCGTCCTGCCCCCGATCTCCCGCCTGGACGAGAACGCTGCCATGTATCACTTCGTGACCGGCTTCACCTCCAAGCTGGCCGGCACCGAGCGCGGCGTCACCGAGCCGCAGCCCACCTTCTCCACCCTGTTTGGCGAGCCCTTCATGCCGATGGATCCGTCCGTCTACGCTGAAATGCTCGGCAAGCGCATCCGCGAGAGCGGTGCGAAGGTCTATCTGGTCAATACCGGATGGGCCGGCGGCAGCGCCGCCTCCGGCGCAAAGCGCATGAAGCTGGCTTACACCCGCGCCATGGTCACCGCCGCCCTCAATGGCGACTTCGACCACATCGAGTTCAAGCACCACGATGTCTTCAACGTCGACTACCCCACCTCCTGCCCGAACGTTCCCGACGAAATGCTCGACGCTCGCGGCCTGTGGGCTGACAAGGCTGCTTACGATGCACAGGCAAACAAGCTGGCCGCCATGTTCGCAGACAACTTCGCGAAGAAGTATCCGAATATGCCCGCTTACATTGCAGAAGCAGGTCCGAAGGCGAAGTAATTGCCCTCAAAAACCCCGTCCCCCCTTTCGAGGGACGGGGCTTTGTGATGTTTCTCGGCCTGTGCCGGGGCGCGTCCGGCGGCCGCTGTGCCGCCCGGACAAATATACTACCGGTCCATTCTTGAGCGCTTTTTTACGTTTGAATGCGTAACAGGGGTGACTACAAAGTGCTCTCAGAAATGGAATGCCCGTGGCTCACTGAGCCACGGGCAGCAGAGGTATTTATGGAATTCTTTTGCCGCCGTCGGCCATCCGCAGATTTTTCCGCGGCATCGGCGGGCGTCGGAAGCGTTGGCATCCGCTCCTGATGGTATTATCATATCCGCCAATCATGGAAAAACTGTGAACAGACTTTGAAAAAAGAAAGAATCATGCCAGCGCCGCCCGATAGAATTCCTCCACACGCTGCATCAGCTCCTGCCAGACACCGCCGGTGATGGATTTATCTACACCGGCGTAAAATTCTGCCCGGACCTCCTGCGGGAGCTCTCCGCCGTAGGCCGCGGCAAGTGCGGCATACTCCCGGTCGATCTGCGCAGCATACTCCGCATATTCCTGCGTGTGCGGCCGCAGCAGGCTCGTATGATCCTCGCCCTCCAGCAGGAGGATCTCCGCGTTCGGATTCCGGATCTTTTCCCGCTGCGCGGAGAGCGCCGCGCCCTCCGGCCGGACGGTCGTGTCCGCCAGGCCCTGCACGATCAGAACGGGCGTGTCGCAGCCGTTCACCGCCGTGACCGCAGAGCCGTTGGCCGCGGAGCCGAACAGCACCCACTGGTGTACCAGCACAAAGGGCGCGCCCAGATAGGCAACCGGGCCGCAGAGGGAGCTGGCCGTTTCACACATCATCCCCATGGGCGAGGCATAACCGGCCAGGCTGACCGACGCGGTCACATCGTGATCATAGGCCAGAATCTCCGCGGCGGCATAGCCGCCCCAGCTATGGCCGAACAGCAGCACCGGCAGCTCCGACAGCGCAGGATCCTCCTCAACGCAATCCAGCGCAGCGTCCAGATCCAGCACGGACTGGGACAGGCCGAGCGTTGTCTTTCCCTCCGAGACGCCGCTGCCGGTGGCGTCGTAGGTAAACACACTGTAGCCCTGATCGACAAACCACATGGTCTGCGGCAGATAGCTTTCCGCCGTTGCGCCGAGGCCGTGAGAGATCACGACAAGCGCCTGACCCGGTTCACCGTAGACCCAGCCGGTGAGAAGATTCTCGCCGGAACAGAATTGCAGTTCCCTGCGAGGGTAGTCCTGCGCCACGTCCGCATAGAGCGGCAGCTGGCTGGCGGTCTGCGCATCCACGCGGCGGAACTGCACAGCAAAGATGATATGTGTCGCGGCGACGGAGCCGCAGACATAGACAAGCAGCACCGCTGCGATCAGAATTTTCCACTTTCTTTTCATGTAATTGTTTCCTTTGTCCGTGTAGTGGAGTCCAGTATAGCGCACGGACCGGAAAATGTCAAACACTGCAAATCCCTCCGTTCCCACGGAGTTCACAGAGAGGAGAACGAAGATGAAGTATGTATTTGTATTGGGCGGCGTCGTGTCGGGTCTCGGCAAGGGCATCACCGCCGCGTCCCTGGGCCGCCTGCTCAAGGCCAGAGGCTATGCGGTGACGATGCAGAAGTTCGACCCGTATTTCAACGTCGACCCCGGCACCATGAACCCCATCCAGCACGGAGAGGTCTTCGTGACCGACGACGGCGCGGAGACCGACCTCGACCTCGGCCACTACGAGCGTTTCATTGACGAGAAGCTCAGCCGCGTATCCAACGTCACCGCCGGCCGCATCTACCGCACCGTTCTGGAGCGCGAGCGCCGCGGCGATTTCGGCGGCGGCACCGTGCAGTTCATTCCCCACATCACCGATGAGATCAAGCGCCGCTTCTACCGCGGCGACGGCAACAAGGTCGCCATCATTGAGGTCGGCGGCACCGTGGGCGATATGGAAAGCGCCCCCTTCCTGGAAGCCATCCGCCAGTTCCAGAACGAGGTGGGCAAGAAGAACGCCATCATCCTGCTCGTCACGCTGATCCCCTACCTCAAGGCCTCCGGCGAAATGAAAACCAAGCCTACGCAGGGCAGCGTCCGCGAGCTTCAGGGCATCGGCCTGCGGCCGGACGTACTGGTGTGCCGCACGGATTATCCCCTGACGCAGGACGTGCGCGACAAGCTGGCGCTGTTCTGCAATGTCGAGCCGAGCCATGTGCTGCAAAATCTGGACGCGGAGATCCTCTATCAGGTGCCGCTGATGATGGAGCACGAGCATCTGGCCGACGTCGTCTGCGAAAGCCTCGGCCTGGAAAACCACACGCCCGATCTTGACCAGTGGCGCGATATGTGCGACCGCTGGATGCACCCGGAGAAAGCCGTCGAGGTCGCGCTGGTCGGCAAATACACCAAGCTGCACGACGCCTATATCAGCGTCGTCGAAGCACTCAAGCACGCAGGCGTTGCGCACCGCACGGACGTTCGCATTCGTTGGGTGGACTCCGAAACCGTGACGCCGGAAAACGTTGCAGAGGTCCTCAAGGGCGTGTCCGGCGTGCTGGTGCCCGGCGGCTTCGGCAGCCGCGGTATTGACGGAATGCTCTGCGCCATCCGCTATGCCCGCGAAAATAAGGTCCCCTACCTGGGTCTGTGCCTCGGTATGCAGCTTTCCATCGTGGAATTCGCCCGCAATGTGCTGGGCCTGAAAGAAGCGCACAGCATCGAGCTGATGCCTGACACCGCCCACCCTGTCATTCACCTGATGCCGGAACAGGAGGGCGTGCTCGACCTGGGGGGCACGCTGCGCCTCGGCTCCTACCCCTGCAAGCTCCTGCCGGGCTCCAAGGCGCACGAGCTCTACGGCGCCGACCTCATCCACGAGCGTCACCGCCACCGCTACGAGGTCAACAACGACTATCGCACCTCTCTGACCGACGCCGGGATGTCGCTGTGCGGCCTGTCCCCGGACGGACGCATTGTGGAAATGCTGGAGCTGCCCGCGCATCCTTTCTTCCTTGCAACGCAGGCGCATCCGGAATTCAATTCCCGTCCGAACCGCCCGCATCCGCTCTTCCTCGGCTTCGTGGGCGCCGCCGTAAAGAAGGAAGAGGAGAGCGCAGAATGATCCAGCACATCGTCATGTGGAAGTTCCGCGAGGGAACCGAGGCGCAGGCCGAGGAATTCCTGACCCGACTGGCCGCACTGGACGGACAGATCGAGTGCATCCGCTCCATGGCCGTGCGGCGCAGCGCCGTCGCGGGCAGCGCCTACGACGCGGTGCTGGTGTCGGAATTCGACACGCTGGAGGATGTTGCGCGGTATAAAAACGACCCGCGGCATGTGGCGGTCTCCTCTCTGTGCAAAGAGATCCGCACCGACCGCCGTGCCATCGACGTGGAGCTGTAAATGTGGTACGTCTACGTGCTGCGCTGCGGTGACGGCACGCTCTATACCGGCTCGACAGATGACGTGGCGCGCCGTCTGGAGGCGCACCGCACCGGAAAAGGCGCAAAATACACGCGCGGCCGCGGCCCTTTGGAGCTGGTCTACACGGAGGAGTGCCCCGACCGCTCGGCAGCGCTCCGGCGGGAGTATGCGATCAAGCAGCTTCCGCGGGAAGAAAAGCTGCACCTGATCGAAAAAACAGCGCCATAAATTCAGCAAAACCCACCCTGTCCGGGTGGGTTTTGCTGTACATGCCGGAAGGCAATTAAGTTTGCCTCTCACAGGCTCAGAAAGCCGCGGCAGCCGCGGCGAAGTCTTGTCTCGGAACGTTCGCTGCGGCTGCCCTTTTATTTATGCTTCTTCCGACGGGAAGCGGACGGTGATGCGCGTTCCCTTGCCTGGCTCGCTTTGCAGCTCTATCGTGCCGTGGTGGTACTGCACGGCGTGCTTCACGATGGAAAGTCCCAGTCCCGTGCCGCCGGACGCCTTGGAATGGCTCTTATCCGCACGGTAGAATCGCTCAAAGATCCGTCCCTGATGTTCCGGCGCAATGCCGATGCCGGTATCCGCCACCGTGACGGCCGCGCTCTGCGCATCCGATGCCACGCGGATCTCGACGCTGCCGCCGTCCACATTGTATTTCACGGCGTTGTCGCAGAGGTTATAGATGATCTCATAGAGCAGGCGGCGCACACCGGTCAGCTCCGCAGGTTCGCCCCGCACGCTGATTTTTACGTTCCGTTTCTCCGCCGCGCTCTGCACATCGGCCGCAGCCTCCTGCGCAGTCTCCAGCAGATCGACCCGCTCCTTGGGCATCTCGTCGCCCTCGTCTAGCTGTGACAGCCGGATGATATCTCCGATCAGGGTGACCAGGCGCTGCGCCTCGGCGCGGATATGCCCGACAAAGCGCGCGGTATCCCCCGGCTTGACCATGCCGTTTTCCAGCAGTTCCGCGCTGCCGATGATGCCCTGCAGGGGCGTTTTCAACTCGTGGGAAACGTTCGCGGTGAACTCGCGGCGGTTCTGCTCGGCCTCCTCCTGCTCGGTGATGTCAAAGGTCAGAATGACCGCGCCGCCGGAGTCGATGCGCGTCAGATCGAGCTGGTAAATTCTCGCGCTGCGGTGCATCCGGAAGGCGCTGTGGCCGCCGCGCATGGCCTCCTCGATCGCCGCGCTCATCTCGACGCTGCGCTCGACCGTCAGGAAATCCTGCCCGACGCAGGAGGGCTCCGTATGGAAGAGATGCTGCGCCGCCGGGTTGATGCTCAGAATCGTCCAGTGGTCATCCAGCAGCACCAGACCCTCCTGCATACTGCGGGTGATCTGGGAAAACTCGTCGGTTTTGCGCTCCAGCTCCCGAAGCTGGCGGTCGATCTGGTTGCGCTGGCGGTTGATGCGGCTCAGCAGGGGCGCGAGCTCCTCGTAGGCGTCGTTGTCCAGCGGATGCTCCAGATCGAGCTCATTGAGCGGCTCGACGATGTGCTTCGACAGCCGCCGCGCCAGCACCGCCGACAGGATCAGAACCAGAAGCAGCAGCAAAACGATGGGCTGAAGCATTCCCACGACCAGCACCCACACCGTCGCGCGGCTGACCGAAATGCGCAGCACCGTGCCGTCAGCCAGGCGGCGGGCATAGTACATGGTCTTTTCCAAAAGCGTGGAGGAATAGCGGACGCTCCTGCCCTCGCCGTCTTTCAGCGCGCCGAGGATCTCCTCGCGGTCGGCATGGTTGGGCAATGCGGCGGAATCGGCCTCGGTATCATAGATGACGGAGCCGTCCGCAGCGACCCAGGTCAGGCGGTAGCGGGTATCGGTGACCTCCGCAAGATACTTCTCTCCCTCCGTTTCAACCGCAGCGGCCGCAAGGCTGAGATCGTCGCAGATCTGCCGCTCCTGCGCCTCGGCGGAGAAGCGGTACATGCAGGCAATGACCACCACGAGGCTCGCCAGCAGTACGATCGCCGCCACCAGCAAAATGGAGCGGAATATTTTCTTTGTCATGCTTCATCCTCCAGCCGGTAGCCTACGCCGCGCACGGTTTCGACGCAGTCGCCATAGGCGCCCAGCTTCTGCCGCAGGGTACGCACGTGCATATCCACCGTGCGGCTCTCGCCGCAGTAGTCCGTGCCCCAGACCTCTTCCATCAGCCGCTCGCGCGTGAACACGACGCCGGGGTGGGAAAGAAATAGTTTCAGAAGCTCAAACTCCTTGAAAGTCAGGGCGATTTTTTCTCCGTCCGCCGTGACGGTGCGGCCGTCCAGATTGACCACAAGGCCGCCGGTCTGGAGCAGATGCTCCACCTTCTGCGGCTTTGCGCGGCGCAGCACCGCTCGCACGCAGGACACCAGCTCCATTACGCCGAAGGGCTTGGTGAGATAATAGTCCGCGCCGAGATCGAGGCCGTGTACCTTGTCATACTCTGCACCCTTGGCCGTAGCCATGACCACAGGGATGGCGCGCAGACGCTCGGACGCCTTCATGCGGCGCAGCAGCTCGATGCCGTCCACGCCGGGCAGCATCACGTCCAGAACGACCAGCTCCGGAAGCTGCGGCTGCTGCAAAGCGTCCCAAAAAGCCGTCCCGTCGGCATAGCCGGTCGCCTCAAAGCCGCTGGACTGCAAGGCGTACACCTCGATATCACGGATGCTGGCATCGTCCTCCACGCACCAGATCACGTTCACCCCTCCTTGTGCGCACCGGTCACGGAGAACATCACCCACTCGGCAATATTCACCGCATGATCGCCGATACGCTCAAAATACTTCGCAATCATCAGAAGGTCCAGCGCGTACTCGCCGTCGTCGGGATTCTCCGCGATTCTCGCGATCAGCTCATCCTTGACCTGAACGAAATAGTTGTCCACAACGTCGTCGAACGCAATGACCTTTTCTGCCAACATTATATCATGTTTTACGAAAGCATCAACACTTTCCGTCACCATTTTAATGGTGGAGCGCGCCATTTCGCGCAGAAGGTCGTCGTTCTGCCCCGTGCGCCCCTTCAGAAAGGCAACGATCTCGGCGATATCCTCCGCCTGGTCGCCGATGCGCTCCATATCCGTGATCATCTTGAGCGCGGCGGAGATCTTCCGCAGGTCGCGCGCCACGGGCTGCTGCTGCAAAAGAAGCCGCAGGCAGAGCGATTCAATGTCGCGCTCCTTCCGGTCGATCTGCCCGTCAAGCGGCGCGACCGTGGCGGCAAGTTTCACGTCGCCCTGTGTCAGCGCCTCGCTCGCCCGTGCAATGACCTCCTCGCACAGTGCGCCCATCTCGATCAGTTCTTTTTTCAGCAGCGCAAGCTGCTCATCAAAGCGGTTTCTCATTATCCGAACCTCCCCGTGATATAATCCTCCGTCCGCCTGTCGCGCGGATTGGAGAAGAGCTGCTCGGAATTGCCGTACTCTACCAGCTCTCCCAGCAGGAAGAATGCCGTGCTGTCCGAGATACGGACGGCCTGCTGCATATTGTGCGTGACGATGACGATGGTGTATTTTTCCTTGAGCTGCATGGCAAGATCTTCGATCTTGGAGGTGGAGATGGGGTCGAGCGCGCTGG
The DNA here is from genome assembly GCA_902475855.1 of uncultured Eubacteriales bacterium. Classification (GTDB taxonomy): domain Bacteria; phylum Bacillota; class Clostridia; order Oscillospirales; family Oscillospiraceae; genus JAZOXB01. The sequence continues at coordinate 11,312 of CABSBF010000039.1, forward strand.
TCGGCTCGTCCATCAGCAGGACGTCCGGCTCCACCGCCAGCGCCCGTGCAATGCACAGCCGCTGCTGCTGGCCGCCGGAAAGACCAAGGGCGTTCTTTTTCAGGCGGTCTTTGACCTCATCCCAGATCGCCGCGCCGCGCAGGGATCGTTCGACGATGTCGTCCAGCCTGGCCTTATTGCGGATGCCATGCGTGCGCGGACCGTAGGCGATGTTGTCATAGATGCTCATGGGGAAGGGGTTCGGCTTCTGGAACACCATGCCGACCTGACGGCGCAGCTCGTTGACATCCGTCGCGGGGTCGAAGATGTTCTCGCCCTTGTATTTTACCGAGCCGGTGATCTTCACACCGGGGATGAGGTCGTTCATGCGGTTGAGTGTTTTGAGAAACGTCGATTTGCCGCAGCCGGACGGCCCGATCAGCGCCGTGATGCTCTTTTCCGGAATCTCGATGCTGACATTTTTCAGTGCCTGATGCTCGCCGTACCACAGACAGAGATCCTGCACGGAAATGACACTGTTCATATGGATTCCTCCCTTACATCGCCTTTTTCCGGCGGAAATACGCCGAAACCAGATCGGCGGCAAAGTTGATCAGCAGCGTCAGGAGCATCAGAATTGCGGCGATGGCGAAGGCCACACCGAATTCGCCCTGCTCCTTGGCGTAGAAGTACAGCGCCACGGTCAGCGTCGCGCCGGATTTTGTCAGGCCCGTGAAGAAATCGAACAGCACGTGCGCAAAGCCCGCCGTGAACAGAAGCGCCGCGGACTCGCCCAGAATTCGTCCGACGGAGAGGATGCAGCCTGTTACCACACCGTCCACGCAGCCGGGCAGAACGACCGTCCGGATGACGCGCCACTTGCCCGCACCGAGCCCGAAGGCGCCCTCGCGGTAGCTCTGCGGAACGGTCTTGAGGCTCTCCTGCGTTGTGCGCATCACGGTCGGCAGGTTCATGATGACCAGCGTCATCGCGCCTGCCAGCAGGCTCTTTTGCAGGCCGAGAAATTCGCACACCAGCATACCGACAAGGCCGTAGATGATCGACGGGATGCCGGAGAGTGTTTCGGCGGCGTATTCGATCGCTCCGACGATTTTTTTGTTTTTGGCGTATTCGGTCAGATAGATGGCCGCGCCCACGCCCAGAGGCACAACGACCACGATGGTCGCAAGGACGATATAGAGCGTATTGAGAATGTCCGGCAGGATGCCGATGTCTCCCGTCAGATAGCTGGGCGCGGTGGAAATCAGCTTCCACGTGATGTTCGGCAGCCCCTTGATCAGGACATAAAGAATCAAAAAAACGGTCAGCGCAGCGGTCAGTCCCGCGGAAAGCCACATCAGACCCTTCATCAGGCCGATATAGCCGCGCCGCGCCGCAGAGAGCTTTTTGCCTTTCATGCCGCGCCTCCTTTGTCCCGCTTGAGGAAGAAATTCAGGGTTGCATTGATGAGCATGATGAACAGGAACAGCACCAGCGCAATGGAAAACAGCGCCTGCCGCTGCAAACCGCCGGCGTAGGACATCTCGCTGGCCACGCCCGTGGTCAGAAAGCGCACGCTCTGGAACAGCGACGGCATATTCGGCACGTTGCCGGACACCATCATCACGGCCATGGCCTCGCCGATGGCGCGGCCCACGCCCAGCACGACCGCTGCGGCGATGCCGCTTCTGGCCGCAGGGACGGATACCTTGAAGTAGGTTTCCACCGGCGTCGCCCCCAGTGCAAGGGAGGCGTCCTCATATTCCTTCGGCACGGCCTCCAGCGCCGTGACCGAAACCTTGATGATGGAGGGCAGGATCATAATGGCCAGCACGATGATGGCCGCAAGCAGGCTTGAACCGTCCGGCACATGAAAAATCTTCCGGATGCCCGGTACGAGGATCAGCATGCCCACAAGGCCGTAGACGACCGACGGAATGCCCGCGAGCATACTCACCGCCGCCTGCATGACACGCTTCACGCCCGCGGGCGCGAGCTTTGCCAGATACACCGCCGTGAAGAAGCCCACCGGCACGCCGAGCAGGATTGCTCCCGCGGTGCCATAGACACTCGTAAGGATAAAGGGCAGGATTCCGAAGGACGGCTCCGCCGCGGTGGAATCCCAGACCTTGCCGAACAGGAAGGGGATAAGGCCGATCCTGCGGATGGCCGGGATGCCGGAGACCACAAGATACACCGTGATGAGAAGGACGCAGGCAACGGTGATCAGACCCAAAATCAGGAACAGGCCGTGCATCGTATTTTCCAAAAGCCGCCTGCCCGCGTGCTTGGCGCGATTGTTTTCTTTCATGCAGTTCCCTTCTTTAATATGGCAGAAGGGCGGCCGTAAGTAAGCCGCCTTGCTGCTGTGTGTGATTTGTTATCCGTTCGCTGCAACCGCGCCGGCCTTTGCAATGACGCTTGCCGCGTCCGCGGAGGTCACATAGTCGAAGAACTCCTGCGCCGTCTTGCTCAGTTCCCTGCCCTCAACCGTGACGAGGACGAAGGGACGCTGGATGACGTAGCTGCCGTCCTTAACGCTTGCTTCCGTCGGCTCCACGCCGCCGACCTTCAGAACCTTGACGCTGTCCTTCAGTGCCGCCAGAGAGGCATAGCCGATGGCATCCGGGTTCTGGGAGACGGTCGTGATGACGTCGCCGGTGGAGGTCAGCTCCTGACGGTACTTGCAGTTACCTTCGGTGCCGGTGATGGACTCGAAGCCGTCGCGCGTGCCGCTGCCGGCCTCGCGGCCGATCAGGACGATCTCGGCGTCGTTGCCGCCGACGTCCTTCCAGTTGGTGATTTCGCCGGTGTAGATTTTTGCAATGGTTTCTACATCAAGGTCGGAAACGGGGTTGTCGGGATGCGTGATGATCGCAATGCCGTCGTAAGCCAGAACGGTCTGCTTCAGGCCACTCGATTTTTCCTCGTCCTTCAGGTTTCTGCTTGCCAGACCGATGTCGCAGGCGCCTGCCTGAACTGCCTTGATGCCGGAACCGGATCCGGTGGGGTTATAGGTGAAGGTAGTTCCTTCATACTTCTGCATGAAGGATTCGCCCAGCGCGCCGATCACTTTTTCCATGGAAGTGGAGCCATCCGTGGAAACGGTGCCGCCATCCTTCGAGCCGCAGGCTGCAAACAGCGCAGCGACACAGGCCAAAGCCAGTACGATTGTGAGAATCTTTTTCATTGTTCAGATCTCCTTTTTCATTTTGAATTATTGTTAATTACGCTTCCGAGAATACTGCGGCTGTGTAAAATGAAAAAGATTTTTTTTGTAAAATAGTTGTCAAATTATAAAAAAT
>CABSBF010000040.1 GCA_902475855.1 uncultured Eubacteriales bacterium
AGCGTTCCATCCACATCTGCCGCAACGCGGTCAAGGTGACGGACGAGGAGATCTTTGTAAAAGAACCCAAGACCCACGCAGGCAACCGCTATGTGTACTTCTCCGCCGAGATGGAAAGTCTCCTGCGGGAGTACCGGCAGGAATGTGCATACATCACCGAAACCTATGACCAGCGGCAGCTGACCGCTGATGACTTCCTGTTCCGCCGTCAGGGAGCGCAGCTCCCCATGACGCCCACCACCTTCACCTACCGCTTCAAGCTGATCCTCAAGAAGAACGGCTTGCCGCAGGAGCTGAACGTCCATTCCCTCCGGCACACCGCTGCCAGTCTGATGATCGCGGGCGGCACGGATGTGGCCACGGTGGCGGGCATTCTCGGCCACAGCCAGCCCTCCACCACGCTGGATATCTATACCCACGCCTTCGACAAGAATAAGCAAACCGCAAGTGCAAAACTACAAAAAGGGCTTGAGATATAATAATTTGACATCTTTGCGTGGCACTTCATGATTGCTGGCAACTTATAGTACGGGGATAAACGGATTCCGAATCGTCCAAAATGTGAGAACTCATGATTTGACTTCCAGCATACATGAGATACTTTATACCACTTGCCACAGCCATCTCTTCAGCAGCTGTCTGCTTTGCCTTAACCACAGTATCATCAATCTTGTTGTCACCTTTGACCTCGATAAGCTGATAGGAGCCGTCTGTCATCTTCGCAAGGAAGTCAGGATAATACTGGCGGATTCTGCCGGATTCCGGGTCATAGTAATGGACAGAGAGATCGCCCTGATTGGAGGTGAACATACCTGTGAAGTACACCTCCGCAACTTTGCCGCTTGTAATATACTGCATGAAGCATTCCTTCTCCGGCTTTGAGTCAAAACAATAGGTGTCGGCGTGGAAGCTCTTTGCGATTTCTTCAGGTTTAAAACCGGGATAACGATTTGTAAGCACGAGGTCATCCTTTGCGGAGAACTCATAGTATCCGGCATCCTTCGGCTCGTGCAGCAGCACCAGTTCTTTGTCCTCAGTTTTCAATTCCGAAGTGACATCAAACAGCGCATGAAATACGGCAGGGATAATATAGTCATCCAAAACAGCGTTATAGCGGTTGACCGCCTCGAGAACCGTATCGATCCCGTCAACGGATTCTCGAAGAATTCTGGCGGCGAGGATGCAGGAAATATTAAGATAACGGGCCACTTCTCCGGCGAGAGAAAATTCGCTATAACGCATATTCTCCTTGAAATGGTCGATATTCTTCTCTTTAACAGAGGTGTCAAGGGCGAGGCTGTCTCTCTCGTACATGATGCTGGCATACTTGGAGAAGTCCGCATCTGCCAGCTTGAAATCTACCGGCTCGGAGTATTCCTTTTCGTGGAGCGTATACTCGTGCCATACCCGCTTGAGCGTGATTGTTCTCGGAGGAGGAAGCACCCGTACCTGGTATTTGTGTCGGTCATCCTTGGATGGATTCTTGATGTCTTTGATCTCCATATTAAAGTTCTTGTGGAGCTCATCATCCAGAGTGTCGTAGTTTTCCTTGGAGAGAAATACAGCGGCAGTCAAGCGCTCGTCTGTGATTGCACGGAGACAGCGCATCGTAGCCTGGAGAACAAATATTTTCGACTTTGGACTACGGAAAAGAGCCACGCCAAAGAGAGAACGGCAGTTCCAACCTTCCTTTCCTTTTTCAACAAGAATAATGAACTGCTTTTCATTTCCTTCCGAGCTGGGAACATCGAGATTGTTGAAATCTCTGATGTCATCGTTTTTCGTGTACTTCGCATCGCCGACATTCAGCAGAATCCTTGAGGCAGGAATGCCGAGGTCAGCCAGGATTTTCTCCAGAACCGGCTTGACTTCCGTTGCCGCCTCTTCTACGCCGGAAGCATAGATAGCGAGTTTCGGATTCAGTCCTTCGTAGGTCTTTCCGCCATACCGTTCCCAGAAGGTTCTCACTACTGCGGTCAGAAACTCCTCATTCTTGACATTTTCAAAACCGATGGGATCAGCGTCTTTCAGGAAGCCGTTCCAGATAGATTCACGCAGACCGTATGCGTAGACGACTTCCGGTAGAAGCTGGTTCTTGACATACGGTGTACCGGTGTAGTTATAGCAGGCCACAATAGATGTGTTTTCCGCAAGCAGATTGATGGTGTCGCGCAGGCTGGTCTTATTGGCTCCGCTCGACCTAATCTGCTTTTCCAAATCTGCACCGAAAAGGTGATGCGCCTCATCGACATAGACGCCGAGCTGCGGCAGGCGGCAGAGCTTCTTGAAACGCTGGTTGTCCATCAGCGTGGTGTCATCCCACGCATCGTCATCATCGTTGTCTGCACCGTATACGGCAGAAAGCAGCGATCCGGTTCCGGCAAAGAGTGTCTCCGTAGGCGTGGATTCCTTGCGCTTTTTCTTCACGATGATCTTCTGCGTATTGGAGATGATAATATTGAAATCCGAATCGTCGATAGTGTGCAGAATCGTTCCGGCCTCGTCAAGAAAGTGAAATTTGATGTTGGAATCGAGCACACGGGCATACTCCGGCGGCACGACCTTCGTTTTGTCAAAGGTCATGATCTCACGGAGCGACTGGAGGACGGTCTTATCCGGTGCGAAGACCAGCGCATTGTGGCAGAAACGCTTGTCCCTCGGATACTTTTTCGCAAGCAGGAATTCATAGAAGATGCAGGTGGCCATGAGGATGGTTTTTCCAAGTCCCATCGTAAGTGCGTAGATATAGTTTGGATAGCTCTCACGGTACTTCTTCATCTGCTTGAAGAGCGTGTCGGTCTGCTTTTCAGTCGGGGCGTCAAAGAGTCGAATCTGACCGCCCTTACCAATGGAATAATAGGACGCATCGGAGAAGTGATCCCGTCTGTGACGCCAGTCGTCAAACATCTCATAGACCTGCTTGTTATTCATGAATTCCTTCACAAAAACATACATCTCCAACGCCTCAAACTGCGGCTTCCGCAGGAAGGCGTGGGGATTCTCCTCGCCGTCGTTGTAGGCGAGGAATTTTCTCGTGAGGTCATTATAACGGGAGCGAATTTTTCCTCGGTTCGTAGAGTAGTAATACCACAGCTGCTCGTTGAAGGAAAAATTCGGATCAAATCCTGCGGGCATTTAACGCACCTCCAATTCCAGCGACTCGGAGAGTAGGTCGGTGATTTTGACTTTGATGGTGCCGGAACCTTCCGGAATGTCGTAGATACCCTTTACCAGTTCACTCTTGCCGGGGACATCGGTCACGGCAGGCTGCATCACCACGCCGTCGTAGTTCCAGTCGATCATAACGGAATCGACCATCTGACGCCAGTCCTCCACGTACTCTTTCTGGAGGGAGAGCTTCTGCATCAGGTTCATCGGATAGAACGCACGGATGACCAGCTTGCCGCCTTCCCGGACGATCTCCGCCTCGGAGTCGCGCTTCAGCTGAAGGTCTGCCTTATCGCGGAGGATGTCCATGATCTGGATGTCTACCTTATAATCGGTCAGTTCCTGCTCCATTGCCCCCTTCAGGTCAGGCTCGTGTCCCATGCAGACGATGGTGATGCGCTCCACGGGCTGATTCGGATTTTCTTCCTTGCGCTTCTCGTAGGTCTTGTAGGGCAGATTGGCGAGGAGTTCCTTCAAGTCTGCCTTGGTAGCGATACGGTTGACCGGCATGATCTTCACCATCCTGCCGTCAAGTTCACCGTCCCAGACATCGCTCTGCGGGAACGGCTGGATCTCCAGCGCTGCAATCAGCAGGTCACGGGCTTCCACGGGGTTGCGGAAGAAGTCGTAGTTGTTGACGTTGTAGACCTCGAAACCGGTGTATTTCGTGTCAGCAGCCGATCCCATGCTGGTCTGGTTGTCTTCCAGCTCTTTTCCCACTGAGAGCAGACGTTTAGTAGTGGTCTGGACTGCACCGAGGTTGATGTCTGCGCCGATAAAACGTCTGCCCAGCTTCATGGCAACTGCCTGCGTTGTGCCGCTGCCCATGAAACAGTCAAAAACAAGGTCGCCGGGATTTGAGGATGCCATAATAATCTTCTCAAGTAATTTCTCTGGCTTTTGAGTGGGATAATTAGCCTTTTCTTTTGCCATTGCGTTGATGGTTGCAATATACCATGTATCTGATGGAAGTACTTTATCTTCCGGTATTTCTGATGACTCACTTTTAGTGGTAACCATAGCACCGGCATAGTTAAGCCTGTTCTTTGATCCCTCGGTCATTAGAGTGTGATCATCTAAAACATCCATATAATTGAATGTCCATTTTCCCGATTTGGAATAAAATAAAAGGTTATCATGTTTGCTATTCCATTGGGCCTTTCCACGACCTCCCCACAAGTACCACCAAATAATCTCGTTTCGAAAATTATCTTGTCCAAATACTTCATCCATAATTAATCTAAGATGATGAACCTTGTGCCAATCGCAATGAACATATATGCATCCCGTTTCAGATAGCAAATCGCGCATAATCGTAAATCTTTCGTACATAAACTGGAGATATTCGTCATTTGTCCATATATCCCCATACTGCTTTTCTTCAAACGAGGAGCTATCAGATGTAGTTTTACCAACATTTTTTACCTCGATTTTCCGCTTATAATCCGCCTTGCTGTCGAACGGAGGATCAATATAGATGAGGTCGATTTTTCCACGATACTCCTTCAGCAGATGGCTCATAACCTGGAGATTATCTCCCCAGAAAATCTTGTTGATCCAGCCGTTCTGCTCCTCACCGTAGGACTCCCGCAGCTGTGCAGGATAATACTGCGTGGAGCGGTAGGGGCGCTTGCCCGTCCAGCGAAGTTCAGGGAACCCCTTTATCGTCGGTCTCTGTTCAAATTCAAAAGTAAGCTGCTCATCCATTATAGTTGCCCTCCATTTTGTCGTTTCTTGCGTCATATCCGTATTTCGCGGCTATAGTTGTTATTTCTGCAGCTCTGATAGGAACGAGCTGCCGTTCCTCATATAAATCTCTGCCAAGCAGACCGTGAAGTACGATGTACTTATCCGTTTCGAGCAGGTTTGGATTCTCGCTCAAAAGGGAATTTACCCGTTCCAGCATAGCCGGGTTTGTCAGCTGTGCTAAAGTCGCATCAATGTCCATCTCTCCGGCATCGTAGAGTTTCTTTAGGCTGCTCAACATTCCGAGCCAATGATACAGGACTTTTCGCTTTTCGGCATAGGCTTCTTCCTGCGTCATCTTTGTGGTAGCTTTCGGCTGTCTTACAGCAACATCCGTACTTGCTTTTGATTTCGCAAGGACTGCATCTGCTTTCAGTTTTTTTGATGTAAGAGCTTCTTTTGTGCGGCGGTAGAACGGAACGATATGCTCATGCCACACATTCGGAAGCACTTCATAAAAGAAGATGTCAACGGCTCTATCAACGATGATTTCAGTGGCTTCCATCGCCGTGTCCCGGACGGTGTCTTTGATGTAGTCCTTAACAGGAGAACTTTTTCTGACGGGGGCAGCGGGCGGTGCAGAAGTTCTCTGCTGAACCATAGGTGTGTTTTCTACATAGTGTTTCAGTTCCCTCAGAACCCTGTGGGGCTTGCGATTCATGAGCCGTCCGTATTCATCAATAAAAGCCTCGTCACGTTTCCATTTCGCAAAAAGCTCATCATCGGGAATGATATATATGATATTATCTTTCCTAACCCTATGTTCAGCCATACCACAGCCCCCTTCTTTATTTGTTTCTGCAATAGAACCGGAAGTCACAGCCAGCACAGACCTTCGGGTCATCGGCACAGTGCCGGAAATCCTTTTTCATGATCTTATGTACCGTATCATCGAACGACGCCAGCGTTCCTTCCACGGCAGACTTCGTATACGGATATGTGATCGTCGGTACGCCGCCGTCCTCTCCGGTATAGTAGAGGTGCATCTTACTGACCTTCCGCCCGGTACGCTCCTCCACGAGATGGGCATAGATATGAAGCTGCCGACGGTACCGCTCAAGCCGATCCCGCATTTTCTCCATATCCGGTTTCCGTTCGGCTTTGAAATCCACAATCTCGACCGTGTCGCCCTCACCCCGGATCAGGTCGACCTTGCCTTCAATGATATAATCCGGCTTCACCAGAGAAACATCCACCTCTGCTTGCTGGATGGCAGACCAGTCGCCGTGCTGCCGCTCTACATAGCGGAGCACTTGCTTCAATGCCGCCTCGCGCTGAGGACCGGCGAGGTAGGTGTGCTCGGTTTTCGTCAATGACACATAGTTGGAGGCAAACCAACGGTTCACGTTTTCCTCGGTGATCGTCTGCTCCTCGTGCCTGAGTGCAGCACGGTGAACATCCTCTATCGTCTCATGGACAAGCGTACCGAAGAGCATAGCGTTGGCACGGACGGGCATGAACTCCAGTTCGCGGTAGAACTTGTACTGCAGGGCGCAGGTCTCATACACTGTGATGTGCGATGTGAACGAGTAGGTGCTCTTGACGTTCACGGCCTTCACGGACTTGAAGTTGAACTCCCGGATATCAAATGCTTCGCTGTCCACGGACTGAAGCTCGTCATAAACCTCTTTGAAGTAAGCGCTGGGTGTCCGCTTGTCCTCATTGCAGGTCAGTATCAACAGATCCTGCGCACGGGAGAAAGCCGTGTAGTACAGACGCCAGAAATCAAAGAATTTTGTGACCTCATACGGTTCAAATGCCGGGCGCTTGAAGTAGCGATCCTCTATCGTCATCATAAGGTCGTTTGTGGTTTTTCTCGGCACATTTGTCAGAGAATCCACAAAAACAATCGGGAACTCCATCCCTTTGGACTGGTGGATCGTAAGGAATGAGACGCAGCCGCTCGGCGCATACTCGGAATCATCCTCATACTCCGTGATACCGCCGTCATAGAGCAGGCGGAGATACAGATTAAAGAGCAGTTCCGTATTGGCATCAATGCCGCGTTTCCCGCGATACTTGTCGGCCGATAAGACATCCACCCGGTGGAGGTATTCAAATTTTCCGATGATCTGCGTCAGCTTTGCCAGATTTCGAGCTGGTCGGATATCGACAACGCCGACATCCATATCTGTATCCAGAATACCGGCAAAAGGCTGAAACTCAAACATCTGATACACGAGCCCACAGTAGGCGTAGTCCGTTGCGTCGGTCAGGCTTACATGGTCTTTTCCTCGGCGGCGTATCCATTTCAGCAGGTCGGTGTGCTCCGGCTGCATCAGATACTCATTCGCCAGCATGATACAGTTCCGATAATAAGTCAGGTGCTCAGGCTGTAAAAAGGTATACTCCCCGTTTTCCAACCCCTGCACATAAAACGGGAACATCAGCATAAGGCAGCCGAGCGCCAGTCGTATTTCGTCACGCTGGAAAAACATATCCGAACGCGGTGAGTAAACATTGATATGGTTCTCCTCAAGAAAACGAGCAAGAGCAGTCACCCTCGGATGTTTGACTGAGTTGAAGAGAAACGCTATCTGATTATAGTCCATCAGCTTGCCGGATGTTTTCAGGTTGTTGATAAACTGCAGGATCTTCTCATGCCATTCATCCTCGTCATTCACACCGGCTAATTTCACGACCGCAGGGCTGTGAAGTGCGGATTTTTCATGAGGTTCAATGCGTTTTTCATATCTGAAATTTTCCCAGCGAAACTTGAACTTTGCACCATCCGTGGTATCCATCCATCGGTTATAAAAATCAACGATGTCGCTGTTGGAACGATAGTTGATGACCAGCGGGATAATACGGCATTCGCCATTGGCAAACTTCTGCGGAAATTCCAGGATGTTTCGGATGGTTGCACCGCGGAAACGGTACAGGCCCTGGTCATCGTCTCCGACCACGCAGATATTCTTTCTTTCCCCGGCGAGGAGAAACACGAGTTGCTCCTGAATATAGTTCGTGTCCTGGTATTCATCGACCATGATATGCGTGATCGCAGAGCGAAGCTCATTCAGAATGCCCTCGTTATCGCAGAGAAGCCGATATGCCTCTATCTGGATGGAGGAGAAATCCATCAGATTCGCTTCCGTAAGAATTGTGCGATATTCCTGAAGCATCCGACCGAGTGATGCAATCGATGGGTCATGGTCAGACATCAGCTCCTCCGGCGAAACCAATTCTTCGGAAAGGTTGTTTACAAAGTTACAGATCGTTTCGGCTTGCTTCCATGCGCCACCGTTCGGAAGGACGATTTCAATCTCCGGAATACTTCTGAAACGATGGATATTCTGAAATACCATATACTGCTGGTCAAACGAATCCATCAAGCGGTAGTTTCGGCGAAGCCGTGTATATTCCAAATGCTCTTTCAGCATACGAAGGCAGAGCGAGTGGAACGTACCGATATACATTTCGTTGATGTTTGCCGTGATGTTTCGATTTGCAAGCTCGTTTGTAATACGTGTTACCAGTTCCTTCGCAGCCTTTTCCGTAAATGTGGCAATGAAGATGCTCTCCGGCCTTACATTGCATTCCTCTATGAGGTAGATTGCACGCTGCACGAGCGTATATGTTTTGCCGGTTCCGGGACCTGCCGTTATGAGGACAGGACCGTCTGCAGCCGCTATTGCTTTTCGCTGCCCGTCATTTGCGTTTCCAAAATCAAACATAGCTGATCACCACAATTCTTCATTGAATGATTCGTAAGCGCTTAGCTATACTACATGATTGTTAAAGTATACCATTATTTTAATCTATCAGCAACCATTATTCGTTTCTCTTGATGAACAGGCAAAGCGCATAATACCGCTATTCAATCACTTAAACGCGCAAGTCAGGTACCGCCTCCATCTGTTGCTAATAAAAATCCCCAAAAGCTATACAGCTTTTAGGGATTTGGTACGCCCGACTGGATTCGAACCAGCGGCCTTTAGAGTCGGAGTCTAACGCTCTATCCATCTGAGCTACGGGCGCGTATTGGGTTGTGGGTTTCTGCGATAGTCGTCAAATAGTAGTCAACGACCACGCATTTTTTCTCTGCCGTTCCCGCAAACACAGGTGCGGCAAGGCTTTGCGCCATATCTCAAGAGGAGACGCCTGAAACGTCGGAGTCTGACGCTCTATCCAACTGAGCTACGGGCACATATTTGGTTGCAGAGCTTTCTTCAAGATGTTAGTATACCAAGTTTTACTGGAACTGTAAAGAAAAAAAATTCGGCAAAGTTCGTTAAAAAGTTTGACAACTTTCTTCCGCTCCCGTATAATCAGACTAACCTGAACAAAGGACTTGACCGCATGAAAAAGAGAAAGATTTCCGACGCCGTCATCCGGCGTCTTCCGCGCTATTACCGTTATCTCGACGAGCTGCACTCCAAGGGCATCGTGCGTATCTCCTCGAGCCTTCTCGGCGAGCGCATGGACATCACGGCCTCTCAGATTCGTCAGGATCTAAGCTGCTTTGGCGAATTCGGCCAGCAGGGCTACGGCTACAACATCCTCGAGCTGCGCACGGAGATCGGCCACATCCTCGGTGTGGACGAGGGACATCGGCTTGTCGTGGTCGGCGCGGGCCATCTGGGTCATGCGCTGCTGCGCAACTTCGACTTTGCGCAGGCCGGTTTTCTGCTCGACACGGCCTTTGATATCTCTCCCGCGCTGATCGGCACGCGCGTCAACAATGTCCTCATCCGCCCGCTCGACGAGATGGAGGACTATTTCGCCGCCTGCCATCCGGATGTGGCGGTGCTGACCGTGCCGAAGACCATTGCGCAGGACGTGGCCGAGCAGCTCATCGGGCTCGGCGTGCGCGGCATCTGGAATTTTACCAACACCGAACTGAACGTCGGCAGCGATGTGTTCACCGAAAATGTCCACTTTGCCGACAGCCTTCTCACGCTGAGCTATCGCATTTCCAAGACCTCGGCCGAGGCGGGAACGGAGGAGAATGAAGCATGAAAAAAACAGCGCTTCTCGCGTCCATCCTTGCCCTGGCGGTCCTTGCGACCCTTGCTTTTGCCGCACCGGGCGACGGAAGCGACCCGCTCATCTCGCTGAAGTATCTGCAAAGCACCTTCCGAAACAAGGTCGATGCGTCTGTTGACGGCAAACTGGATGAATCTGACAAGGCCGCCTACGCGCAGGCGGAATCCGCGCTGCGCGCGACGATCGCCGCCGCCGAGGCGGGTGCCGGCGGCAATGTCGCCGAAGCCTTTACGGAAAAGCGGCTCAAGCAGGGCGATATTCTCTCGGGTGCGACGGGATTGCAGGTCATCGTGCTCGCGGGTGATGTGAGCGTTCAATTTTCCTCCGGCGCGCTCGTCGATGTGACGAGCGGGAGCGAGGTGCAAAGCGGCACGACGCTCGCGGCAAACCACCGCTATCTCGTGGCCGAGGACGCGAGCGCGCAGTTCACCGCCATAGGCAAGACCGCCGTTGTAACCTACTGCGGCCCCTATGCGCTCACCGCATCCTCCACGGCCGACTATCCCGCGATGGCCGCTTCGCTCAAGACGCTGGGCCTCTTCCGCGGCTCGGATACCGCCTACGGCGAGGGCTTCGACCTTGAAAAAGCGCCGACGCGCATGGAGGCGCTCATCATGCTCATCCGTATGCTCGGCGAGGAAAAGGAAGCCCTCTCCTGCACGGCGCCCTTCCCCTTTACCGACGTTCCCGACTGGGCGGAATGTTACGCGGTCTATGGGTATCAGAAGGGCTACACCAACGGCGTCGACGCGACGACCTTCGGCGCGGCGATGAGCGCCTCCGCGGAGATGTACACGGAATTTCTCCTGCGCGCGCTGCATTACAGCTCCACCGCGCAGTCCGACATTTCGACCTCGCCCGAGCGGGCGCAGGCCGCCGGCGTTCTGACCGCCGGCGAGGTGAGCGCTCTGCGCGCCGCGGCTTTCCTGCGCGCGGACGTTGTCTACCTTTCCTACTATGCGCTGGAAACGAACATCAGCGGCGGCACGGCGCTGAGCGACGCGCTTGTCTCGCGCGGCGTTTTCACGGCGGATGCCTATCGCTTCTCCCGCACGATGGTTACATCTGCGCGTATCCGCTGACACGTTTTTTTCTCCCCGCCATACTATGGGTTGAGATCGCCAAGCGGGCGGTCCCAATCTTCATAGGGGGTTCGTTTTATGTGCAATAACAACGGTTGCTTCGGCGGCGGCTGCTGCCTGTGGATCTTGATTCTCATCATCCTGATCTTCGCTTGCGGCGGCTGCGGCGGTGGCTGCGGCTGCAACAATGGCTGCGGCAGCGGCAACGGCTGTGGCTGCAACAACGGCTGCGGCTGCTGAACGTCTGCATAAATAAGAAAGAGGACTGCGAAAGCAGTCCTCTTTTTTTCAAAACGCGAGCACGCCAAGGTGCTCGAGTAGGATCTTCAGCCCGATCAGGATGAGAATGACACCGCCGGTCAGCTCAGCGCGGCTTTTATAGCGCGTGCCGAACACATTGCCGACATACACGCCCGCAAGCGAGAGCACGAAGGTCGTGCAGCCGATGATCGTAACGGCGGGGACGATCTTCACCTGTAAGAAGGCGAAGGTCACGCCGACAACCAGCGCATCGATGCTCGTGGCGACAGAAAGGAGGAAGAGCTCCTTGAAGTTCACACCCGTGAACGCCTTTTCCTCCTCCGTCTCTTCGCGGCTCTCGCGGATCATGTTGCAGCCGATGAACGCCAGCAGAAGAAAGGCGATCCAGTGGTCAAAGTGCTCGATGCTGCCGGCAAAGCGGCTGCCGAGAAAATATCCGAGCAGCGGCATGAGGGCCTGAAAGCCACCAAAGAAGAGGCCGATATAAAGTGTATACTTTTTGTCGACCCGCTGTATGGAAAGCCCCTTGCAGACCGACACGGCAAAGGCATCCATCGAAAGCCCGATGCCGATGAGAAACAGTTCGAAAAACGACATAGATCATTCCTCCAAACAGGAAAAAACAGGCGCGCCGCCGCGCCTGAGCATGAAAAGCGGACATAATTTATCACATTCTGTCGCTGCCGTCAAGCGCGGCTTCCTGCCGCTGCACACCGATTTTTTCAACAAGCCGGGCGGGTTGGCTATTGTGCTTTGGCGAAAAACACCGTATACTGGTGAAAAACAAAGGAAGGCGGACAGAGCATGAATACTTTGATCGAATTATACGACGAGCGCGCCATTGAAAACATTCTGGCGGCGGATATGTTCCGCCCGCAGCGCATCGTCTACCTCTGTCCCGGTGAGATCGTGCGGGACCGCACGCGGCAGGAGAAGATGGCCGCCTTTTTCCGGCGGCGGGGTTGGGAGCCGGAACTTGTTTTTCTGGAGGCAAGCTTGTTCAAGGCCGACCGTATTCTGCGCCAGCTCTTCACCGTCGGCGAAAAATACCCGGACTGTGCCGTTGACGTGACTGGCGGCAGCGATGCCGCGCTCTTCGCGGCGGGGATGTTCACCGCGCAGAAAGGCGTGCCTGCCTTTACCTATTCCCGAAAAAAGAACCGGTTTTACGACATTTCCGGTGCGCCCTTTGCGGACGATCTGCGCTGCGACCTTCTGTATTCCATCGAGGACTTTTTCCTCATGGCGGGCGGAACGCTCCTGCCCGGGCGGGTGGACAATGAGATATTGTCCCGCTATCTTTCGGATTTTGACCCGTTTTTCGACTGCTTCCTGCGCTTTCGGCGGGAATGGCCGAACATCATTTCCTATATTCAGCGGGTGTCGCCCTCGGAATACGGGCAGATCCCGCCTCTCAGCATTGCGGGCGGCTACACCGTGAAAGGCGAGCACGGGACGCGCAACACCGCCAGCGAAGAAGCGCTCTATGCGCTCGAACGCCTTGATTTTATCCGCGATCTTGCGATCGTGCCCGGCGAGCGGGTGTCCTTCCGCTTCCGCGACCTCAACACCAGAGCATGGCTGCGGGATGTAGGGAGCGTTCTGGAACTTTACACCTACAAGGCCTGTCTCGACTCCGGCATCTTCCACGATGTCATCAGCAGCGCCGTGGTGCGCTGGGACGATGTGCTGGGCCACAGCAGCGTTTCCAACGAGATCGACGTGATGGCGGCGCGCGGTGTGATCCCGCTCTTTCTCAGCTGCAAGGCCTGCGACATCCGCACCGAGGCGCTCAACGAGCTTGCCATCCTGCGCGACCGCTTCGGCGGCAAGGGCGCCAAGGCGGTCATCGTCACGACCGAGCCCTGCCACGCAGCCGCCCGACACCGCGCCGCGCAGCTGGGCATTGCGGTCATCGACCTGGAAGAACTCAAAACGGGCCAGCTCGTGCACCGGCTGAAGGTGATCATGAAAGCGGAAGAATAGCCTGACGGCTTGAAAATTTGGGAGCAAAGCTTAACTGATCATACTAAATTATTGCGAACTGGTATTTGCAACAATACCAGTTCGCTGCTATGATGGGGGCATCATTAGGAGGAGGAAATGTTTCCCATGAACCAGAAAAGCGTCAACAAGCTGACCGCACTCGGTATGATGTGCGCCCTCGTCTTCGTCAGCAACTATCTTCGCATCACCATGCCCATCGCCATCGGCGGGCGAACCTCTTTTACGCTGGCCAACATTATGTGCTGCCTTTCCGGATTGATGCTCGGTCCCATCGGCGGTCTTGCGTCCGCGCTCGGCTCTGCGCTCTATGACCTGACCAACCCCGCTTATGCGGCGGAGTGCTGGATCACCTTTATCACCAAGGGCATCATGGGCATGGTGGCAGGCTTTGCCATGAAAGATCGCGCAACGCCAAAATACGGCCGCTGCACGGCTGCCGCCGCGTTGGGCTGCCTTGCCTATTATATCCTTTACTTTTTCAAGTCCTTTGCCTATGATGGACTGCTGATCGGCGGTCTTCCCGCCGCCACTGCGGCCGCGGCGCTGGTTCTGAAGATCCCGGCCTCTATTTTTAACGGCACGGTCGCTATCGTTCTTGCGCCGCCCCTGTGCCTTGCGCTGCGCAAGGCTTTGCAGCAGGCCAACATCCGCCTGCCGTAAGCGCGCGAAGAGAGGCTTCTTAAAAATTGATTTCACACATGGAGCAGAAAGCCGGAAACTGACCGTAAGGCCAGCTTCCGGCTTTTCGTTCATGTACTGCCGGGGAGGACTGCTTCTCGGAGTGCGAGCACCATGGTTTTGAAGAAAAAACAGACAATGTTCCTTCGATAACGATGGATTTTTATGAGCGGTTTTGCTATACTTTTGCTATCGAGAGTAAAAACGACATTTTTGAAGGAGGGCACTTCTTATGAGATGAAAATTTGACTATCATAAGGGTAACAAACAAAAGAAGAAAGGAACATCGACCATGAAGAAAACGAAGTACGCAGGCACCCAGACCGAAAAGAACCTGATGACGGCCTTTGCCGGTGAATCCGAGGCACGCAACAAGTACACCTATTTTGCCTCCAAGGCCAAGAAGGAAGGCTACGAGCAGATCGCGGCGTTGTTCCTCAAAACCGCTGACAACGAGAAGGAACACGCTAAGCTGTGGTTCAAAGAACTGAACGGCATCGGCGACACTGCCGAAAATCTTCTCTCCGCCGCTGAGGGCGAGAACTACGAGTGGACGGATATGTACGACGGCTTCGCCAAGACTGCTGACGAGGAGGGTTTCCATGAGCTGGCCCAGCGTTTCCGCCTGGTAGCCGCCATTGAAAAGCACC
>CABSBF010000041.1 GCA_902475855.1 uncultured Eubacteriales bacterium
ACGGCATGACCGAAGCCATGCCGTTCCTGCAAAAATACGATATTACTTTCTTACGACCCCCGCCCATTGTGCGCCGGACGTTGGCAGATGAGAAATTTACCGTCCTGCCGCAGCAGGGCGGCGACGACCTCCGTCATACGGCCGCCTCCTTTTTAGAAAGTACAAATTAACCGGGAAAACGAAATTTGCGCTCGACCATGCCCTGCGCATAGGCAAGAAGCCGCGGCGCATCTGCGCCCAGAGCCTCTGTCAGCAGTGTGTGCTCGTCCTGCGCGCCCCTTCCATGAAAAACACGGTAGGCTCCGGCGTCACTGCCGCAGCCGATCACTGCGCCCTGTGATGCAGCAAAGGAAACGGCTTCCTGCTGCTCGCCCAGCAGGCGGTGCAGCACCTCGTCCGGGTAACGTCCGCAGCCAATCAGGTCGCTGATGGTCGCAAGTGTCGGAACCCAGACGGTTTCCGATGCGGCCAGACGGCGCAGGGTATCCTTGCTGAGATAGGCGCCATGCTCCACGGAGTCTGCACCCGCGTCCAGTGCGGCGCAGACCGCAGCATCGCCGTTGGCGTGTGCCATGACCGCAAAGCCGCGCTCACGGGCGAGCAGAATCATCTTCCGAATGTCCTCAAACGAAGGACCGGCCTCCGTTAGGCGGCCATAGATGCTGAAGTCGATCAGACCGCCGATCATCAGCTTGATAAAGTCCGCACTCTGTGCCTGTGCCTCATCCAGAAGCCGGGAATATTCCGCCCAATCCGAAAAGCCGCAGCCGATGAAAGCGCCGTAGTGTCCGCGCTGAAAGATCGGGAAGCCGGGACAGCGGTAGTCGATGCCGTATTCCGGCGCCAGGGCTTTTGCGCGCAGGCAGACGCCCCAGCGGTCGCCGCCGTCGCGCAGGAAGGTTACGCCGCGTGCGCGGTAATCCTCCAGGTGCGCACGGATCAGGCATTCATCTGGCCGGGCGGCGTGCGCGGCAATGGCGGCCTTCCAGTTCACGCCGTCAAGCACCATATGAATATGAAGATCTTCCATGGATTTCCTCTTCCCGCAAAAAACGGAGCGAACCATTCGCCCCGTTTTTCGTCTTTACAGGTGGAGCACGCGCTCCTTGATCTCCTGTGTTCTGCCCTGATTCCAGAACTGCGTGCCGATATAGCCGCAAGTGCGGCGGGCGACGTTCATCTTGCTCTGGTCGGTGTTGCCGCAGTTTGGGCAGGTCCAGACCAGCTTGCCGTCCTCATCCTCAACGACTTCGATCTCCCCGTCATAGCCACAGACCTGGCAGTAGTCGGACTTCGTGTTCAGCTCGGCATACATGATGTTGTCATAGATGAACTTCATCAGCTCCAGCACGGCATCAATGTTGTTCTGCATATCCGGTACCTCGACATAGCTGATCGCACCGCCGGGGGAGAGTGCCTGAAACTGCGCTTCAAAGGCCAGCTTGTCAAAGGCATTGACATGCTCGGTCACGTGAATGTGATAGGAATTGGTGATATAGCTCTTGTCCGTCACACCGGGGATGAGACCGAAGCGTTTTTGCAGACACTTGGCGAATTTATAGGTCGTGGATTCGAGCGGCGTTCCATAGAGACTGAAGTCCATGTTGTTTTCGGCCTTCCATTTTTTGCAGGCGTCGTTCATGTACTGCATGACCTGAAGTGCGAAGGGCTTGGCCTCCGGGTCAGTATGGGACTTGCCGGTCATATATTTGACGCACTCATACAGGCCTGCATAGCCAAGAGAAATCGTGGAATAGCCGCCATAGAGCAGCTTGTCGATGGGCTCTCCCTTGGGCAGGCGCGCCAGCGCACCGTACTGCCACAGGATGGGTGCGGCATCGGAGAGAGTGCCCTTGAGCCGGTTGTGGCGACACATCAGTGCACGGTAGCACAGATCAAGACGCTCGTCGAAGATGTTCCAGAACTTGTCCATATCGCGGTGCGAGGACAGCGCGACATCGACCAGATTGATGGTCACAACGCCCTGATTGAAGCGCCCGTAATATTTCGGCTTGCCGTTTTCATCCACATAGGGCGTCAGGAAACTGCGGCAGCCCATGCAGGTATAGCAGTGGCCCTCGCCGTTCTTGTCCACCTTCAGTTCCAGCATCTTCTTCTCGGAAATGTAGTCCGGCACCATGCGGCGGGCGGTGCATTCGGCGGCCAGCCGGGTCAGATAATAATACTCGGAATCCTCGTGAATGTTGTCCTCCTCCAGCACATAGATGAGCTTGGGGAAGGCCGGGGTAATCCACACGCCATTTTCGTTCTTGACGCCCTCGTAACGCTGGCGCAGCGTTTCCTCGATGATGATGGCAAGATCCTTCTTTTCCTGCGGGCTGCGTGCCTCATCCAGATACATAAAGACTGTGATGAACGGCGCCTGACCGTTCGTCGTCATGAGGGTGACGACCTGATACTGGATGGTCTGCACGCCGCGCTTGATCTCCTCGCGCAGCCGCTCCTCCACAATGTGAGAGATCTGCTCCTCGGTCGCTTCGGTGTTCAGCTCCTTGATCTCGCGCTCTACGCTCTGACGGATGCGCCTGCGGCTGACATCCACAAAGGGAGCCAGATGCGTCAGAGAGATGGACTGACCGCCGTACTGATTGGAGGCAATCTGCGCAATGATCTGTGTGGCAATGTTGCAGGCGGTGGAGAAGGAATGGGGCTTTTCAATCAGCGTGCCGGAGATAACGGTGCCATTTTGCAGCATATCTTCCAGATTGACCAGATCGCAGTTGTGCATGTGCTGGGCAAAATAGTCTGCATCATGGAAGTGGATGATGCCGGCCTCGTGTGCCTCGACGATGTCCCGGGGCAGAAGAATGCGGCGCGTGATGTCTTTGGAAACCTCGCCTGCCATATAGTCGCGCTGTACGGCGTTGACAGTCGGGTTTTTGTTCGCGTTTTCCTGCTTGACCTCCTCGTTGTTTGACTCGATCAGGCTGAGGATGCGGTCGTCTGTCGTGTTGGATTTGCGCACGAGCGAACGGGTGTAGCGGTAGGTGATGTAGCGCTTGGCGACCTCAAATGCGCCGTGCGCCATGATCTGATCCTCGACGAGATCCTGGATCTCCTCGACGGACAGACTGCGGTTCATCTCCTGGCACTGGATCTCCACGCTCTGCGCGATGCGTTCGATTTGCAGGGGCGTCATGCGCTCTCTTTCCTCTGCAACGGCGTTGGCTTTGCTGATGGCAGTTTCGATTTTATGGATATCAAATACGGCTTCCGCGCCGTTTCTTTTGATGATTTTCATTGTGTTCCTCCTGAGGCGGCAATCGTGCGTTTCTGATGCGGTAACTGCGCTCAGGAGATATTATACAATATATTGTGGTAATTTCAAGAGGGGGACACAATATTTTCTGATCTTTTTTCTACGACGCTTTGCATGACTTTTTTGGGCATGGGGCTTTCCTTTCTGGAAGAACTGCGGTATAATACAATAACTAAGAAATAACGGAGAATTCTGGATGAAACGAATCGCTACGGTACAAGACCTTTCCTGTGTGGGCAAATGCTCGCTGAGCATTGCGCTGCCGGTACTTTCCGCTATGGGCGTGGAGTGCTGTGTAATGCCAACTGCCGTTCTTTCGGCGCACACCGCTTTCAATGGCTTCGTGAGCCGCGATTTGACCGAGCTCCTTGCGCCGGTCAGCGCACATTGGCAGCAGCTCGGTCTGACCTTCGACGCGCTTTATACGGGCTATCTTGCTTCGTCAGCGCAGGTGGAGTTTGTAGAGGAATTTTTTGACCGCTTCGGCGGGGAAAACACGCTGCGCTTTGTCGATCCCGTGATGGCCGATCAGGGGAGACTCTATGCAGGATTTGACGAGGACTTTCCGGAACAGATGCGCAGACTCTGCACCCGCGCGGACATCATCACGCCAAATATCACCGAGGCCTGCCTGCTGACGGGGCTGCCCTACCGGGAGGAGCATGAGGAAAGCTATTTGCGCGAGCTTCTGGAAAAGCTCCTCGCCGTCGGTCCGCACACCGTGATCCTTACGGGTGTGCGCCCTGTAGACGGGCGGATGGGTGTAGCTGCCATGGATGCGAGCGGTGCGCTGAGTGTCCACCTGACGGAGTATATTCCCGTCGTCTTTCACGGCTCTGGCGACCTTTTTGCAAGCGCCTGCGTCGGCTATCTCACGCTGGGAAAAAGCACGGCTGAGGCCATCCGGTGGGCTTCAGAGTATGTGGTGCAGACTCTCCGCGTCACCGCGCAGAATCCGCATGCCCGCTGGTACGGAGTCGATTTTGAAACGACCCTGCCGCTGCTTTGGGAAAAGGAGGAAGCATGAATCATCTGCAAAGGAGAAAACGGCGGTTGCCGCTGCTGCTCTCGTTCTGCATTCCCTTCGCCGTTACGCTGGTGATTTTCTTCATTGGCGGGATGTGGCCAGCAGGGGACAGACAGGTGCTGGCGCATGACGGCTGGCATCAGTATTATCCCTTTTTTGCCGATTTCCGTGAGAAACTTCTCTCCGGCGGTTCTCTGCAATATACATGGGATGTCGGCATGGGTGTTGGCTATCTTTCCCTGTACGCATACTATCTGGCCTGTCCGCTGAACTTTCTGTGTGTTCTGGTGCCGGCGTCCCTGCTGCGTGAGTATTTTGCCCTCCTGACCATTCTGAAAATTGCACTGGCCGGGCTCTTTTTCGCGTGGTATCTCCGGCTCGTTTTCCGGAGAAACGACTGGACGCTGCCTTTTTTCAGCCTGTTGTATGCGTTTTCTTCATTCATGGCGGGGTATTACTGGAATCTAATGTGGCTGGATGTGCTGGCGATTTTTCCCCTTCTGGTGGCGGGCACAGTGTGCCTGCTGCGCGACGGAAAGTTCCGACTGTACACGTCGATGTTGGCACTGAGTCTGTGGTGCAACTATTACCTGAGCTTTTTCTGCTGCATCTTTGTTGCACTGACCTTCTTTGGCTACTGTATTTGCTGTCCGAATGGCGTCCGCGGCTTTTTCCGGCGCCTGGCACGCATCAGCCTGTGTACGCTTCTGTCCATCGGGGTGACGGCGGTGCTGCTGCTGCCAACGCTCTATGGCCTGAAAAATACCTATTCGGCTGCCAGTGAATTTCCCAGGCTTCTGGCCATGAATATCGCGAAAAATGCCTCCGGAACCGTCACCGACGGCGTCTGGCAGACGGTGAAAACACAGACTCTGCCCGGCTTTTTCTCTGCGGCGCGGCAGGTGCTGTCCGGCCTTCTGACCGGCTTTGAGGCAACGAAGATGGAGGGCCTGCCCAATGTGTTCTGCGGTTTTTCCACGGTGGTGCTGGCGGTCTGGTTTCTGTGCTGCGCCCGGATCCCTCTGCGGGAAAAAATTGTGAGTCTGGCGCTGCTGTTCTTTTTCCTGTGCAGTTTTATTTTCCGGGTACTGGATTATATCTGGCATGGCTTCCATTTCCCCAATATGCTGCCCTACCGGTTCAGTTTTCTGTTCAGCTTTGTGCTGATTTCCATGGCGTTCCGCGGGTATACACAGCTCCGCAGGTTTCAACTGCGGCATCTGCTGGTCATTTTTCCTGTTTGCCTTGCGCTGATTGCCTGCGGATGGGGTATGGAAAAGGGAATCCTGCGCATGGCACTGAGCCTGTGCAGTTTGCTTGCGTGCTGCGCAGCGCTGATTGTGTACACACCATTCCGCCCACGCCGCACGATAACCGCCGTGGTGCTGGTGTGCCTGTTTACCGTGGAATCCGTTGCCAGTTTTGCCCTGGGTGTGGCAAAAGTCGGCCTGACCACACGCTCATCCTACCCAAAGAAGGGGCTGGATGTACAGATCTTACTGGAAGAAATGCACGCGCGCGAGGAAAACGAGCTTTTTTGGCGCACAGAAATGACCGCCTCGCAGACGCTCAACGATGGTGCGCTGAACGGTTATCACGGCGTAACGATCTTCAACTCCTCTGCCAATGTGCGCGCGAACCGCTTCTCCCGCTCCTTGGGGCTTGCCTCCTGGCCGGCCAGCAACCGCTACGCTTACTATGAAAGCACGCCCTTTACCAACCTGATGTGTGGGATAAAATATCTGATCGACCGCGACGGAAGTCAGCTTGACCGCAGCGTCAACACGCTGGCAGCAGCTTCCGGGGAGGCACTTTTACTGGAAAACACATCCTATATCTCCATTGGCTTTGTTACAAAATCCGCGCTGGGCAGTTTTGTAACGAAAAGCGGCGTCTATAACCCCATTAAGGAGCAGGAGGAGATGTTCCGACTGGCAACCGGCCTGCAAACGTCTCTGTATACGCATCTGAAGCATTCCGGGCTGGAGGCGCCGGAGGGCTGCTCCCTCACAGCCAGCGGAACCAGCGGCACGCAGTACAGCTACTCCACTGAGGGACAGACAGAAACAGTGCGCCTCAGCATCAGCTACATCGTCCCGGAGGACGGTCTTCTGTGCATGACGACGAAATCCAATGGAAACAACGATGTAGAGGTATTCCGCAACGGAGAGAAAATTTTCTCCCGCAGCATTAAGGTGCGCTTCCTGTCAACACTCGGCAGCTTCTCTGCGGGCGATGTCGTTACGCTGACCTATCCAATCAAGGAGGCCGGAAGCGGGACAATCTCCCTGGATGTAGCGATGCAGAACGATGCCGTCTTTTGGGAAGGACAGGAGCTTCTTTCCAGCAGTCCGTGGAATTTGACGGAGTTTTCCGATACGAAGGCTGCCGGAACGGTCAGTGTGGCGGAGGACGGACTTTTCTATACCTCCATTCCCTATGAGCCCGGCTGGCGCGCCTGGGTAGACGGCGAAGAGGTTGCGCTTGCACAGACCTATGACCCGGACGACAAAAATCTCAAACTGACGGATGCTATGATCGCCTTTCCCATCACACAAGGAGAACATGAGGTAAGACTGCAATATACGGCGCCCGGTCTGAATGCCGGTACATGGATTTCCGTCATCAGCCTGGTGGGGATGGCGGCACTGTGGATCGCTCTGCGGCGACGGCCGGTGCTTTTGCCGGATCCTCCGAAAAAGCTCGCCGAACAGCGGCTTGAAATAATGGAAACTCAGGAAAACAATACAGAAAGGATTGACCCAAATGAATGAATTTGAAAATGGCTATGTTCCTGCTCCCGTACAGGCAGAGCCACCGGTTCCCACCAGCGCGCGTGTGCTGGGCTACATCAGCATGGGCTGCGGTATCGCCTCCCTGTGCACCCTTTTTGCCGGTATTGCCTTTGCCATTGCCGGACTGATCACCGGCGGTATCTCCCGCAGCAAAAACTATGGCCGCTCAACCAAGCAGGCGCGAATCGGCAAGATCTTGTCCATCATCGGCATTCCGGTGTCCATCCTCTGCTGCGTGCTTTATGCGCTGATTCTTGTACAGGCGTTCAAGGAAGTCGGCAGCTACACGAAGGATTTCTACTTCTTCCTGCGCACGCTGTTCTGATTTTTCGCACTCCGGCGCAGTACAACGGAAATTTTCTGTTGTACTGCGCCGGTTTCTTCGTTATAATGAAAATAGTATCAGGAGAAGGAGCGACCGCCATGCGCTTTTTGCAGGAATGCCTCAGGAAGAATACGCCAGCGGGCATACAGACAGAACGCTTTCTGGAGCTATTTGCCGAAACGGAATTTGACCGCGCCGCGCTGCTGACGCAGGCGGCACAGTGCCTTGCGCCGGAGCTTTCAACCTATGCTCCGGCGCCGGAGGAGGGATGGCTCAGGACGGCGTATGCCTATTTGACAGACAGCCTGTTTCCCGATCCGGATTACCGTGCTCCCGCGGCGGAAACGCAGCAGGGGATTGCGCTGCTGCTCTCTGTGTTGGAGGCGCTGCTTGCTTGCGAGGATGCGCCCTTTGATCCGCTGACCGATTTTCTCCCCATAGATTCGGGCTTGCCAACCCATATCCCTGAGGAGTACGGGCGTTTTTGCCGCGCGGCGAAGGAACACCATTTTCTTCTGACTTTGCGCATGAGCCGGGAGCTGATGCCCTTCGATGCCGCATCACATACTATAGGTGTGCGCAATGTTGCAGTGCGCACGGCGGTGGCGGCGCATAAAGCGGGGCTGCCGGTGGATGTGCCGTTGGTTGCGTCAGCGTCTCTGTCACATGACATCGGAAAATTTGCCTGCCGCGGCGCGGATGCTGCGCGGGTTCCATATCTGCACTATTACTATACCTGGCAGTGGCTTGCCGACCGCGATCTGGAGAAAATAGCGCACATTGCGGCGAATCATTCGACATGGGATCTGGAATTTGAAAACCTGACGATAGAATCGCTTTTGCTGATTTATGCAGACTTTCGCGTCCGCGGCAGACAGGAAAACGGCCGGGAGGTAATGCGCATCTGCACACTGGAGGAAGCCTACGGCATTATTCTATCGAAGCTCGCGGATGTCACACCGGAAAAACGCCGCCGCTATCGGCTGGTCTACAGCAAGCTGCGCGATTTTGAGCTGTTTCTGCGCGGGCGCGGCGTGCAGGACGACGGCAGTACGGTACCCCCTGTCACCTGCGATGCAGCGCTGCGCTCGCAGGAGGATGCTCTCTGCGCGCTGCGCGATCTGACCTTTGCCAATAACATCCGCCTGATGAATGCCATCAGCACGGATGCATCCTTTGATCTGCTGCTGGAGCAAGCGCGCGGAGAGAGAGACAGCCAGCGTATTCGCACCTATCTGCGCCTGTTCGATGAGTACAATACCTATATGTCGCGCAGCAACAAGCAAAAACTGCTGAATTATTTGTATGAGCTTCTGATGTACCCAGAGGGCGATGTGCGCCGCGTTGCGGGACACATTATGGGGCAAATTCTGGCCAACAGCGGGCCGCGCTACCGCAAGATGCTGCCTGCTGCCGCACCGAAATCCGCCATGGCGCCGACGATGCTGGCACTGCTGGACGAGTCCGTTACACTGTGGGACAGCTATGTAATGCAGTGCCTGCACCCAGATCATAAAATTGCGCACAAGCACGCGCTGCGGATCTCCAATTCATTGAAGGCAATCTGTGAGTCCCTCTTTGCAAGCTGCGAGCCGGAGCTTGCGCCGGAGCTTGCGCGGCCGCTTTTTGCCCATTTTGACGGTTTGCCGGAAACGGACTGCTTTGTCCTGTTCGATGCAATGTGCCATGTTCCTCCCTCCGCAGTTTCAAAAGAGCTTTTTTCTGCCGCAGAGGCTCCGCTTCTGCGGATGCTGCGCAGCGGTGTGGATCGCTGGCAGCTCAACGCGCTGCACTGCATTTACCATTTGCGCGAATGCGCAAGCGAGGAATTCCTGCACGACGCGGCGCAGCCCGGCTGCGAGGAGAGCACTGCCGTTGTCTATCTGCGGGAGAAGCTGTTTGGGGCGGTTCCGTCTGTGCAGCAGGATGTCTCGCTCCTCTACCTGAGCAACCTGAAAAATGCCGTGCACTGGACCGTGAAAATCGTGCAGATTGATATGCTGTGCGACGATGTAAAGATTCATGGCGAAAATGCTTTTCATACGGCCATGCACCTTTCCAACCTCCTGTCCGTCAGTGAGCACCTGCCTGTGCGCGAGCACGCTGGAGAGGCGCTTTTGAGCATTGCCGATAATCTGACGGTCGATCAACGCAATGAAATTGCGGTTGATCTTCTGCGCGAGCTGGAAAACGGGCAGGAGCAGATCGCCCGCTTCATTCCGCCATATCTTGGGAAACTCGTGTGCAGTCTGCCGGAAAAGGAAATCCTGGAGGCAGTCGATTTTCTTGAGGCGCTTCTGCGTTCCGGCACCGTTCGTCCTGCGGGACCGGCGCTCGCCGCGCTTGGCAGTCTGATCGCCGCGCTGCCGGAAGGGGCATGCGAACTCACGGATCGCTGCCTTGGACTGCTTTTGGTCGGCGTGGCGCACTATCACGCGCCCATTCACCAGAGTGCTTTGTGCGTGTTGTGCCAGGACCTGATTGCAAATGAGACGCTCCCGTTGCGCCTGAAAAGCTATTGCTTTACGCGCATACACAAAAAACTCCTGACGCTTCTTTCCGAACCGGAGCCGGGCCGCCTCAGCTTCTTCAACCGCGCCGCCATGCTGAACCAACTCTACCGCTTTCAGGTGCATTACGCCGTTGAGCAGGGAGCATTTCAGTTTGACGCGCTGAAGCCGGTCGCCTTCTTCCCCGGCACCTTTGACCCCTTCTCCGCCGGACATAAGGCCATAGTGGAGGAGATCCGCGCCCGCGGTTTTGAAGTATATCTCGCGGTGGACGAATTCTCGTGGAGCAAGCGCACGCTCGCCAAGCTGCTGCGCCGCAAAATTGCCAGGATGTCCGTTGCCGATCAGTGGGATACCTATCTCTTCCCTGATGACGTTCCCATCAATATTGCCATGCCGGAGGATCTTGCGGCTCTGCGTGCCTGCTTCCCCGGACGGGAGGTGCGCATCGTCGCAGGAAGCGACGTCATCCGTCATGCCTCCGCTTATCACAGCGATGCGCCGAACGGCGCGGCTGCCTTTGATCATATTATCGTCCGGCGTCCTGCCGAGGAAGAGGACGGACTGCCGCCTGTTTCTGCCATGCTGCGCGGCAGTGTGATCGAGTTTTCATTGCCAGCGCAGATGGAGGACATCAGCTCGACGCGCATCCGCGATTCCATTGACAAGAATCTGGATATTTCCGCGCTGGTGGATCCGGTTGTGCAGGCGTATATCTACGAATACGGTCTGTATCTGCGATTTCCCATTCTTAAGCGTGTGCTCACACCACAGGATCTGTATTTCACCGGTGAAGGTGCAAGGGTGAGCTTATGCTCACGCCGCCTGCAGCGCCTGGTCGGCTTTGCAGGGGCGCACAGCCTGACGATAGCGGAGCTTTACGATGAACTGCACGATGTAGAGGCTTGCTCGGCTGTTCGTCGCCGCACCTCCGGCAAACTTCTGATGATCGACGAGGTGGAAGACGGCGGCGCGCAAGAGTATATGCGGATGCTTTTGAATGAACTACTGGTACGCAGCCTGACGGACGACCATACCTATGCTCTGTGCCGCTGCGCACAGACGCAGGACACGCTTCGGGATGTGTTGCTACAACTTGGCTTTGTGCGGGTGGAGGAGGTGCCGGAACTCTATTATGTTGATATGTGCAAGCCAATGGTGCTGATCCAGGATCTGCTGCTCGGCATCAAGACGCCGCATCGTGACGCACCGGAGGTTCTAGACGCGGTTGAGCAGTCCCGCCCACGCCTGCGCACGGCGCTGACGGCGCTGTATCCCGGCAAGCTCCTGCTATGCTTTGATGCAGAACTTCTGAATCAGGCGCTTATGCACCGTGTGCAGCAGCATGACCATGCCGGCGGCGTAAAGGAGCGCTTCCTCTGCGTCCCTTACGGAAAAATCCTCTCCGGTGAGGTTGTTCCGGGCACCATGACCAAAACGCTGCATGCAGACAAGTGCTTTGCCCCGGACGGAAGCAATTTCTCCGTGGTGGAATATCCCGGCTACAGCTCACTTCCCAATCAGGTGCGCACGCTAAAGTCCTTCCGTCGCCCGGTCATCCTTGTGGACGATCTGCTGCACAAGGGCTATCGTATCGGAAAGCTCAATCCAATCTTTGAACGTGAAGGCCTGGAGATCAACCGCATCATTGTGGGCATCCTTTCCGGGCGCGGGCGCGATCTGATGCGTGAGCAGCACCGCAAGGTGGACTGCGAGTATTTCGTTCCCAACCTGCATTACTGGGTCACGGAAAGCCTGCTGTATCCCTTTATCGGAGGAGATTCCGTGAGCGGCCGTAAGACGCAGGGAAGAATGCTGCCGTCAATCAGCCTGATTCTGCCGTATTTTTATCCGCGGCATTTTACTGATGCCGCCCAGCCCGCCGTGCGCGAGTTGAGCCGCACGGCCCTTACAAATGCTCTGTGCGTTTTGAGGGCGCTGGAGCGTGTGCAGCAGCGCAGCTTTAATACCGTCCTGACGCTCCGACGTCTGGGGGAAGCGGTCGAGCATCCGCGGCTGCCCGATCGCGGAAAGGCGCTGAATTACGATTTTTCCATCCCTGCTTCTGCATATCTGGAAGACGATCTGCTGACGCTGGACAGAACCCGAACCGGAGGAGGTGCGGTAAATGGAGCTTAGACGCTGGAGAAACTTTTGTCTGTGTGATCTTGGCGGCGGTTTTCCGCCGGATGCGGTACCGACTGCCGCGCTCTTTGCGCCGCTGGTGTTCCTTGTGCGGCGCGACCCAATGAAAAGCCGCGGCTGCTTCGGCGTGGAGAATACGGCACAGATCACGGAGCCGGAAAATGCCTGCGTGCTTTTGCCGCAGGAGTCGCCTGCGGCGCTGCCGGAGTTGGAAGCTTTCGTGCGGAAAAACGGAGCGACGGTGCTGAACACTGCTTTCGTCCGTGCATTCGACCATCTCTCCCACCCATGGAAAAGGACAGGCTTGACAGCTACGCTGGTTGGCCTTGGAGATGTGGGCGGCACGCTCCTGATTGCCCTGAAGCTGCTGGGACGTGAGTTTTCCCGGATCGCGATCTATGATCCGAATGAAGCGCTCTGCCAACGCTATGAGATGGAGCTGAATCAAGTGCTCTCACCGGATGATGCGCCCCAGCCGAAAATCGTTCTCTGCCCGCCGGAGCGGCTGTTTGACAGTGATCTGTTTCTCTTTACCGCATCGCGTGGCGTACCGCCGGTCGGCGCAGAGGTTCGGGACGTGCGTATGGCGCAGTTCACACGCAACCGCGAGATGCTGAATGGCTATGCCAGCCGCGCACGCGAGGAGAAATTTGGCGGCCTGTTCTGCCAGATTTCCGATCCCGTCGATCAGCTTTGTCGCGCGGTGTTTTTGCAGAGCAATCGAGATGCCACCGGTGCATTTGACGCAGCGGGGCTTCTGCCGGAGCAGATTCGCGGCTTCGGCCTCGGTGTGATGGCTGCGCGCGCAGCCTATTGTGCAAAAAAAGACAACGTGGATTTTTCTGCCGGTTGTGTATTTGGTCCGCACGGTGCAGACCTGATCGTGGCCAATCATCCGCAGAACTATGACGAGGCTCTTTCTGCACGGCTGACGCAGGAAACCGTGACGGCCAATCTGCGTGTCCGCGAGCTTGGCTTCAAGCCATACATTGCACCGGCGCTTTCCTCTGCGGCCGTAAGTCTGCTGCGCCTGTTGCGCGGAGAGACTTGCTACAGCGCTATTCCCATGGGCGGCGCCTATTTTGGCTGCCGCAGCCGTACAACCACCGCAGGGATTCTGACGGAGCGTGAAGCACTGCATCCCGCACTGTTCCGCAGAATCAAAGAAGTACAACAGCGATTGGAGCGGTTTACCTATGATTGATGTTGTGATGCCGAGTGGAAGCGCCCGCCTGCGTGAAACGGCGGCCTACGCCCTGGAAGGGATTCCCTTCCGCTTCGCTTCTGCCGAGGAGAGTTTGATCGGAAAACGTGTACTGTTTGCCCTGTCAACAGATGAGGGCGGTATGGATGTGGCCACTCTTACACTGCTGCGCCGCCTGCGTCGAGAGCCTCAAACAATGCAGGGAAGCTGTGCTGCTGTCCTGCTGGACGGGGCAGGGGAGAGTTACACCAAACAGCTTGCGCAGGACATCGTTCTTGCTGCTAATGGCGCGGGTTGCGCCTTTATGGGCAAGCCACTTGTGGAGGGTACCGGCTCGCTTTATAATCAGCATATTCTTGCGCAGCGGCTCGGCTTAACGCTGGAGCAGACTTACCGGATGCGTGCGCGGGAAATCGTCCGGCGGCTGGAGACATTCCAACCGCCTCGATTTCACCGCCCGCGGCTGTTGCTGCTGCATGCTTCGGAGAGCGGACGTTCCAGCACCCTCTGGATGGGCCGCGAGGTCTGCCGTCAGTTGGCGGATGTCTGTGAAATCACAGAGATATCCCTGAAAAACGGTACGATCCACGACTGCCGGGGCTGCTCCTATCGCACCTGCCTGCACTTTGCTGAAAACGGCGGATGCTTCTATGGCGGAACGATTTCTGAAACGGTGCTGCCGGCCATTCGAGACAGCAATGTGATGCTTTTTCTCTGTCCAAATTTCAATGATGCCGTCGGAGCCAATATCTCCGCCCTGTTCAACCGCCTGACAAGCCTGCTGCTGCAAAGTGAACTCTACGATAAGTATCTGTTCGGGATTGTTGTATCCGGCTATTCCGGTGGTGATCTGGTCGCACGCCAGTTGCTCGGAGCAATGTGTTTGAACAAGACGGCCATGCTGCCGCCACGCTTTTGCCTGTTCCGCACTGCCAATGATCTGTCGACCGCGCAAGCTGCGCCGGATGTGATACAATGTCTGCAAGAATTTGCAGATCATATTCGGCAAACCATCTGCTTTTGAAAAAGAAGAGAAAAAAACCAAGAAAAAAGAAAATAGGGCTTGCAAAATTGATGAAGTTGTGTTAATATATTTGAGCAAAATGAAATCCGGGTGTGGCGAAGTTTGGTATCGCGCTTGAATGGGGTTCAAGAGGCCGCT
>CABSBF010000042.1 GCA_902475855.1 uncultured Eubacteriales bacterium
GGCACGTACTTCTTCCAAGCGGCCTCGGCATCCGGGTCGAGGGAGATGTCCCAGTTAAAGCGAGCCTGCTGCTAGGGATAGCAAAGCACATTTCATTAGACTAATTCATTCTTTTGCAGCTTTGGTACCTAGCTTGATGAGATTTTTCATCAAGCTAGATACGGATAATGACACGCTGGAAGAGCCGGAAACGCCGGACACTCCGCCGACGGAAAATGCACCTCTCCACCGCGGCGAAGCAAAAGAAACCATAACGGAAACCCACCGGTACATCTACACTGGGGGAAAACTGCTTCGCGAAACAATCTCCGACGGTACGACGACCAAAACGTTAGATTTTAATTATGATAACGTCGGTATGCCATACAGCCTGATCTACAACAACGGCACGACAACAACAACCTATTACTACATTACCAACCTTCAAGGCGACGTGATGTATCTGGTCGATGCAAATGGCGTTCAGGTCGCAGCGTATGACTACGACCCCTACGGCAAGATAATCACCGCCACCGGCGAACTCGCAGGAATCAACCCTCTGAGATACAGGGGCTATTACTACGACACCGAAACCGGCTTCTATTATCTCCAGAGCCGCTATTATGACCCGGAAATCTGTAGGTTCATCAACGCGGATAGCTATGCAAGCACAGGACAGGGACTTTTAGGCTACAATATGTTTGCCTACTGTCAAAATAATCCCATTGCTTTTGCAGATTATAATGGCGAATGGATTCATTTAGTCATTGGTGCTGCGGTCGGTTTTGCAGCCGGAGCAATTTCGGCCGCAGTTACTGGTGGGAGCTGGGCTGATATAGGAATCAGTGCGCTTGCTGGCGGCGTTGCCGGAGCAATTGTGGCAGGAACAGGAAATCCATATCTCGGGAAAGCTGCTGCATCTGCAATTAATGGCGCTGCAACATTTATTGATTGTTATTATATTAACGATATGAGCGTAGAAAATAGCTTGTTATGTGCAGCGGCCTCCTCAACAATTACATATGCAACATGTTCCATCAGCGGGAAGGCTGGCGGGGACTTGTTTGTCTCAACAATAACGGATTGTACTATCGGTTTTGGCGGGAGTCTGACCTCCTCAGGAATATCCGCGGGCATCAGCAGAAAAACAAGCACACAATCACAGCCCTCTAATGCCGCTTACCGTACTACGCCAAAAGTCAATCGTTATTCAATTCCCACACTGGGGGTAAATTAACCATGAAAACTGCAAAATCATCCGATCACGGGCAGGGAGTATTTCTGCTAGTCTTTGCATTAATCCTGTTTTTGCTGCCACAGCTTCCATTTGTCCGTGGAGGGTTAGCCAATCTATCGTCCAAAAAATCCGCACAATGGGTTCTCCCGCTATTCTCCTACATACTTGCCACAATCCTGCTGATGCTTGCATGCTCATGTATGAGGACCCTTGTGCTAACGAGAGAGGGAATCGTGCATTACCTCTTTGGTGTTCGCTATCGTATTACGCTCTGGGATGATATTTGTGATATTTCGCGGGTATGTTTGACGGCAAAACGCGGCACAGAAATACTTGTGACCCGAAAAAACACAACCATTCTGCGACCGCGCACAAACGGTTGGTATGCAGGACAGGTTGTCGGGAACTTTAGAACACAGATTTTTCCGATGCTAACTGGACGCATCTTTACATTAAAAAACAGACTAGATATTCTGGAATGTATCAAGCTATATTACGGAGAGCTAGATTTTGATTTGGCTGATGTTAGAAATTAAAAGCACTAGAAGCCAGAATCATCTGCGGTTCCGCGTTTTGCACACTGCCTCTTAAAGAAGCGTCTCTTACAAAGGATAACTACTTGCATTTTTTCCTTGAATATCTATATTAACTAGAACAAACTCAATTGGAGCAGCAACTCATCTTTCATTAGACTAATTCATTCCTTCGCAACTTTTTGTACCTAGCTTGATGAGATTTTTCATCAAGCTAGGTACGGATAATGACACGCCGGAGGAGCCGGAAATGCCGGACACTCCGCCGACGGGAAACGCGCCTCTCCACCGCGGCGAAGCAAAAGAAACCATAACGGAAACTCACCAGTACATCTACGCTGGGAGAAAGCTGCTGCGGGAAACGATCTCCGACGGTACGACGACCAAGACGCTGGACTTCACCTACGACAACGTCGGGATGCCATACAATCTGACCTATAACAATGGCAGCACAACTGCAACGTATTATTACATTACCAGCCTTCAAGGCGATGTAATATACCTGGTTGATGCAAATGGCGTTCAGGTCGCAGCGTATGACTATGACCCCTACGGAAAAATCATCTCCGCCACCGGCGCAATGGCCGAAGTCAACCCACTGAGATATAGAGGCTATTATTACGACACTGAAACAGGTTTCTACTATCTCCAGAGCCGTTACTATGACCCCGAGATTTGCAGATTCATCAATGCAGATAGCTATGCCAGCACCGGACAAAGCTATCTTGGCTACAATATGTTTGCATATTGTGCTAATAACCCGATAGCTTACACTGATTTAGAGGGGGAAGCTCCTTGGAGTGCCCTTCCCTATTGGGGATACATCCACGATTTGGTTGTTAAAGATATTGTTGTTAAATACAGCAATTCAAAACGCACTCTAAGCAGCGAAGTGTCATGCTCAACAGGGCGTATGGACATATTCGACAAATCCTCTGGGGAAGTATGGGAAGTCAAATCTGCCGGGCCAGCATCACTTATCGGGGTTGCACAGCTATACAGGTATACTCAAGGAACGTACAATGGAATGCCTATTATTATCGGGAGGAAAACATTTAGTGGTGAATTTGATAGGGGAAACTTTCATGTCAAATACTGGACTGTTGCAAGCGGATTAATTGTCTATGATTTTTCGTATAAAGGTAAGGAAAAAGAAATTGTCACTGTATCAGCATATGAAAAGCAGGAATCCGAACAGAAAAGTACCCCAAAGGTTGGCGGAATAGCAATGGCCGCGGCAGGCGCGCTAGGAGCAGGCCAAGCCGGAGCTGCAATCGTATCTGCCATAGGGGGCCCGTTGACCAGCTTCAAACGCAACTATTATTGTTTCCAATGACTTACAGGAAGGAGAACTACAATGACATTCGACCGATTTATGAAAGAGTTCTTAGCGGAGGAGTTTAAGGATTTCCCCAATACAGTATACAAATATGACTGTTGGTACAGCTTCACGCCACAGGGTGTGATGCATCAGGTGTTTGTATTTCGTAGTCGAAGCGGAGGAATTGACCTGCATTATGGCGCTACTCCCATAATCGCTCCACTAATAATTGTAGCCGGCAACGGCCTTAAGAAACCAATTTTTGATCGACCGGATAGAGCTGTATGTTTTGAGTACGCGAAGCACCATCCGGAGCTTGAGTATGGAATTCACTCGGAAGTTCTGGACATACGGGCGAAGACTGTACAAGAACCGCAAAAAGCGGATATGCTGCATAAAATGACCCAAGAATTTATCATTCCATACTTTGCTTTAACAAATACAATGCAGGACTTATACAAGTATTGTATGAACAAAGCAGCACAAGCACTGGCCGGGAATTGTGTAAAGAATGGCTTCGACGTACGGCCCCACCTTTCAGATTATTACCGCTTTGGCGAGGCTCCATATGCACTTTCCTATTTGCACAAGTATGATGAGGCGTTAGAAGGAATTAAAAAGCGCAGAGATTCAGCAATCTCTCAATTGTACGCTAACGCTGCATATTGGAAAGAACGGAATCAACCAATAGATGAACGCGACCTTCAAACGGGGCTGAATAATTGCGAGAGAGCTGAAGAAGACGGCGAAAAACTTCTGCTGCTGCCAGAAGAGGAGCAGCAGCGGAGGCTGCGCGAGATTTTTGAAGAAAATCGCGTAAAAATCCGCGACTTGCTGAAGATTGATCCAAAATTTGATGTTGATTTCATCTTCCCGGAGAAATAGTCAAAGCCGCCGACTAAGCCAGCGGCTTGAATATGCCCCGGAAGGGCTTGGTACAGGCGCAGCCCCTCAAAAGGCTGCGTTGGTTGTGCCTTACCAAAAGCAAAAATCCTCCGTATGCTGTGCGCACACGGAGGATTTGATCTTTATCTCTGCCCTGCGCTGATGCGGGCAGCGCGCCCTGTCAGGCGCGTTCTTTCCTCTCGCCAGGCACACAATGCTCAAAGATGATCAGGCAGCCGTCGTCCAGCGCAGCTTGCGCATCCTCGGTGGTACGGATTGTCCAGGAGACCTCCTGCACGCCCCACAGCCCGCGGCACAGCCGCAGGCTGACATTCTTCCGGTCGGAAAAACGGTAGGCAATGAAATCCGGCGCAGTGAGGAAGCCGGTCATCAGGTTGGTCAGCAGGAAGGCCGCAGGAAGCACCAGATTGTTGCGATCCTTCAGAAAATTGCAGGAGAGCTGGCCGCGCACAATCTCCGGACGGTGACGGCGCAGCCACCGCAGCACGCGGGGGTCGAAGGATTCAATGCAATAGGTGAGCTGCGGAAAACGGTCGAGCAGCTCGCAGGTGCGCTTTGTCAGCTCAGCCTGGTTGCCCTTGCAGGGCTTGATCTCCACAACCAGCGGCGTCCGCCCCTCAAAAATCGGCAGAACCTCTTCCAGATACGGCACGGGCTCATCCGTTCCCTCCAGGCGGCAGGAGGAAAGCTCCTCGGCCGTCATGTCGCAGAGCCTGCGGTCTACACCGGCAGTACGCTTCAGGCTTTCGTCATGCATGACGGCGAGTCTGCCGTCCTTTGTCAGATGCACGTCCAGTTCCGCACCGTAGCCCTGCTCCACTGCCCGGCGGAAGGCCAGCA
Source organism: uncultured Eubacteriales bacterium (assembly GCA_902475855.1). GTDB lineage: Bacteria > Bacillota > Clostridia > Oscillospirales > Oscillospiraceae > JAZOXB01. Next base: position 4,817 of record CABSBF010000042.1, read on the forward strand.
GGGAGTTTTCCGGCACACCTTTTTTTGCATCATGCAGACCACGATGGGCATAATAATACCGGTCTAAAGTGGAAAAAGCAGACTTTTTCCGCTTGCAGAAAATCATGATCAGCCACAGAAGCCCCAGTGCCAGCAGCACGATCAGGCAAATCAAAACAGCTTTCATTTTCTCACTCCTCTACATCCAGCGCTTCCAGTCCCTTTTTGGCGACCGGCTTGTTGTCCCCGTGCATGACGAAGAGCATGGTCACAAAGGCCAGCGCGACGAACACCGTCGCATAGGGAAACAGGCTCGTCATGCCGAGCTTATCCATCAGCAGGCCGGAAAACATCGGGGTGACTGTCTGTGCAGCCATACTTGCAGTGTAATAAATACCGGTATAGCGCCCGACATCGCTGCCGCTGCACATCTCGACCACCATGGGGAAGGAGTTGACATTGATCGTCGCCCAGCCGATGCCGGCCAGCGCAAACATGGCGTTCATCAGCATCGTGGGGCTGCTCTCATTGAGGAAGCAGGCCACGCCGAAGGCCGTCGCCAGCATTGCAACACCTGCAAGGATGGTCTTTTTGCGGCCGAACCTGGAGGAAACCATGCCGACCGGCAGGTAGGAAAGGATGGCCGCGCCCTGCGCGATCATCAGGGTCATGTTGTAATCCTTGTTCAGAACATTGCTTGCATAGACCGAGTACTTGGAGGTCACGGCGTTATAGCCCATGAACCAGAGAATGATGGACGCAAGCAGGAACAGAAGCGACCGCCGCTCTGCCCTGCCCAGCCGGTGCTTTTCTCCCGCTGTTTCAGGCGTATCCTCCTTGATCCCATAGAGCTTGCTCTCCTCCTGCATCCGCTGCACGAGTTTCGGTTCGCGCACCTTCCACATGAAGATCGCCAGCGCCAGCAGCATGATTCCCGCAATCACGGAGAAATAGCCCGTGTAGGACATCATGGAATTCTTCGCCGAGGAGGTTGCGAAGACCATGCCGAGCACCAGAACCAGAATGCCGCCCGCCGTTCCCATGAGGTTGATGACGGCATTTGCCTTGCTGCGCAGGGGTTTGATGGTCACATCCGGCATGAGCGCAACCGCCGGACTGCGGAAGGTCGCCATGGCGATGAGCGCCACCAGCAGCAGCGCAATAAACAGAATCAGCGTCCGGGGATAGGCGTGGGTCATTGCCTTGGCGCAGGCCTGCCGCGCCGGGACGACATAATCCGTGTACTCCGGGTTCGGTGTGCTCTTGCCGTCCTGCTCCATGCTGCTGCGGATCCGGATAAACTCATCCTCGGTATACTTTTCGGACAGGACGAAGCTCTCGCCCTCCGGGGTCATGAGCGTCTTGCCCTCCTGCGCCTCATAGATCACGGCCAGCGCTTCGGGGTCGTCGATGGCGGCGAACTTCTGCACATTGGAGAGCTGATGGTTGTCCACAAAGGACAGGGAAACGAAGGCCAGCGCCGCAACGATCGTACCAATCAGGATGAAGGGCGTGCGGCGGCCCATTTTGCCCTTGTGCCTGTCCGAGATCGCGCCGAACAGCGGCAGCATGAACAAGGCCAGGATGTTGTCCAACGCCATGATAACGCCGGAGGCCGTCTGCGACAGACCGAATTTGTTCGTCAGGATCAGCGGGATGGTGTTGTCATACGCATGCCAGAAAGCGCAGATCAGGAAAAAGGCGAATCCGACAAAAATCGTACGTTTATAGTTGAGCTTCATTTGAGTTCCTCCCCTGTCAGATCATTGAGTATTGCGCGGATGTTCCGGTAGATATGTGTGGGTTTCTCGGGGCTGTTTTCCACATCGGCGAGCGTCCCCTCGCCGGAGAGCACCAGTGCTGCGTCTATCCCGGCATGAATGCCGCAGGCAATGTCCGTGTATAGCCGGTCGCCGATGACGACGGTTTCCTCCGGACGGTAGCCATATTTTTCCATGGCAAGCAGCGCCATCTCCGGCTGCGGCTTGCCGATAAACACCGGCTGCCGCCCCGTCGCGCGAGAGAGCATCTCACAGACGCTTCCGCAGTCCGGCACATAGCCGTAGGAGGTCGGACAGACCCAGTCCGGATTCGCCGCAACGAAGTCCACGCCGCGTCCGAGCAGGATGCAGGCATCCTCCAGCTTCCGGAAAGTCAGCTCGGTGTCAAAGCCGCAGACGAGAGCGTCTATTCCATCCTCCAGACGATCCGTCACGGAAAAGCCCGCGTCCGCAAGCTGGCGGCGGAAGGAGGCCGTACCGAAGGCGTACAGGCGTTTGCCGCGGTAGCCGTTTTGGGAGAGGTACACACACAGTGCATCCACAGAGGTCAGGAAGTCCTCCTTCGTTGCGGCAATGCCGAAGCGCGCCATGCGGTCTATGTAGGCATCCACGCTGCGCGAGGAATTGTTGGTCAGGAAGAGATATTTCCCGCCGGAGGCGCGGACATAGTCAAGAAAATCGACCGTGCCGTCAAAAAGCCGGTCGCCCAGATAGATTGTTCCGTCCATATCCAGCAGGAAAAATTTCTTTCCCCGCAGAGAGGTCTGTTTCAAAGTATTCGCTCCTTGTGATCGGATGCTCTCATTATACACGATTTCTCTCGCGTTTTCATCTGTTATTTTGCAAAATCTGCACAGCTTTCCGCGCTGCGAATTGATTTCGCCTGCGGCGCATGATATAATGAAAAAAAATTTGCACGAGGTAAGATTCATGGATACAACAAGGCTTGCTCAACTTCTGTTTCCCGACGTCACAGCGACGCCGGAAGATATGGAAAAGCGTTTCCCGCCGCGTGATCTGCCCGAAGGCGCAGTCGTCACGCGCATGGCCCCCTCTCCCACCGGCTTTGTCCATCTGGGCAATCTGGTGCAGGGACTGGTCGCCGAGCGCATGGCGCACCAGTCCGGCGGCGTGCTGTTCCTGCGCGTGGAGGATACAGATGCCAAGCGCGAGGTGCCCGGCGCGGTCGAAGTGCTAATCGACACCCTGAAGCACTATGGCATCCACTTTGACGAGGGTGCGACCAAGACCGGTGACAACGGTGCTTACGGTCCCTACCGCCAGCGTCAGCGCGCGGAAATCTATCATGTTTATGCAAAGCAGCTCGTCTTGCAGGGCGACGCCTACCCCTGCTTCTGCACGGAGGAGGAGCTGACCGCCATGCGCGCCGAGCAGGAGGAGAAGAAGGTCAACTTCGGCTACTACGGCAGCTACGCCGTCTGGCGCGACCGCCCCATCGAGGAGATCGAGGCTGCCATCGCCGCGGGCAAGCCGTGGGTGCTGCGCTTCCGCTCCACCGGCTCCATTGAGAATAAATTCAAGTACAGCGATCTGGTCAAGGGCACGCTGACCATCACAGAAAATGACATTGATCAGGTTCTGCTGAAATCCGACGGCATTCCGACCTACCACTTTGCCCACGCGGTGGACGACCACCTGATGCGCACGACACACGTCGTCCGCGGCGACGAGTGGCTGCCCAGCCTGCCCTTCCACATTCAGCTATTCAAGGCATTGGGCTTCAAGCTGCCGAAGTACGTCCATATTGGACCTTTGATGAAGATGGACGGCACCTCCAAGCGCAAGCTCTCCAAGCGCAAGGATCCGGAACTGGCACTGACCTACTATAAGGCGGCGGGCTTCCCGGTGCAGGCGGTATATGAATACATCATGACGCTGCTGAACTCCAATTATGAGGACTGGCGCAAGGCCAACCCCGACGCACCTTCCGACGACTTCAAGTTCTCCTGCAAGAAGCTCAATCCTGCCGGTGCGCTCTTTGACTATGCCAAGCTCTGCGACGTGTCGAAAAATGAAATTGCCCGCATGGATGCCGAAACGGTCTATGCCCTTGTACTGGAATATGCGCAGGAGTTTGAGCCCGACTTTGCCCGTGCGCTGGAGCGCGACCCGGACTATGCAAAGCGCATCCTTGCCATCGGCCGCGGCGGAAAGAAGCCGCGCAAGGATCTGGCAACCTGGCAGGACGTTAAGCCGTACATGGGCTTCTTCTATGACGAATTCTTCGCCTCCGAGGGTTTCCCGGCACAGTTTGACCGCGCGGTCATCCGCACGGCGCTGGAAAAATTTCTCGCCGTCTACGACTCTGCGGACGATTCTTCCGTCTGGTTCGAAAAGGTCAAAACGATCACCGCGGAGATCGGCTTCGCCGCTGATATGAAAGCCTACAAAGCGGATCCCGCGGCCTTCCCCGGCTCCGTTGCAGACGTTTCCGCCTTCCTGCGCATCGCTGTAACGGGCAAGAGCAACTCGCCCGACCTGTATACCGTGATGCAGATTCTGGGCTGCGACCGCACCCGTGCGCGCATCCGCGCTGCGATCGAGGCTCTGTAAGATGCCGCCGCGCGTTCTCGACCTGACGGCAGACCCCCGCCGCGCACATTTCGACTACTTTCGCGCCATGGCCAATCCCTATCTCTCCGTCACGGCAAACTGCGACATCACCACACTGCGGGAGAAGACCGTGCGGGACGCGCTGCCCTTTTTCCTGTCGCTTCTTCACTGTGCGATCGGCGCGGCCAACGCTGTACCGGAGCTGCGCCGGCGCATCCGCGGCGAGGAGGCAGTGGAATACGAATGCTGCGACAGCTCGCACACCGTCGCCCTGCCGGACGGAAGCTACTGCTACTGCCGGCTGAACTGCGCAAAGCCCTTTTTGGAATTTCTCCCCTATGCACAGGCGGAAATCGAGCGCGCCAAAGCCGCACCGGACATTGACGACGGCGCAGACGGCGAAAGTCTGTTCTTTGTTTCCAGCCTGCCATGGATCTCCTTCACAGGTCTGAGCCTGCCCACGCCCTCCCCGGCGGACAGCAACCCGCGCATCACCTTCGGGAAATTTTTTCCGCAGGGAGAGCGCATCCTGCTGCCGGTCAACCTGACCGTACACCACGCTCTTGTGGACGGGCTGCACGCCGCACGGTTCTTTGAAGAGCTGGCGTGCCGTTGTGCGAAATTCTGAGCTCATCGTTTCACAGATTATTTGAAGCGCCGCCGGGAAACCGGCGGCGCTTCCTCTTTTGTTTTGCACATTGCACAATGCGCCCTCCCCGTTCTGCCGATATGCATATATATTCTACAAATTGAAAAAATTATGAATAAATATTCCGAAATACCCTTGACTTTTCCTGTCCCCAGTGGTAGAGTATGCACAATCAAAGGAACAGCAAACGGGAGGCCGGCTTCCTCCCGCCCCACGGAAAAGGAAAGGATGCTAAAAATGAAAAAGAAAAACTGGGTTGCGCTGCTGCTGGCGCTGGCCATGATGTTCACACTCGCCGCCTGCGGCGGCAAGGACTCCCCCAGCGACGTGCCGGAGCCCGCCAATGCACTGGAAAAGATCAAGGCCGAAGGTGTTCTCACCGTCACGCTCAGCCCGGACTTCTCCCCGATGGAGTTCATCGACTCCTCCAAGCAGGGGCAGGAGCAGTACGTCGGCTTTGATGTAACGCTGGCCAAATACATTGCCGAATCCCTCGGCGTAAAGCTGGTGATCGAGCCCATGAGCTTCGATGCCTGCCAGTCGGCCGTCTATACCGGCAGCGTGCCGATGTCCATCTCCGGCTACTCCTGGATGGAGGAGCGCGCGCAGAACTACGAGCTGTCCGATTACTACTACGCCGGTGAAAACGAGACCGAGCAGGTTCTGCTCATCCGGAAGGACGACGCAGCCAAGTATACCAAGCCGGAGGATTTCGACGGTCAGGATGTCGGCGCGCAGAACGCCTCGCTCCAGATGCAGCTTGTCACCGATCAGCTCAGCAAGGCGAACCCCATCACCATCGGCGATATCAGCGTCGGTGTGATGGAGCTGAAGTCCGGCAACATTGAGGCGCTGGCCGTCGCCAAGGGCAATGCGGAAATGATCATCGACGCCAGCCCCGAGCTGGTCATGTGCAGCTGGCAGTTTGCCGTGGAAGAAAAGTACGAGGCGAACCTCATCATCATGGGCAAGGGGGAAACCGAGCTGCTGGCCGCCGTCAACGAGGCACTGGCCAAGGCAAAGGCCGAGGGCCTGTACGCCAAGTGGTACGAGGAAGCCGTGGAGCTTGGCAAATCCGAAAACGCAAAGGAACTGACCCTGGACTAAAATCATATGGCGCATCGTGCCGGATACCCCACCGTATCCGGCACGATGCTGCGGACGGAGTGAAGAACGAATGAAATTTATAGACTTTGAAAAGCTGGCCGCCATCTTTCTGAAATACTGGGACAGATTCCTCATCACGGGTGTGGAATACACGCTGTCGCTCGCGGCCATCACGGTCGGCGTCGGCACGATCTTTGCGGCGCTCCTGGCGCTGATGAAGATGTCCAAGATTCCGCCGCTGCGCTGGCTTTCCAGCATTTATATTGAGATCATCCGCGGCACGCCTATGCTCTTACAGCTCTATTTCTTCTATTTTGGCCTGCCCATGCTGATCCCGGCGCTGCAAAAGCAGAAATATATCTGCGTTGCCATCGCGCTCATCTGCAACAGCGCTGCCTACGTTTCTGAAGTCATCCGCTCCGGCATCCAGGCCGTCGATCCCGGCCAGCGCGAGGCCGCGCTGAGCCTTGGCTTCAGTGAAACAAAAACCATGTGGTTTGTCGTTGTGCCGCAGGCGGTCAAGAACATCCTGCCCGCGCTCGGCAACGAATTTATCATGATCATCAAGGATACCTCACTGGCCTCGACCTTCTTCATCGGCGATCTGATGACGCAGTACCTTCTTATCAAGGGCTCGACCACACTGCCCATCGAGCCGCTGGTCATTGTCGGTGTGATCTACTTTATCATGACCTTTACACTGAGCAAGATCTTCGGACATTTTGAAAAGAAAATGCAGCGCAGCGACCGGCGCAGCGGATCCGCACGCCGTGCAAGACGCAGACAGGAGGCAGGAAGATGACGGAAAAGCTGATTGAAGTCAAGGACCTGAAAAAATACTATAACGGCGGCGAGGTCAAGGCGCTCGACGGAATCTCCGCGGACATTTGCAGAGGCGACGTCATTGCAGTCATCGGCCCGTCCGGCGGCGGAAAGAGCACCTTCCTGCGCAGTCTGAACCTGCTGGAAAAGCCGACCTCCGGCTCCATTCTTTTTGATGGTGTGGACATCACGGGTAAGAAGGTCGACCTGCCCCTGCACCGTCAGAAAATGGGCATGGTGTTCCAGCATTTCAACCTTTTCCCCCACAAGACAATTTTGCAGAACCTGACCATGGCGCCTGTCCGCATCAAGAAGATGCCCAAGGCGGAAGCAGAGGAAAAGGCCATGGCGCTGCTGCATCGTGTTGGCCTTGCCGACCGAGCAGACGCCTACCCCGCACAGCTTTCCGGCGGTCAGAAGCAGCGTGTTGCGATCGTGCGCGCGTTGGCCATGGAGCCGGAGGTCATGCTCTTTGACGAGCCGACCAGTGCGCTTGACCCGGAAATGGTCGGCGAAGTGCTGGAAGTCATGCGGGAACTGGCCGTGGGCGGCATGACCATGGTCGTCGTGACGCATGAAATGGGCTTTGCCCGCGAAGTCGGCAGCCGTGCGTTCTTTATTGACAATGGCAAACTCTGCGAAGAGGGCACGCCGGAGGCGATCTTCGACAATCCTCAAAGCCCCAGATTGCAAAGTTTTTTGGAAAAGGTGCTGTAGAAATGACACAGAAACAGGCGGCACTTGCCGCAATCGAAGAAAAAAAGGATCTGGTCTGCCATGTGTCAGACCAGATCTGGGAATATGCGGAGCTGTCGCTTCAGGAATTCCGGTCGGCGGCGCTCTACTGTGAGGTGCTGCGGCAGGAGGGCTTTTCCGTGCAGCAGGGCATCTGCGGCATTGAAACGGCCTTTTCCGCCGCTTACGGCTTCGGACGGCCTGTCATCGGAATTCTTGCCGAATATGACGCGCTGTCCGGCCTTTCGCAGGCAGGCGGAAGCACCGTGCAGCAGGAGCTTGTCCCCGGCGGCACGGGGCATGGCTGCGGGCACAATCTTCTTGGCGCGGGCGCGCTCGCGGCAGCGCTTGGCGTGAAGCATTATTTGCAGGCAACCGGGAAACCCGGCACGGTCGTGCTCTACGGCTGTCCCGGCGAGGAAGGCGGCGCGGCTAAGGCATTTATGGCGCGGGAGAATCTCTGGCGCGGTCTGGATGCCGCGCTGACATGGCACCCGGACGATTGCAACGAGGTTGCAACAGGCTCCAGCAACGCCTGCATTCAGGTGCAGTACACCTTTCAAGGCACCGCCGCGCACGCAGCCGGCTGCCCGGAACGCGGGCGAAGTGCGCTGGACGCGGTGGAACTGATGAACACCGGCGTGCAGTACCTGCGTGAGCACATGGACAGCCGCGCCCGCATCCACTATGCCATCACGGACACCGGCGGGCGCAGCCCGAACGTTGTGCAGGCAAAGGCCTCCGTTTTGTATATGGTGCGCTCCGATAAGGTCAAAAAGGCGTTGGAATTGCAGGCACGCGTCGATAAGATCGCAGAGGGTGCCGCACTGATGACGGAAACGGTCTGTGAGCGAAAGTTCATTGACGGTCTGGCAGAAACCATTCCCAATCATGCACTGGAGGCCGTCCTGTACCGGAACTTTGAACAGACGGGCGTGCCTGCCTACACGCAGGCGGAGACGGAATTTGCGGAAAAGATCGCCGCAAGCTACGATGCCGCCGGCCACCTTCCCGGAACGGGCAGCGAAGATACTGCCTATGCCGCACAGGTGCAGACGCTTCTGCATGACTGTGCGATGAACGATGTGCTGCTGCCGCTGTATCAGGGAGACGCCTTCTGCCCCGGTTCAACCGACGTAGGCGATGTGAGTTGGGAGTGCCCGACGGCGCAGCTGCACGTGGCGGCATGGCCGAACGGCTGCCCCGGCCATAGCTGGCAAAGCGTGTCCTGCGCAAAATCCGATATCGGCCGCAAGGCTGCGATCTATGCAGGCAAGGTGCTCTGCGGCACGGTGATCGATCTCATGGAATCACCGGAGATTTTGCAGGCGGCGCAGGCGGAATTCCATCGTCGCACGGCTGCGGGCTATTGCTGCCCCATCCCACCGGACGCCGTCCCGACCATCGCAGATTAAACTGGCGAACACGCTTCCGCTTTTATTATTATAGAAGCGCATCAGGCTGTCAAAATTGCAAAACCTAAATTTTGTATTGAAGTGCCCCCAAAAAGTTAGACAATATTTCAAATAGAAATTATTCAAGCAACC
>CABSBF010000043.1 GCA_902475855.1 uncultured Eubacteriales bacterium
TCGTGCGCTCTCGCGACAGCTTGTACATGATACCACGGGTTCTACACTTTGTCAACACCTAATTTCATCTTTTTTTCATTTTCTTTTTTCTCCTTCTCTTACATATTATAACAGCAGCGGATTTCGCTCCGATGCTCCTTCTGTTCATCCGTTTGATGCTGTATGCATTCTGCGTTCATTTGTCTCCGTATCATGGCTTTTTAATATAATTTCGTCATTTTACACAAAATCCCGCAAAAATATTCAGGTTCTGTGCAAAAATATTTAGTATATTTTCTTCAAAAAAACTGTTGTGCATTCAAAAAAATTCCTGTATGATAGAAGCAGGTGAAACCGGAATTCCGGTTTGCTGCATTTTATGGGGTGGTTCCCCAGAATACAGGAGGTCAATGAAAATGAAGAAGATCCTTGCACTGATCCTGGCGCTCGCAATGATCGCTGCGCTCTTCGTCGGCTGCGGTAAGACCGGTGACGACGGCAAGACACCGAGCGACTCCAAAGGCTCCGAGGATGTCAAGAACCCCGACGAACCCGGCGGCGAAGGCAAAACCGTAAAGGTCGGCCTGATCTGCATCGGCGACGAAAACGACATGGGTTACACTTACAACTTCATCCGCGGCAGAGACGCTGCAACGGAAGCTCTGGCGGCCAAGGGCATCAACGTCGAGTGGTTGGTCAAGTGGAACATCGGTGAGGACGCCAAGTGCGAAGAGGCCAACATTGATTTGGCCGAAGCCGGCTGCCAGCTCATCATCAACAACTCCTTTGGTCATGAGCAGTTTATGCTGAAGGTCGCTCCTGACTACCCCAATGTTCAGTTTGTAGGCTGCACCAACCAGGGCTCCCGGAACGACGGCCTTGACAACACCCACAACGCATTCGCCAACATCTATGAAGGCCGCTATCTGGCAGGCGTCGTCGCCGGCCTGAAGCTGCAGGAAATGATTGACAAGGGCGAGCTCAAGGCAGAAGACGCCGTCATCGGCTATGTCGGCGCGTTCTCCTTTGCGGAGGTTATCTCCGGCTTCACCGCATACTTCCTCGGCGCGCGCAGCGTCTGCCCGAGCGTAACCATGAAGGTCCAGTTCGTCGGCTCCTGGTCCGACGCTACGGAAGAAGCCAACGCCGCTTCCGCTCTGTGCGACATGGGCTGCAAGCTTATCTCCCAGCACTCCGACAACACCACTCCCGCTACCACTGCGCAGAACAAGGGTGCTCTGCATACCGGCTACAACAACGACATGACCGGTGTTGCTCCCGAGGCCTCCCTGATCGGCACCCGCATCGACTGGAGCATCTACTTTGAGGAGATCATCGAAGCCGTTGCCAATGGCAAAACCTTCGATCAGGACTGGTGCAAGGGCTATGAGTCCGGCGCGGTCGTTCTGACCCAGCTCAACGAGAACCTCTGTGCAAAGGGCACTGCCGAGAAGCTGGCAGAGGTCGAGAAGAAGCTCGCCGACGGCGAACTCAAGGTCTTTGACACCTCCGCCTTCACGGTCAACGGCAGCAAGCTGGAGCACGCATTTGCTCTGGATACCGACGGCGACTTCACCGCGGATTCCGAAGAGGCCGTGTTTGATGGCTGCTTCCACGAGTCCTACTTCCAGTCCGCGCCTTACTTCACCATTCAGATTGACGGCATTGAGTGGCTGAACTCCGCATTCGGCTAAGCACAACCACGCCCGGGGCTGCTTCGGCAGCCCCGGTTTTGTATTATTTCTCTGTCTGTATCCACCGTTTTTGATCTGTACATGCAAAAAATTTTTTGGCAGCCAAATTTTTTGTTTTATTTTTACAAATTCAACCGCTAAATTTCTGCATATTTACCCAACGACTTTTTATTTACAAGGACTGACGGCTGTGCTATTATTATATAGTATCAAACGCCTGAAACCCCGGCGTCTTCCGGCGCCGCAAGAAAGGATGACAGCCTTGGAAACTGTTTACGCAATCGAACTGAGGAACATCACCAAGCGGTTCGGCTCAGTCGTCGCAAACGACGATATCAGTCTCGGCCTGCGGCGCGGTGAGATCCTCTCCCTTCTGGGCGAGAACGGCAGCGGCAAGACCACGCTAATGAACATGCTGGCCGGCATTTATCTCCCGGATGAGGGCGAAATCCTGGCCGACGGAAAGCCGATTTCCATTCGCTCCCCGAAGGATGCTTTCACCCACAAAATCGGCATGATCCACCAGCACTATAAGCTCGTGGACGTTTTTACCGCCGCGGAAAACATCGTCCTCGGTCTGGACGAAGGCGGCCGTCTCGACATCAAAGCCACCAATGCCAAGGTCAGAGAGATCTGCGACCGCTACGGTTTTGACATTGATCCGACACAGAAGATCTATGATATGTCCGTCTCCCAGAAGCAGACGGTCGAGATCGTCAAGGTGCTCTACCGCGGCGCGGATATTCTGATTCTGGATGAACCGACCGCCGTTCTGACGCCGCAGGAAACGGAAAAGCTCTTCGCCGTTCTGCGGAACATGAAGAAAGACGGCAAGGCCATCGTTATCATTACGCATAAGCTCAATGAGGTCATGGAGCTTTCCGATAAAGTTGCCGTCCTGCGCAAAGGCAAGTACATCGGCACCGTCAATACCGCCGAAACCAACCCGCAGGCACTGACAGACATGATGGTAGGCCGCAGCGTCACACTGAATATCGACCGGCCCAAATATGACCGGCCGGAGGAGCGTCTGGTGCTCAGCGAGATCACCTGCTTCGACGGCGAGGGCGTGAAAAAGCTCGACAATATTTCCTTTACTGCCAACAGCGGCGAAATTCTCGGCATCGCCGGCATCGCTGGCTCCGGCCAGAAGGAGCTGCTGGAGGCCATCGCAGGTCTGTATCCCATCGCCCATGGCTCCATTCGCCACATTCCTGAAAACGGCCGTGCCAGCGAGCTGGTCGGCAAGACCCCGATGCAGATCAAAAAAGCCGGTGTTTCCCTTGCTTTTGTCCCGGAAGACCGCCTCGGCATGGGTTTGGTCGGCTCCATGGGCATGACCGGCAACATGATGCTCCGAAGCTGGAAAAAGGGCAAGAGCGCCTTTGTCAACCGCCGCGACCCCAACCAGCTTGCCATGCAGGTCTGGAAGGAGCTGGAGGTCGTCACACCCGGAACGGAGTACCCGGTGCGCCGTCTTTCCGGCGGCAACGTGCAGAAGGTTCTGGTCGGCCGCGAGATCGCAAGCTCGCCCTCCGTCCTGATGAGCGCCTACGCCGTGCGCGGGCTGGACATCAACACCTCCTACACCATTTATAATCTGATGACCCAGCAGAAGATGAACGGCGCAGCCGTTGTCTTTGTCGGCGAAGATCTGGACGTGCTGCTGGAGCTGTGCGACCGAATTCTCGTTCTCTGCGGCGGAAAAGTCAGCGGCATTGTGGATGCCAGAACCGCCACCAAGGAAGAGATTGGTCTGCTGATGACCCGCGTCGGAGGAAAGGAGGCTGTTCAATAATGCAGGAAAAGAAAATGCCTCTGGTTCGTCTGGCAAAGCGCGACAGTATGGATCCCCGCGCAGTCTGGGGCATCCGTATCAGCTCCATTCTGGTAGCATTTTTGATCGGTTCTCTGGTCATTCTGATCACCGGGAATAACCCCTTCACCGCATACGGCACGATGATCGCCGGCGCGCTCGGCAAAAAGACCGCCATTCGCCAGACCGTCAAGATCGCCGTTCCCCTTCTGGGCTGCGCCCTCGCCATTGCGCCCTGCTTCCGGATGCGCTTCTGGAACATCGGCGCCGAGGGTCAGATCACCGCAGGCGCAATCGCCGCAACCTACTTTGGCCTTTACTGGGCTGATAAGCTGCCCTCCGCGCTTCTTCTGATCGTCATGGCCATCGCCGCGGCGCTGGCCGGCGGTATCTGGGGTTTGATTCCCGCCTTCTTCAAGGCAAAGTGGAACACCAACGAAACACTCTTCACCCTGATGATGAACTACATCATCATCGGCGTGGTCTCCTGGCTACAAGGCGGCCCGTGGGAAGGCCGTCCCGGCTCGCAGATCATCCCGCAGTTTGACCGCGCCGCCTGCCTGCCCAAGGTATTCGGCGTCCACTGCGGCTGGATCATCGTGCTGGTGTTGGTGGTATTCATCTTCATCTATATGCGCTACACCAAGCACGGCTATGAGATCGCCGTCATCGGCGACTCCGTCAACACCGCCCGCTACGCAGGCATGAACGTCGGGCGCATCATGATGCGCACCATGCTCCTGTCCGGCGCGATCAGCGGCATCGTCGGCTTCATCGTCGTCTCCGGTGCAAACGGCACACTGTATAACGGCGTTGCAGACGGTGTCGGCTTTACCTCCATCACCGTCGCATGGCTCAGCCAGCTCAACGCCTTTGCCATGATCGCCATCTCCATGATGCTGGCCATTCTTTCCAAGGGCGCGGAAACCCTGCAAACACTGCTCAATGTCCCGGCCTCGATCTCCGATATCATCACGGGACTGCTGCTGTTCTGTATGCTGGGCTGTGAGTTCTTCATCAATTATCGTCTGATCTTCCGCGGTAAGCACCAGGAAACGGAGGCGGCATAATATGGAAAACTTTATTACATTATTTATCGCATTGATCGTCGCGGCAGTCACCTACGGCACGCCGCTGCTGTTCGGCACGCTGGGCGAGGTTCTGACGGAGAAATCCGGCAACCTGAACCTCGGCGTAGAGGGCATTATGTTCATGGGCGGCGCCTTCGGTCTCGGCGGCGTGTTCTACTATGAAAAACTCGTTACCACGCCCAACGGCATCGTCGCCATCCTGATCGGCATTCTCTTTGCCTTCCTCGCCGGTGCGCTGGCTTCGCTGATCTTCAGCTTCATCACGATCACGCTCCGTGCAAATCAGAACGTCACCGGCCTTGCGTTGTCCATCTTCGGCACAGGCGTCGGCCAGTTCACGGGCGAATTCATGCGCGTGCGTGAGGGCGGTTATGTCGCCATCGGCAACGAGCTGAAGTCCTACTTCATCGCCTCTCCCTTCCCGAAATTCCTTCAGGATATTCCCTACGCCGGCAAAATCCTGTTCAGCCACAGCTTTTTCTTCTATCTCGCCGTGCTGCTGGCCGTCGGCCTGTACTGGTATCTGATGAAGAGCCGTTCCGGACTGTACCTGCGTTCCGTCGGTGAATCTCCTGCAACCGCCGACGCCGCCGGCATCAACGTTACGCGCCGCAAGTATCTCGCCACCATCATCGGCGGCGGCATCTCTGCCGTCGGCGGCATGGTCTACATTACCACCATCTCCGGCTGTGTCTGGAACCACGAGGGTCTGTCCGGCGTCGGCTGGCTGGCCGTTGCGCTTGTCATCTTCTGCACCTGGCGTCCGCTGTCCGCCATCTGGGGCTCGGTTCTCTTCGGCGCGCTGATGATCCTGTATCTGCGCCTGCGGATCCCCTTCATCCCCACGCAGCTTTATAAGATTCTGCCCTATGTCGTGACGGTTATCGTCCTTGTTGTCTCCAGTATGCGCAACAACAAGGAAAAGCAGCCGCCCGAAGCATTGGGTCAGTCCTACTTCCGCGAGGAGCGCTGAGTTTTCCCCATCCGCCGCAGGAAACCTGCGGCGGATTTTTTCTGCGCACACCTATGCAAATCGACGGAATTTCCATGCGTATTTCCGACTTTTTCTATCCCTGCATTTTTATTTTGCAGGTGTATATTTATTGCAAATTCTTTAGATTGTTTATGGCGCATACCAAATTTTTTGTTAGTTTTGTACAAAATCTTTGGCCAAAATTCCACACCCGACTTGTAAAAAAATGATTGCGAAACTGTGAATTGTTTGTTATGATAGAGACAAGGAATTGCGCCGCTTCCCCCTGTGCCTCATGCCGGAGCGCAGGCGGGGCGGATGTCATTTCCCGGGAGAAATAACGCTTGCGATGCGCGGCGGAATTAAAAGTGGAGGTATTTCATGGAAAAGTTCTTTGGACTGAAAAAGCATGGTACAACAGTAAGAACAGAAGTTCTTGCCGGTATCACCACATTCATGGCAATGGCCTACATCCTGATGGTCAACGCCGGTATGTTCGGCTCTCTTGGTGACGGCTACTACAACGCGGTTTACATCGCTACCGCAATCTCCGCCGTGATCGGCACCGTTTTGATCGGTCTGCTGTCAAATCTGCCCCTCGCACAGGCCTCCGGCATGGGTCTGAATGCGTTCTTCGTCTACTCGGTCTGCTTCGGCATGGGCTTCTCCTATGCCAATGCACTGGTCATGGTCCTGATTGACGGCATTGTCTTCATCCTGCTGACCGTTACCGGCCTGCGCCGCATTATTTTCGACGCCATCCCCAAGGCGGTCAAGGCTGCGATCTCCGCAGGCATCGGCCTGTTCATCGCATTCCTCGGCCTGCAGAATGCCGGCATCGTTGTCAACAGCGACGCCACGCTGGTCGACCTGCACTCCTTCAACGTGTTCTTCGGCTCCGTTACCTGGGCCGAGATCATGCCGCTTCTTATCACCATTCTCGCGGTCATCGCCATCGGCGCAATGTTCAAGAAGAAGATCAAGGGCGCCGTGTTCTGGGGCATGATCGGCGGCGCGATTGTCTACTATGTCCTCGGCCTCATCACCGTAGAAGGCTTCTATGACACCGCAATCAAGGCTAACTTCTCTCTGAACATTCTCGCTCCTTTCAAGGATTTCGCAAACATCGCCTTCGGCAAGGTCTTTACGGAAGGCTTCAACTTCTCCGCATGGATCAGTGCCAATGGCGTGGGCAGCTTCATCGTCACCTTCCTGACCACGATGCTTGCATTCTGCATGGTTGATATGTTCGATACCCTCGGCACCCTGTTCGGCGCCTGCTCCGTTGGCGGCCTGCTCGACGAGAAGGGCAACGTTCCCAACATGGATAAGGCAATGCTGGCCGATGCAATCGCAACCTGCGCCGGCGCTGTCTGCGGCACCTCCACCGTCACCACCTTCGTCGAATCCTCCGCCGGTGTTGCAGAGGGCGGCCGTACCGGTCTTTCCTCCATGTTCACCGCACTGTTCTTCTTCATCGCGATGTTCCTCGCGCCGGTTGCCGCAATGATTCCGTCCTGCGCAACGGCAGCGGCTCTGATTTACGTCGGCATTCTGATGATCGGCAGCGTCAAGAACATCGACTGGAGCGATCCTGCGGAAGCGGTTCCCGCATTCCTGACCATGGCGCTCATGCCCTTCACCTACAACATCTCCTACGGCATCGCCTTCGGTCTTATTTCCTACATCCTTATCAAGCTCTTCACGGGCAAGGTTAAGGAAATCAACGCCGGCACCTGGATCATCGGTCTTCTCTTCACGATCATGTTCTTCGTCGCCCGCTAAACTGCAAATAGTTCAAAATGCAGGGGGCTTCGGCTCCCTGCTTTTTATACAAAAACTCAAAAGCCGGGGCAGTTTTGAACTGCCCCGGCTGCTATTTTATTGTTAGTTTACGTCCTCGATCAGGCCGTAACCGCCGTCGTTTCTCTTGTAGACCACTGCAAATGCACCCTCGTTCTCCTCATCACGGAAGGCAAAGAAACTGTGCTCCAGCAGATTCATCTGCAAGATGGCCTCCTCGCGGGTCATGGGCTTCATCGGGAACTGCTTGGTGCGCACAATCTCAAACGTGCTCTCCTCCACCTCCGGTGCAAAAGACGTGACCTCCGCGGAACGGACGAACGCATCCTGACGCAGGCGGCGAGCCAGGCGGGTCTTGTTCTTGCGGATCTGGCGCTCGATGGTTGCAACCGCGGCGTCGATGGACGCATACATATCCGAGGTTGCTTCACTCGCACGGAAATAGGTGTTTGCAGCGTGAACCGTAATCTCGACACGATTACGGTCTTTTTCTACAGAAAAGGCGACAAGTGCCTCCGCATCATCTTTGAAAAAACGTTCCAGCTTCATCACCTTTTTCTCTGCATAGGCGTGAACGCTTGCTGGTAAGCTGACTTTTTTCTCGGTGAACTGGAATTTCATAGTAAGTCGCTCCTTTCGATGTTCGGTTGTAAGAAAAACACCGTGGTATCTTTCTCTGAGGATATGATACCACAGTTTCCTCTTTTTTTCAAGTACCTTCCCCGTCGGAGCTCACAAGAAGCTGATCCATAATACTCCGGTAGATCGCCTCTGCGTTCTTGGAAAAGGCGTTCGCCAGGCGGTAGGCGTGCTTCTGCGAGGGCGCCATCAGTTCCATTTTCAGCAGGTCGCCCGCGTCGTCATTCAGGCTCATCAGGACGGAATAATCGCCGCTCTCGCGCTGGCGCACCGTTGTTTTGACAAAACTGCTGCGGCGCACCGCACGGTTGAAGTCGTCCACCGCCGCACCCGCCCGCTGCATCACTGGAAAGGCAATCGCATCCTGCGTGACGGTACAGGCCTCGCGTCCCTTTTCGGTGATCACATAGCGCTCGCCCTCTACCTGCTCCAGATGCCCGGACTCCACCATCTGCGGCACCGCCTGCGCCACGTCAAAATAGCTCAGGCCGTCATCCTGATAGGAAAGCTCGTAGATCTTCTGCAGGTCCACCGGGTACATTGCCCGCGACATGATGTACAGAATCAGAACCTTCACATCCAGCATATCATGAATAAAACCGTGCCGCTCCATCCCATATTTCCCCCGTTCTCTTTTTTTTATTATATCGCAAGCCGCTGCACTTGACAACTAATTTTCACATTTTCCGAAAAAATGCATACATTGGAGCGAAAGGAAGTGTTCGCCATGCCTGATTCCTACCATGTTTTCTGCGGCGACCGGCGGCAATTCTGGGCAGTCGAGCAACTCCGCGCCAGAGGCTGTGTCGTTCTCACGCACGGCGTGCCGGGCGCGGCGGACTGGCCGCTTCCCGCACAGCTCGGCGGCACTCTGCTGCTCCCCTTTCCCTCCTTTCAGGGGGAATTTCTTCGCGGGAAGGACGGTCTGCCCGTTGCCGAGCTCCTGCGGCGCATACGGCCCGGTGTGCGGGTCTTCGGCGGGCTGCTCGGCGGACGGCGCGCCGCCTTTGAAGCAGCAGGTGCGGTTGTTTCCGATCTCTACGGCAGTGAGCCGCTGACAACTCTGAATGCCATTCCCACCGCAGAGGGCGCCATTCACCTTGCCATCGGCAATTCCTCCATCACGCTGCACGGCGCGAGCTGCCTTGTCATCGGCTTTGGACGCGTTGGCCGCGTGCTGGCGCAGAAGCTGCACGCGCTTTCCGCACTGGTAACCGTCGCCGCGCGCAAGCCCGCCGACCGCGCCATGGCCGAGGCAATGGGTCTGCATTCGCAATCCACGGACGGCTGCGGCAGCGACTGGAGGCAGTACGACTTTATTTTCAACACCGTTCCCGCGCCCGTTTTGACGGCGCAGCAGCTTGGCGCACTGAAGTCCTCCTGCATTCTCATCGAGCTTGCCTCCAAGCCCGGCGGTCTTCAGGAGGCCGACTGCCGCGTACTGGGACTCGCATACCATTTTGCGCCGGGTCTGCCCGGCCTCTGCGCACCGGAAACCGCCGGACGCCTGTACGCGGATTGTGTGCTCGATTTCATGGAAGAGAAGTGAGGTCCTCCGATATGTCCAGAAAAACCGTTGGCTTTGCAATGTGCGGCTCCTTCTGCACCTTCCGCAAGGCCATAGACGCCCTGCGTTCCCTCGCGGCGGAATACCATGTCATCCCCATTCTTTCCGCCGCCGCCTACGAAACCGACAGCCGCTTCGGTGCGGCAGCAGGATTTCGCTCGCAGATCGAGACGGCCTGCGGCGAGCCGATTCTCCATACACTGCCGGAAGTGGAGCCATTCGGTCCAAAGGCGATGCTGGATCTCCTTGTTATCGCCCCCTGCACCGGCAACACTCTCGGCAAGCTGGCCGGCGGTATTGCGGACTCCCCCGTCACCTTTGCCTGCAAGGCGCACCTGCGCAACGGCCGCCCGGTCGTGCTGGCCGTTTCCACAAACGACGGTCTGTCCGCCAGCGCTGAGAGCGTCGGAACGCTGCTGAACCGGAAACACTATTACTTTGTCCCCTTCGGGCAGGACAGCCCGGAGAAAAAGCCCTACAGCCTGGTGGCGGATTTCCGCCGCCTGCCGGAAACGGTCGCCGCTGCGCTGGAAAACCGGCAGATACAGCCCATTTTACTGTAAAACAAGGGTTCCGCCGCTTTACGGCGGAACCCTTTGGGTTTTATAGTCAGACCTTCCATCCGGCCATATAGGCCTCCTGCTCCGGGGTGAGCGTGTCAATGTGCAGCCCCGCGCCGCGCAGCTTCAGCCGCGCGATCTCGTCATCTATCGCCTGCGGGATCTCGTACACCTGCTTTTCCAGTTCCCCGGCATGATGCAGCAGGTATTCCAGCGCCAGTGCCTGCACGGAGAAGCTGGTGTCCATGATCTCCGCCGGGTGTCCGTTGCCGGAGGCGAGATTCACGAGCCGTCCCTCCGCCAGCAGATTCAGCACCCGCCCGTCCGGAAGTTCGTAGCCGACGATGTCGTTGCGGCGCTTGAACACACGCACCGCCATCTTTTCCAGCTCCTCGCCATTGACCTCGACATTGAAATGCCCGGCGTTGGAAAGGAAAGCATTGTCTTTCATTTTTTCAAAATGTCGGCGCGTGATCACGTCGCGGCAGCCGGTGGTCGTGACAAAGATATCGCCCTGCGGCGCCGCCTCATCCATGGGCATCACGCGGCAGCCGTCCATGGATGCCTCCAGCGCCTTGATGGGGTCGATCTCCGTAACGATCACGTTGGCTCCCATGCCCCTGGCACGCATTGCCACGCCGCGGCCGCAGTAGCCGTAGCCCGCGACGACCACGGTCTTGCCTGCGACGAGCAGATTCGTCGTGTGCATGATGGAATCCCACACGGACTGGCCGGTGCCGTACTTGTTGTCATAGTAATGCTTGCACTTCGCGTCGTTGACGTTCATCATCGGGAAGGGCAGCAGGCCGGCCTTCGCGCGGGCGTGCAGGCGATGGATGCCTGTGGTGGTTTCCTCTGCGCCGCCGAGGATATGGTCGCCGAGTTCGGCATAATTTCCGCTCAGGAGGTCTAAAAGATCGCCTCCGTCGTCAATAATCAGATCGGGATGACAGGACAGCGCCTCAACGAGAAGCTGCTGATATTCCTCGCTTGTCACGCCGTGGATGGCATAGGTTTCCACGCCCATGGAGGCAAGTCCCGCCGCCACGTCATCCTGCGTGGACAGGGGATTGCAGCCCGTCGCGTGGACCTCCGCGCCGCCCGCCGCGAGGCAAAGCGCAAGGAACGCGGTTTTTGCTTCCATGTGAATGGACATCGTAATTTTCTTCCCGGCGAAGGGCTTCTCTTTTTCAAAGCGCTCCCGGATGGCGACAAGCGCCGGCATAAAATCCTGTACCCATTCGATCTTCATCCGGCCGTATTCGGCAAGGGACATATCTTTTACATGGCTCATGGCTGATTCCTCCGTTTCATTCTCAGATTATCATAGCATATTCCCGTTATTTTTTCAACGGATTTACAAAATTCAAAGTTTGTCCATAGACAAGCCCAACTTTTTCCGCTAAAATAGAATTCAGTCCTTCAAAGGAGGCATTTTATGAACAAGCTGCGCAGAAATTTCAATCGCTTTGTTTACAAAAACCGCAACAAGGGCATCCCAAACCTGATGCTCTATATCGGCATCGGCAACCTGATCGTCTATTTCTTCTCCCGCTACGATGACGGCCTGCAAATGTATAGCTGGTTCTGCTTCGACGCGGCCAAGATCCTGCACGGACAGGTCTGGCGGCTGTTTACCTATATTTTCACCTTTGCCTATGAGTACAGCAGCGGTATGCTCGGCTTCTTCTTCATGCTGCTGGCCGTCTATTTCTACTACTGGATCGGCAAAACGCTGGAAAACAGTTGGGGCACGCTGCGGTTCAACCTCTACTACCTGACCGGCATTCTGATGATGGACATCGCGGCGCTGGCCATTCATCTGGGCTATGCCCCGGGTGGTCTGTCTCTCCCCATGCCCGTCACCGTCACTTACCTGAACCTGTCGATGTTCCTTGCCGTCGCAACGCTCATCCCGGAGCAGCGCGTGCTGTTCATGTTCTTCATTCCGATCAAGATGAAGTGGCTCGCACTGGTCGATCTCGGTCTGACGGCCTACGAGGTGGCAAACGGCATCTACATTGCCATCATCAACTGGACAAAATATCACAGCGCCTACATCGGCTCCTACTGCCTGTTGATCTCGCTCTTCCCGCTGATCGCTCTGCTGAACTATTTTCTCTTTATGGGAAAGGACGTGCGCAACCTCTTCCCTCTGCGCTGGCAGCGCGGCCGCACCAGCCGCAAGGCCTCGCGTGATTTCCATGCCAAGGTGGATGCACAGCCGAATCCTGACTGGGCAAAAAATTACCGCAGCAGCACCGGCGAACGCCCCTACCGCCACAAGTGCACCGTGTGCGGCCGCACGGACACGGACTACCCCGATCTGGAATTCCGCTACTGCTCCAAGTGCAAGGGTTACTGCTGCTACTGCATCGACCATATCAACAATCACGTTCACATTCAATAAAGAACCCGCTTCAAAATGATACCCGGCTGCTTTTGCAGTCGGGTATCGTTTTTTCCTATTTTATCGCACACGCTCCAGAGCACCGCCGCAGGCACAGCGGTACTGCTCCGGATGCTGAATGATCCTGCTCTGCCGCTCGCGGCAGAACTCCCTGCCGCAGCGGAGGCACCGAAGAATATAACGGTTCTCGCGTATCGGTGCCGGGGCTTCGATCCCCTTTTCCTCCGGGCTGGCCGTCCGCTTGATCGTATAGTGCGGCAGCAGGCGGTTTACCCGCTCTGCCAAAGCCGCCCAGCGTCCGGTATGCTTCCGGCAACCCCGCACGGTATGCAGAAGCTCGTGCAAAATGGTATCCATCGCCGCCTGATCACTCACGTCGTCCTGCAGCAGCCGCGCGGCAATGCTGATCTCATAGCAGCCGGGGCAGAGTTCCCTGCATTGTCCCCACCGGCTCTTCGCGCGGGTGTTGATCTTCCAATCGACGACCCTGCCGGGCCGGATTCCGAGCGTGCGCAGATCTGTTTCACAGGCAGCCGCCAAATTTTCCAGATTTTTCACAGATTTCTCTCCGTTATTTCCTGTTCATGCGGCAGCCGGTTCTTAACATTATATTTCATTCCATTATCATTGCAGTTGCATTCCTTATGCTCTTTCCAGCAGTGCAGTGATGTCCTCCTTCGGACGATAGCCGATCGCCGTGGCGACGGCCTTTCCGTCTTTGAAAACTACCAGCATCGGAATGCTGGACACCTGAAACTGCCGGGCAAGCTCCATCTGCTCGTCCACATTGACTTTCCCGATCTTGATCGTCCCGGCATTCTCTTCCGCAATTTCATGCAGAATGGGAGCGAGCATCTTGCACGGCCCGCACCAGTCGGCATAGAAGTCCAGCAGAACGGGCTTATCGGAGCGAAGCACCTCGTTTTCAAAATTCGCAGCAGTGATTTTCAGTTCGGCCATAGAAAAAACTCCTTTCTTTTATCTGCGGGTTCAGTCCCGCAGGGATTTGTAGTAAAGCATACAGTGGCAGAAGCCCTCGTAGTTTGGGTCAGCGATCTGTCCTTTGAACTCCTGACACATACACTTTGTTTCCTCCGTGCGCTCCATGCGGCAGGGGCAGTAGCCGCCGGTGCGCTTGAGTCCCTCGCGGACGGTTTGGACGACCTCCCGGTCGGGATTGAGCATGATCTTCATGTTCGCCCCAATGGATCCTACCACAATAGAATCCACATAGATACCGGGAATTGCCACCAGTTT
>CABSBF010000044.1 GCA_902475855.1 uncultured Eubacteriales bacterium
CCCGAAAACCCTTGAAAATAAAGGGTTTTCGGGTAAGCGGCGACTACTCCCACTCCACGGTGGCGGGGGGCTTGGAAGTGATATCATAACAAACCCGGTTGATATGTGTTACCTCATTGACAATTCGGGCGGAGACTTTTTCCAGCAGATCATAGGGAAGGCGCGACCACTGCGCTGTCATGAAGTCCTGCGACTGCACCGCGCGCAGTGCCAGAGTGTAATCATATGTGCGTTCGTCGCCCATTACGCCTACGCTGCGCAGGTTAGTCAGAACGGCAAAATACTGGCTGGTTGTCCGATCAAGTCCGGCAAGATGCATTTCTTCACGGAAAATGGCATCGGCATCCCGCAGAATGGAAAGCTTTTCCTCGGTGATTTCTCCGATTACGCGAATGGCAAGGCCGGGACCGGGGAAGGGCTGCCGCCACACAAGCGTTTCAGGAAGACCCAGTTCCAGGCCGAGCTGGCGCACCTCGTCTTTAAACAGACGGCGCAGCGGTTCGATGATCTCCTTGAAATCCACACAGTCCGGAAGACCGCCGACATTGTGGTGGCTCTTGATGACGGTCGATTCTCCGCCCATACCGGATTCAACAACATCCGGGTAGATCGTGCCCTGCGCAAGGAAATCAACGGCGCCGATCTTTTTTGCCTCCGCTTCAAAGACACGGATGAATTCCTCACCGATGATCTTGCGCTTGCGCTCCGGATCGGTCACGCCGGCCAGCTTGGAAAGGAAACGCTCACCAGCGTTAACGCGGTGTACATCCACATGGAACTGGTTTTTCATGACCTGTTCGACCTGATCGCCTTCATTCTTGCGGAGCAGACCGTGGTCAACGAAAATACAGGTAAGCTGGCTGCCCACTGCCCGCTGCAAAAGCGCTGCGGCAACAGAACTATCCACACCACCGGAGAGTGCAAGCAGAACACGGCCGTTTCCAATCTTTTGACGGCATTCTTCGATAACCGTATCCACATAGGAGGCCATGGTCCAAGAGATATGCAGCCCACAGATGCGATAAAGGAAGTTTTCTATGATTTTTTTGCCGAACACCGTATGCAGTACTTCCGGATGGAACTGCACGCCGTAGAGCTTCCGGGCAACGTTTTCGACCGCTGCATGGCGGCAGTTTTTAGAGCTTGCGCAGATGCGGAAGCCATCGGCCAGATGTCCGACCTCCACGCCATGGCTCATCCAGTAGATGGCGGTCTTGTCCACCCCTTCAAACAGCGGGCTGCCGTCAATGTGGGTCAGCTCGGTTTTTCCATACTCTCTGGCTTCGGCGCGGCGGCAGCTTCCGCCAAGCAGATGCATCATAAGCTGCATTCCATAGCAGATACCGAGCACCGGCACACCCAGACGGAAAATCTCCGGATCCAGCGTGGGTGCGCCCTCTGCAAAGACTGCGGCGGGGCCGCCGGTGAAAATGATGCCGTCAGGTGCAAAGGCGCGGATTTCGTCTAAAGAGATGCGATAGGGGCGAATTTCACAGTAAACGCCGCACTCACGTACGCGGCGCGCAACGAGCAGATTGTACTGCCCGCCGAAGTCGAGCACCAGTACCTTTTCCATCAGTCATTCCCTCCGCGGAAGACGATTTTCCCGTTCTCTGCACTGTCAATGACTGCCAGAGAATGCAGGGGGTATCCGGCTGCGCGCAGTGCGTCGCCGCCGCCCTGAAAACCCTTTTCCACGGCGACGCCGATGCCGACCAGCGTGGCTCCCGCGTGCTCGACAATCTCGCACAGGCCGCGCATGGCCTCGCCGCGAGCCATGAAATCGTCAATGATCAGGACGCGGTCGGAAGAATGAATCCAATCCTTGGCGACCAAAAGCGTGACTTTCTTATTATAAGTGTAAGAAAAAATATCGCTCTGGTACAATCCACCCTCGATGTTGTCGCTCTTCGCCTTCTTCGCAAAAAGCAGCGGAACACCGAATTTTTGGGCGCAGATTGTAGCCAGCGCGATACCGCTTGCTTCTGCCGTCAAAACCAGCGTGACGTCATTGACCGGGAAAACCTTGGCGAACTCGTCCGCCAGCTCCTCCATAAAGGCGACATCGACCCGGTGGTTCAGAAAACCATCCACTTTGACGATGTTTCCCGGCAGAATACGTCCCTCGCGGCAGATTCGCTCTTTCAGAGTGTTCATTGGACTCAACCTCCTGTAAATAAAATAATTACTTTCATTATATTCGTTTCGATTTCAAAAGGCAATTAGTAGTTTTCCCCATCTTTTGCGCGTCTCATGTCATGAAACTGACGGATTCTTGCAGAGAATTCTCTTTAAGTAATATGTGCAGCAATTGTTGCTTGCAAACGTGAAAAACAAAAACATAGCAATATAGTGTGTTTTCTATTGACAAATACTCCGAGGGAGTATATAATTTGGAAATAGAAAAGGAGATGGTGACGATGAAGGAAACCTGTCCGTACTGCCGCAAGACGGAACGTACTGCGGCGCAGAAAAGAGCCCTGATCAATCGACTGCGCCGCATCGAGGGGCAGATTCGCGGCATCGAGGCCATGCTGGAAAATGATGCCTATTGCAACGATATTTTGCAGCAGTCGGCGGCTGCCGGCTCAGCGATCAACGCATTTAACCGCGAACTGCTGGGGAATCATATCCGTGGCTGCGTGGTTCGCGACCTGCACGATGGAAAGGATGAGGTGGTCGATGAGCTGATTGCCACCGTCCAGAAACTGATGAAATAGGAGATTCAAAATGGAACACTATAATGTAACGGGCATGAGCTGCGCGGCATGCAGTGCCCGTGTGGAAAAGGCAGTCTCTAAGGTGCCGGGAGTCACATCCTGCTCGGTGAGCCTGTTGACCAATTCCATGGGCGTGGAGGGAACGGCTTCGCCGGAGGCGATCATCCACGCGGTGCAGGATGCGGGCTATGGCGCATCCCGCAAGGGAGAAAAGACACAGACACCGAGTGCCGCAGAGGATGCGCTGGCCGATCACGAAACGCCAAGGCTGAGAAAACGATTGATCGTTTCTGCCGGCTTCCTGCTGGTGCTGATGTATTTCTCTATGGGGCACATGATGTGGGGCTGGCCGCTGCCGAAGTGGTTTGACGGAAACCACGTCGCCATGGGACTGGTGCAGCTTCTGCTCGCAGGCATCGTCATGGTGATCAACCAGAAGTTTTTCATCAGCGGATTCAAGAGCCTGTGGCGCCGCTCACCCAATATGGATACGCTCGTCGCGCTCGGCTCCATGGCGTCTTTTGCCTGGAGCGTGTATGCACTGTTCGCCATGACACGTGCGCAGGCAGACGGCGACATGGCGGGTGTGATAACCTATATGGACGAATTCTATTTTGAATCCGCCGCCATGATTTTGACGTTGATCACTGTTGGAAAGCTGCTGGAGGCGTACTCCAAGGGTAAGACGACCAACGCACTCAAGAGTCTGATGAAGCTTGCGCCCAAGACGGCGCGGCTTCTGCGAGATGGCAGGGAAGTCACGGTTCCCGTTGCGCAGGTGCGCAGAGGAGATGTGTTTGTCGTGCGTCCGGGGGAGAGTATTCCGGTGGACGGCGTTGTGCTGGAGGGAAGCAGCGCGGTCAACGAAGCTGCGCTGACCGGCGAAAGCATTCCCGCGGACAAGGAGCCGGGAGACGGCGTTTCTGCTGCGACGGTCAATCAGTCGGGCTTTCTGCGCTGCGAGGCAACGCGCGTGGGGGAGGACACCACGCTGTCACAGATTATCAAGATGGTCAGCGATGCGGCAGCGACCAAGGCGCCGATTGCAAAGGCTGCCGACCGTGTTTCCGGAGTGTTCGTTCCGACGGTTATTGCCATTTCTCTTGTGACCCTGATCGTGTGGCTGCTGATTGGAAAATCCTTCAGTTATGCGCTGGCGCGCGGGATCTCCGTGCTGGTCATCTCGTGCCCCTGCGCACTGGGACTTGCCACACCGGTGGCGATCATGGTCGGAAACGGCCTCGGTGCGAAAAATGGAATTCTGTTCAAAACGGCGGTCTCTCTGGAAGAAACAGGAAAAACGCAGATTGCTGTGCTGGATAAAACCGGCACGATCACGAGCGGCGAGCCGCGGGTGACAGACATCGTTCCGGCCGGGGAAGTGACGCAAACGGAGCTTCTTTCTACGGCACTGGCGCTGGAGGCACGCAGTGAGCATCCGCTTGCCAAAGCAATCGTCGCCCGGTGCGGTGAATTGGGAATGAAGGCGGCAGGGGTGACGGAGTTCAAGGCCCTGCCCGGCAATGGCCTGACCGCTGTGCAGGGTGGAGAAGTGCTGACGGGCGGCAGCCTGAAGTATCTCTCCGGCTGTCTGCCCGTTGCCGCTGGGCTGCAAACAAAGGCGAAAGCGCTGGCGGAACAGGGCAAGACGCCACTGTTGTTTGCCCGGAGCGGGCGGCTGCTCGGCATGATTGCCGTCGCTGATGCCATCAAGCCGGACAGCGCACAGGCGGTGCGCGAATTAAAGAACATGGGCATCCGCGTTGTGATGCTGACGGGTGATAACGAGCGCACGGCCAAGGCCATCGGCGCGCTGGCGGGTGTGGATGAGGTAATCGCGGGCGTTTTGCCGGATGGCAAGGAGGCGGTTATTCGCCGACTGAAGCAGCAGGGCCGTGTTGCCATGGTGGGCGACGGCATCAACGACGCCCCGGCGCTGACACGCGCGGACATCGGCATTGCCATCGGCGCGGGTGCGGATGTTGCAATTGACGCGGCGGACGTCGTGCTGATGAAAAACAGCCTCATGGATGTTCCGGCTGCGGTTCGGCTGAGTCGTGCAACACTGCGCAATATTCATGAAAATCTTTTTTGGGCGTTTTTCTACAACGTGATCGGCATTCCGCTGGCGGCGGGGTGCTTTGTGGCGCTTGGTCTGACGCTCAATCCCATGTTCGGCGCGGCTGCCATGAGCCTGTCGAGCTTCTGCGTGGTATCCAACGCACTGCGTCTGAATTTCTGCAAGCTGCGCGATCCGCGGCATGACCATCGCCGCAGGGCAAGAATAAAGCCGCAGAACATCACACGCACGATTCATATCGAAGGTATGATGTGCGGCCACTGTGAGGCGGCAGTGCAGAAAGCGCTTGAAGCCCTGCCGGAGGTCAGCTCTGCCGAGGTCAGCCACGAAAACGGTACGGCGGTCGTGACACTGAACACGCCCATTTCGGACGAACACTTGAAAGAAACGGTCGAAGCGGAGGATTACACCGTCACGGAAATCGAATGATTTGCAAAAATGAACCGGCAACGGGAATGAAATCCCGGTGCCGGTTCATTTATTTAGCTTTCAGTGTGTCAGGAAGCGCGGGATCCGGTGTGACGATTACGGTCTGATAGTGCTCATACACAACCATGCCGGGCTTTGCGCCATTCGGCTTGCGCAGATTGCGAACCTGCGTGACATCCACAGGGACATTCTGGCCGTTTTTCGCCTGCGAGTAGAGCGCGGCCAGCATCGCCGCTTCTGTTACCGTCCGGTCGGGCGGGCGCACACCTGCGCAGGCGATGATAACGTGCGTGCCATGGAATTTCTGAATGTGCAGCCAGAGGTCATCCTTGCGGGCGGTCTTCATGGATAGCTGATCGTTCTGCCGATTGTTCCGCCCAACAAAAATACGGTAGCCGTCGGAGGAAGCGAATTCCATCGGCTTGGAGGCGGGCAGCTTCGGCTGCTTGCGGCGGTCGGCGGGACGGACATAGCCCCCGGATTCCAACTCCTGCCGGATCTCGGCGAGATCGCTCTCATTCTCCGCGCGGGAGAGCTCATCCAGCACCGCTGCCAGATAGTCCGCCTCCAGTTCACCCTGCTGCAATTGTTCGGTGAGGATTTTTTCGGCAGTTTTTGCTTTGGCATATTCTTTATAAAACTTCGCTGCATTCTGCTGCGGAGAGAGCTCCGGCTTGAGCGCGATTTCAATGGTGGGTGCGTCTGCCTCATAGAAATTCTCTGCCCGAAGCAGCGTCTGTCCACGCGAAATGGCGTGCAGATTTGCCGTAACGATGTCACCCATGCGCCGGAGCTGCTCACGATCCAGTGTCGCCTCGCGCTCCTGCCGCTGGTGCTCCAGCTTACGCAGGACGCGCTCGTGCAGAGTCGTGACGGCTTTTCGCAGCGTCTGCGATTTCTGCCGCATCCGCTCACTGCGGTCGGTCTGCGTGTAGAAACGGTCAAGCAGCTCAGCGAAGGAGGTGCAGCGCATTTCCTCCAGAAAATCACCGTATTGCAGAATTTCACGGTAGGAAAACTCCTTCGGCACACCGTCCTTTTGCAGAAGGACCGGCGTAAAGCCGTCAGGCAGTGCAAATTCTCTTTGCAGAAATGCTGCAAGCGCATCGGTGTTCAGCCCTCCCAGCAGCGTGTCCGTTTCACCCGTGAAGCGGAAACTCAGCTCCCGCGCGATCAGCGGAGAAATGCCTGCGAAGGTATCCAGCAGCCACTTATCCAGACGGCGCCCGGGCTCGGCTGTTTTCAGGAGACAGAGAAGTTCTGCCTCCTCCGTTTTGGCGGGAATGTGCTTATCCTGCCGCGGTGGATCATGATAGAACAGCCCGGGCAGGACCTGCCGCAGTTCGGACATTTCAAAATCTACGCGCCGCAGGCAGTCGAGAATGCGTCCGTCCGCACCAGTCAGAATGAGATTGGAGTTACGTCCCATCAACTCAAGAATCAGACGCTTGCGACAGGGAACGCCCATCTCGTCATTACAGTCAAAAATTAGGGATACACTGCGCTCTGCTGGCGGCTGCGTGATCTCTGCCAGGCGGCCGCCGGTCAGGTGCTTGCGCAGCAGCATACAGAACATAGGCGGCTGCGCCGGATTTTCAAAGGCTGCCTGCGTCAGGTGAATGCGAGGCCGGTTGACATTCGCAGAGAGCAGCAGCTTGCCGCCGCCCTCGCGCCCGCGCAGGTGCAGCAGGACGGTGTCGCGTGCGGGCTGCTGGATTTTATCAACCCTGCTGCCAATAAGCGGCAGAAGCTCCTGCCGGACGGCAGTGAGAAAGATGGCGTCAAAGGGCATCGCTTACCTCCGTAAATGCTACAAACAGCTCGTTCATGCGCTGCATTCTGCCAAGCAGGAACAGCGCGCCGAAGAGCGCTTCCACACCGGTCGCCTTGGCATACTGTGCAGGTGTGGCGTTTTTGGGAATCCCGTGGGGATGGGCGTTGCGGCCGCGGCGGTAGAAGGCGGACTCTTCCTCCGTCAGTGCCGGGAGCATGCGGTCAGCAAGCGCGGCCTGTGCCCCTGCGCAGACCTGCGCAACGGTGTCATGGTGCAGCTTCCCGTTTGTGCAGCCGCCGTTCAGGCACAGACGGCTGCGCACCAGCAGTTCAAAAACGGCATCGCCAATGTGCGCAAGCGCCAGCGCGGACATGGCATTGATCTGCTTCGGCGTCATATTCGGTTCAAAAAAGTTCTGCAATCGTATCAGTCCATTCTGTTATCTGTTGCTCTGTGTTTTCTCTAATATCATACAACGGCAGGGGGAAAAATGCAAGGGAGGGCGTATCGAACCGCATAAGGTAATTTCAAGGACAAGTGTTCCTGCCGCGGCGACAAAAAGGAATTGACATTTTGATGTTCGCGGAGTAAGATGTAGAAAACAAACCTCCGGAAAGGAAGAACCATTATGAAGCCCTATGCACAGTATACGAAACAGGAACGCGCGGCGGAGTTGGCTGCCCTGCAGGAGAAATTGCAGGAGTATGCCGCGCTGCATCTGAACCTGAACATGGCGCGTGGCAAGCCGTCCAAAGCGCAGCTTGATATGACGAGCGGCCTTCTGACCGTGCTGTCAGACCCTGCCGACTGCATGGATGGGAACATCGACGCACGCAACTACGGCGAGTTGGCCGGTCTGCCCTCGGCCAAGAAGCTTTTTGCCGAAATCCTCGGCACAAAGCCGGAAGAGATATTCGTCGGCGGCAATGCCAGCCTGAACCTGATGTATGATCTGATCGCCAAGGCATACACCCACGGACTGAAGCATTCTCCGCGTCCGTGGGCAAAGGAGCCGGTTGTCCGGTTTCTCTGCCCGTCGCCCGGCTATGACCGGCATTTCAAAATCTCCGAGAGCTTCGGTATGGAACTGATTCCAATTTCCATGACGGAAAGCGGGCCGGATATGGACGCAATTGAAAAAGCCGTCAGAGATCCGGCGGTCAAGGGTATGTGGTGCGTACCGAAGTATTCCAATCCGGACGGTATCATCTATTCCGACGAAACGATCGACCGCATTGCCGCGCTGCGTCCGGCTGCGCCGGATTTTACCCTGATGTGGGATAACGCATACTGCATCCATGAGATCTACGGAAAATTTGTGCCTTTCCGCGACATCCTTTCTCTCTGCCGCGCACAAGGAAATGCCGACATGGTCTACGAATTTGCTTCGACCTCCAAGATTACCTTCCCCGGTGCGGGTGTGGCGTGTATGGCCGCCTCGGAGGAGAACATCCGGTATCTTTTGTCCCTCCTGACCTACCAGACGATCAGTTATGATAAAGTCAACCAGCTTCGCCATGTACGGTATCTTCAGGATAGGGCGCACACGTTGGAACTGATGCAGAAGCATGCAGCTCTCCTTGCACCGAAGTTCACCGCGGTGCTTGATACGCTGGAGTGTGAGATTGCACCCTTGAAGATTGCACACTGGACACAGCCGCAGGGCGGTTATTTTATCTCCTTTTACGCTATGCCAGGCACGGCAAAACGTGCACTTGCTCTGTGCAAGGAGGCGGGCGTGACCATGACGGGCGCAGGCGCGACCTATCCCTATGGCCGCGATCCGCAGGACAGCAACATCCGCATTGCACCCTCGCTGCCGCCCGTGGAGGAACTGACACAGGCAATGCAGATCTTCTGCCTGTGCATTCGTATCGCGGCGCTGGAAAAGCTGGACGAGGCATAACGTGCCGGGGAAGAGAGAAAGAAAACATGAAACGTAATCTCTGGCAAACGCTGCTTCCGCTTCTGACAGCGATGATCTGGGGCGCCGCATTTTCCGCGCAGAGCGTATGCTCGAAATATCTCGGCCCGTTTACAATCAGTGCACTGCGTTTTTTCATTGCCTTTTTGGTGCTGCTTCCGGTCTGCCTGCTGCGGAAAAAGGGTGGTGCGTGGCGTGATGTTATCCTTGGCAGCTTGCTCAGCGGTGCGGCGCTGTTCGCCGCTTCCAACGCACAGCAGTATGGCCTGGCTGCCGGCGCGTCGGCAGGGAAGGCCGGATTCATCACGGCGCTTTATATTGTTCTGGTGCCGCTGGCGGGCATTTTCGCAAAGAAAAAACTTGCGCCACGCATCTGGCTGGCCGTTGCGGTCGCAGTTGTGGGGATGTACTTTTTGTGCATTTCCGGCGGATTCTCCGTTGCACCTTCCGACCTTTGGCTTCTTGCCTGTGCTGCGCTTTTTACGGTGCAGATCCTCACGGTAGATCATTTTGTCCAGAAGGTGGACGGCCTGGCCTTGTCCTGCGGGGAATTCCTGACGGCGGCGCTGCTCTCGGCACTGTTTCTCGGCAAGGAGTCTGTTACAGGCACGGCGGTGTTATCCTGCCTCTGGCCTCTTGCGTATGTCGCGGTGCTTTCCAGTTGCGTGGGCTATACGCTGCAAACACTGGCGCAGCAGGACGGCAATCCGGTTGTGGTGTCGCTGCTTCTCAGTCTGGAGTCCTTCTTTGCCGCTGTGTTCGGTGCGGTGCTGCTGCACGAGCGTCTGAGTGCACGGGAGATTCTCGGCTGCGGCCTGATGCTTGTGGCCATCGTGCTTGCAGAGCTGCCTGAGCGAAGAAGAAAGAAGCAAACGGTATAATGTAAGCACTGCGAGATTTGACCGGCAGTCATAAAAAACAGCAATCCTCCGTATGCTCGGTGGCATACGGAGGATTTTTCATGCTAAAATCACTTCCCGGATTCGCGCATTCCGGTAACGCAACACAGCGCTTGTGTTACAGCTTTTGGTTTTTTGCAAGCTGGGAGTTGCGGTAGGCGGGGTCATTCGTGACCTCGCGGAGAATGTGAATCTCCGGAGGGGCGTCGACCGCGCCATCCGAGACGGGAAGCGCCGCACGCATAATGGCGCGCTCTGCTGAGAAGGGGTACACGTCAATTTCGAAACGGCGGCCATTGTAAGAAAACCGGTATTTGATCTTATGCACGGCGTGCAGACTGACGTCGCCTTCCATCAGATACTGGATATATTCTTTGCTGGAGATAGGTTTTTCCGTTTCCCACTGGCCATCGCCGGTGTAGTGCTTTTCTGTGTAGAAATAGAGATACTCGTTGCCGTTTTTCTGCTGGCGGATACGGCGGACGATATTCGGGTTTGTCTGGGAAAGGTAGGTCTGCATCATGTCGATGCCCGCGGCATGGTAGTTGCGTACCAATACGTCAACATCAGGCAGCTCAATCAGATATTTGTGCCAAACCTCCTCCGGCATGGCCTGACCAATGGTTTCATAGACCGCACGCAGACCGCGGGCAATCTTGTCCTCGAAATCCACAGAGTTGTCAATGACCTTAAGATTCGGATGCTTCGACCAGGCCCGCAGCGCCAGCTCGTCCTTTTCGCGCGCAACTTCCAGAGGCTCATAACGCGCTTCGTTGCCGTAATTGTAGGCAAATTCCGCGCCCTTGGCGCAGGAAACCAGATGCAGAACGGCATCGTAACCGGCCATAACCTCTTCCTCGGTTTTGCCGAAACTGCCGAGCACCTCGCGAAATTCCTCGTCGGAGATGTAGGCTTTGTCATCCAGCAGTGCACGGTCGTAGATGACGAGGACGTTTTCTTCCGGCACCATGTTCGCCGCCTTGAGGGCGAGCTTTTCCTTGTGAATCTGGTCTGCGATCACGAAATACTGAAAATCCAGCATAGATACACAGTTGCCGAATGGCTTGATGCCGAAGCCTGAGATCAGCTCTGTCGCCGTCTCTGGGATAGTAATGACCTTCCAGCCGTCATCCTGCTTGAATTCCTTCAGAATTCGGCTGATGAGGGTGGTCTTGCCTGCTGCCGGACCGCCGGTCAGTACGATGCGGGTGATATTCTTTGCCAAGCGGATCGCTCCCTTGCTATCAATTCACTTTATTTTACCATTTTCTTCGTGAAAAAGCAAGTGCGGCGAGAAAATACAAATAATTCAAGCTGCAAGAAAAGAAAATGGAACATTTTTCGCTCTATGCCGTCAAAAGCTAGGATTGTTCGCCTGCTTTACCGGTTTTGCTTGCGAAATCGACCAAAGCATGTTATGATAGAAAAAAACAAAAGGAGGCGGGAGCTATGGAAGAGCCGAAACAGTTGCCGCAGGAGCAGCAGACTCCCGTAGGAAATGCAGATTCGCGGCTGGACAGCGCACCGACGGGCGTTTATGTTCCGGTGCAGCCGCAGCAGATGCCGCAGCTACCTGCGAAGAGACCTGAAAAAACCAAAAAACGGAGGACGCCCCTGCCTCGCTGGGAAAGAATCACACTGAAAACGGTCAAGTGGGTCGTTTTCGTGCTGCTGACGCTCGCTCTTATCGTCGGCGGCGTACTGGGTCACCTGACGATCGTCGAGTATCGCCCGGCTTATTCCGAGAATGCTTCCCGCGGAAATTTTGAATCTTCACAGCCTGTGCCGCGGAAAACACTGCGCATCATGACGCTCAACACCGGATACGGCGGGTTGGGCCGCGACGCAGACTTTTTCATGGACGGCGGCAAGGGCGTCAATCCGGAATCAGAGGAGCTGGTGCGCGAAAATATGTCCGGCATTGAGGACATCCTGCTTTCTGCCAATGCCGATCTGATCCTGCTTCAGGAGGTTGATACCGGATCAAAGCGGACGTATCAGCTTGACCAGTGGCGCCAGTATGAATTTGATCTTGAGCATTACGAAAGCCGCTATGCACTCAACTATTCCTGTGAATATGTTCCCTATCCTCTGCCGACGATCGGCGAGGTGCACTCTGGCCTTGCAACCTACAGCCTCTATGACATCGACAGCGCGACGCGTTATAGCCTGCCGAATCCCTTCTCCTGGCCGCTGCGGATTGCCAATCTGAAACGCTGTCTGCTTGTTACGCGCATGCCCATCGAAGGGAAAAGCGAGGACGCCACGCAGCAGGAGCTGGTCATTGTGAATCTGCATCTGGAGGCCTATGACGACGGCGAGGGAAAGATCGCCCAGACGGAGCTCCTGATGAAGATTTTGCAGGAAGAATACGAAAAGGGCAATTATGTCGTTGCAGGCGGCGACTTCAATCAGTATTTCCCCGGTGTTGCATCCCGCTATCCGATCAAGGACAGCTCCGGCTGGCAGCCCGGCACGTTGGACGATACGCTTCCGGAGGGCTGGCGCTATGTCTATGACACCTCCACACCGACCTGCCGTCTGCTCAATCAGCCCCTGGATGAATCGAGCAGTCTAACGCAGTATTATGTGATCGACGGCTTCATCGTTTCTCCGAATATCAAGGTCGTCAGCGTGGAAACGCGTGACGAGGGCTTCGGATTTACCGATCACAATCCGGTTGTTATGGAATTTGAAATGGAATGATTGTTCTGTGCGGCATGGGGTTCGCCCCGTGCCGCGCTTTTTCGCCCCTGCATGCCGGAAGAAGCTATTTCCCGCGTATTTCCCAAGATATTGTGTGGAATGAAAATAGGACACGCAATTTATTGTGCCAACTGCCCGCGTTTCGTGCGTTTTCGCACGGGAAAACGCTAGAATAAAAGACGGGAACACCATGGCGCCGAGTGGGAGTGGCGCCGAAAGGGAAACAAGGGAGGAATACAGATGCGAAGGGGCAGGGGGCTGCTGGAAAGCGGCCGGATCCTCTATCTGCCGGTAGAGCAGCTCCGGCCAAATCCGACGCAGCCGCGGAAAATATTTGACCCCGTCGGATTGCAGGAGCTGGCAGCGAGCATTCGGACGTATGGTATTTTGCAGCCGCTCACGGTGCGGCGCAGAGACGGAGTGTATGAGCTGGTGGCGGGGGAGCGCCGCCTGCGCGCAGCAAGACTTGCGGGACTGACGGAGGTTCCGTGCATTCTGCTGAATGTGGATGAGGAGCAATCCGGTATGGTGGCGCTGGTGGAGAATTTGCAGCGGCGTGATCTGGATTACATCGAAGAGGCGGAGGGACTGGCGCGGCTGATGCGGCAGTACGGGCTGAATCAGGAACAGGCTGCAGCCAAAGTGGGCAAGAGCCAGAGTGCTGTTGCCAATAAGCTGCGCTTGCTGCGTCACAGCCCGGCAGTGCTGGCTGTGCTGCGGGAAAACGGTCTGTCCGAGCGCCATGCACGAGCGCTGCTGCGCCTGCCGACGGAGAAAGAACGGCTGGAGGCGCTGGCGGTGGTGATTCGGCAGCAGATGAATGTAGCCAAGACGGAGGAACTGATCGAATCTTTGCTGGCAAAGAAACGCCAGCAGGCAGAGGAACCCAAAAAAGGCATCCGTAAGCTGATTGTTCGGGATGTTCGACTGTTTATCAACAGTGTCAATCACAACCTTGATCTGATCCGCGGTGCGGGTATCCGGGCGGAGGCTTCGCAGGAGGAAACTGATTCCGAGATCGTTCTGACGATCCGCCTGCCGAAGCGTGCCGGTTGAATCAAAGAAGAAAGCTGCAAAAAAGTGCCGCAGGGCGTTTCCGGGGGAGGGAAACGCACTTTTTTTGAAATTCAGCGGAGCTGATGCTTCAAAAGTGTAAATCTTCCGTCGAAATATAC
>CABSBF010000045.1 GCA_902475855.1 uncultured Eubacteriales bacterium
TCATCAACGACCAGACTCTGACCTATATCAATCAGGGCTACACCAGCGACGAGATCTCCAACATGATCGAGCTGCCGGAGGCGCTCAATAAAATCTGGTACACCCGCCAGTACTACGGGACGGTCGCCCACAACGCCAAGGCGGTCTACCAGAAGTTCATGGGCTGGTATGACAGCAACCCTGTCAACCTGAACCCCCTCACGCCAAGCGACAGCGCAAAAAAATGGGTGGAGTACCTGGGGGATGTTGACAAGGTCCTGCAAATGGCAAAGGCGGATTTTGACAAGGGTGAATATCAGTGGGTCGCCGAGGTCACAAACACCATCGTCTTTGCCGACCCGACGAACACCGATGCACGGCTTCTGTGCGCCGATGCACTGGAGCAGCTGGGGTATCAGGCGGAGTCCGGTCCGTGGCGCAACGAATATCTGACCGCCGCGCAGGAGCTGCGCCATGAAAATGCCAATTTCACCGCTTCCGCCAAATCTACCAGCGACATGGTCAAGGCTCTCTCCGCGCCCATGCTGTTTGACTATATGGCCATTGTCATGGACAAGCAGGCGCTGGCTGACCGCGACTTCACCATGAACGTGATCCTGCCTGACGTGGGCGAACAGCACATGCTCCGCGTGAAGAATGGTGTGCTGCTGGTCTATGCGGATACATTGTCTGATGATGCGGACGTGTCTATTACCTGCCCGAAGAATGCGCTGTTTGCGATCCTGACCAACAATCAGGAAACGGTTGCAAAGGCCGTCAAGGTCGAGGGCAACGCAGAGCTGCTGACGCTGATGATGGAGAACATGAACCAGTTCCCGATCACCGGGGCCAACCCCTTCAACATCATCGAGCCGTAACGGCTTCGCGTGGCAGTCCGTGGAAAGACCGCCACGCCCGAGAGAAATCAGCAAGATGCTTTCAACGCAAATCAAAAGCCAGAGTTTGCCTTGCTTTGCCAGCAAGAAAATTTTGACAGAAAAGGCAGGAGAATATGAAAAAAAGAGGATTGAGCCTGTTTCTGGCGCTGGCCCTGTGCCTGACGCTGCTGCCTACGGCGGCATTCGCGAATGGCGAGCCTGAAACATCTACACCGCACACCCACTATCTCTGCGGCAGTGGAGAAGCGTGCAGCCATGTGGGCGG
Organism: uncultured Eubacteriales bacterium; assembly: GCA_902475855.1. Lineage (GTDB taxonomy): Bacteria > Bacillota > Clostridia > Oscillospirales > Oscillospiraceae > JAZOXB01. Next base: position 1,144 of record CABSBF010000045.1, read on the forward strand.
CCATAACGAGGACAGTAAGACCACCTTTGCGACGGCGATCAGGCGGGAGAATAACGGTTACGTGTGGGTCGGCAATGAAAAGGAGGACGCAGCCTATTGGTGCACACTGTCCAAAGGCGCCTACTACCTTGCCACCAACCTCATTCTGGAGGGCCCGCCGAACGCCCAGTTCGGTTGTATCCAAATCGATGGAAATGTCGCCCTCTGTCTGAATGGCCACACCATTACGATTATAGATAATCGAGATGCGTTTGATATCAGGAGATTTGCAGAAAGCAATCCTCCTACCCTTACCCTGACCGACTGTAAGAACAGCAGCAAGATCACCCACGAAAGCAGCGGCGCAGTAGGTTGCGGCGTCAATGTGATCGGCAGCTTCACCATGTATAGCGGCAGCATCACCGGAAACCACACCTATGACGGTGGCGGCGTAAGGGTAGAAAATACCGGCAGCTTCACCATGTACGGCGGCAGCATCACCGGCAATAGCGCCGTCAGCTCCGGCGGGGGCGTGTGCATGTACGGCACCATGACTGTCAGCGGCAGCGTGCGGATCACAGGCAACGTCAAAGGCGGCTCGAAAGGCGATAGCGGAATTTACACCGGCGGCACGGCCAGCAATGTCTGTCTGATTGGCAGAACAACCATTACCATTGACGGCCCTTTGACAGAAGGCTCGCAAATCGGCGTGACGCTGTATCGCAACCGCATTTTTACTTCCGGCTGGAGCACGAACATGAGTGACAAGACGTTTTCTTCCTATTTCACCGCAGACGATAGCAGTTCTACGGTGGCGTTAGAAAACGGCGAGTTGAAGCTGAGCAATCCCCACACGCATAGCTGGACGTATGCCGCCAACGGCGCAACCATTACCGCAACGTGCAAAAACTGCGCTGAGAACAACAATACGGATTTTCATGGCGGCAGCGTGACGATCGCTGCGCCCGAAGCGGGTACGCCGACCTACGACGGTCGCCCCAAGGCGGCAGCAGTGACAGTCAGCAATGATTGGCCGGGTGCAAGTGCAGACAACATCCGTATTACCTACAAGCAGGGAGAAACGACGCTTTCCGCCGCCCCCACCGACGCAGGTACCTACACCGCCGGCATCACGGTGGGCGAGGGCGGCGGGGCTGTGACTGCCAGCGTGGAGTATACCATCGCACCAAAGGAACTCACTGACCCGACCATTGAAATTGCTTCCGGCAGTGTCTACGACGGCAACGCAAAGACACCCAATGTCACCGTCAAGGACGGCGAGAATACCATTGACCCGAGCGAGTACACAGTGTCCTACGATAACAACGTCAACGCGGGCGAAAACACCGCCACCGTGACCATCACGGACAATGCTAATGGCAACTACACCGTCTCCGGCAGCGCGAAGTTCAGCATCGCGAAGACGGACTCCGCCTGCACCGCGCCAACGACAATCACCGGGCTGACCTACACCGGCGAGGCGCAGACACTCATCTCTGCGGGTTTCGCCACCGGCGGCACGATGCAGTATAGCACGGACGGCACAAATTACGGCACTGCCATCCCCACCGGCGAGAACGCCGGTGAGTACACCGTCTGGTACAAGGTCGCGGGCGACGGCAACCACAGCGACACCACGCCCGCCAGCGTCAGCGTTACCATCGCTAAGGCAAAAGTTGAGATCCCCGCAGAAGACCCGACACAGTTCACCTACAGCGGCGAAGAGCAGACTTACACCCTCGCGGCGAGCGGCCTTTACACCGTTGCGGGCAACGTCCGGAAGAACGCGGGCACGCACACCGTGACCGTGACGCTGAAGGACGCCGAAAACTATGTCTGGAGCGACAACACAGCTACGGCGAAGACCTTTGATTTTGCGATCGCCAAGGCGCCGGTCACCGTCACCGCCAAGGACAAGAGCGCCTATGTGGGCAGCACCTCGCCTGATCTGAGCAAGTCCGGGCTGGACAAGGATTACACGGTTTTCGGTCTGATCGGTGAGGACAAGCTGACCACCGCGCCCACACTGACTTACGAACCGACCGCGCCCGATCTGACCAGGACCGGCGAGGCGGCTAAGATCACGGCCAGCGGCGCAAGCGCGGGTGAAAATTACGAAATCACTTATGTGGACGGCAAGCTGACTGTTACCTCCCGTCCGTCCTCCGGCGGTGGCAGCAGCTCCGGCAGACCCTCCACCAGCACCGGCAAGACCGACAGGCACGGCCAGACCACGGCGGAGACCACCCTCAGCAGCAAGGCTGTTGAGGACGCCAAGAAGAACGGCGAAATCGTCAAGAACTCCCTGCCCACCGAGGACGGCATCCGGCTCACCATGGACGGCAGCGCGACTGTGAAGATCATGGACAACTCCAAGGACTTCGTCGACACCCGCGCCCACTGGGTCAAGGACGCCATCGACTTCGTCAGCGCCCGTGGGCTGGTCAACGGCATAATCGACACGATCTACGCGCCCAACAACTCCACCACCCGGGCGCAGCTTTGGACGATCCTCGCGCGGCAGAATGACGCGGATCTGACCGGCGGCAGCATCTGGTACGAAAAGGCACAGAATTGGGCCAAGGACAAGGGAGTTTCCGACGGCACAAGCCCCAACGCCGCCATCAATCAACCGCGCCCAGATGGTCACCATGCTGTGGCGCGCCATGGGCCAGCCTACCGCTGCCTCCGGCGCCAGCTTTGCTGACGTTCCCGCCGACAGCTACTATGCGCAGGCTGTGGCTTGAGCCATCGAGAACGGCATCACCGCCGGCGTTGGCAACGGCAAGTTCGATCCCGATGCCGCCTGCACCCGCGGCCAGATCGCAGCCTTCCTGTATAATCAAACACGGCTCGACAAGGAGTTCTGTAGAACTACAAGGATGCAGAGGAAGAACGTTTTTATGAGATATTCTTTCAACTGTGCCGCAAGTACAGTGTGCGATGGGCGAGTGCCACGCCGAAAGAGAAAGCCTTTATTGAGGAAGTGACACGCGTCACCTATGAGCGAGACAGAGCGCAGAGGCTCGGTTTGCCGCTGTCAGAGGTACGCCCTTCGTTTGCGTTCTGAAAGTGGTTTGACCCACACCGTGACCCACACGGGGAAATGAGCGGACGAAAGCAATGGAACAAACAGGCTGCGACCTCATCCTTTTTGGACAAAAAACCGCCGCAAAGCCTTACGCAGCAAGGGCTGGAAGGCTCTGCGATGCCTGGTAAGGATGAGGTCTCCAGTTCGAATCTGGATAGCAGCTCCAATGTTTACCGCTTGAAACCACACGGTTTTGAGCGGTTTTCTGTATTTCGTGGATTGAAAACTTTAATACTGCAGATTCCTCTCACACTGAGATGAACGCTGCGATATTTATCCTTCGTATCAATATAGCAGAGGCTTTCGCGCTCTTTTCACGGGATGCTTTCCATTTGTATGTGCCGGGCGATTTCATCTTCCGGTCAGCCTTTTCCTTTTTGACAAGCCGTGCTATTTATGCTATACTGGTGCATAAACTAACCGCAGAAGGGAGTTATGCTATGGCTTTTCTGGACTGGCTGAAAATCATCTTTCTTGGTATTGTAGAGGGCATCACGGAGTGGCTGCCGATCAGCAGCACCGGCCACCTGGTTCTGGTGGATGCCCTATGGAAAACGGAAAATCACCCCGTTTTGACTGAAACCTTCATGACGAATCTATTCGATGTCGTCATCCAGCTTGGTGCGATCGTTGCCGTGCTTGTCCTGTTCTGGCACAAGCTCTGGCCCTTCCACACAAAGGCCACACGCAAGCAGCGCTCCTGGTTCCGCGAGGCCAGCGACAACCGCTTCGTCTGCAGCGTGCAGCGCTTCTGCGACAACTACTGCTATATGGACAAAATCGTCATGTGGCTGAAGATTGCCGTTTCCTGCATTCCGGCAGCCGTTGCAGGGGTTCTGCTGGATGACTGGATGACAGCACATCTCTATAATCCCTATGTTGTCGCCGCCATGCTCATTCTCTACGGTGTTGCCTTCATTCTCGTAGAAAAGCACAATGAGGGACGCACTCCCCGTATTCGGAAAATGAGCGACTTTCGCTGGTCGGATGCCCTTCTGATTGGCCTGTTTCAGGTGCTTTCCCTCATCCCCGGTACCTCACGCTCAGGCGCAACCATTCTCGGCGGTATTCTGATTGGCGCGTCGCGCGGTCTTGCAGCGGAATATACATTCTTCCTCGCTGTTCCCGTCATGTTCGGCGCATCCCTTTTGAAAATCATCAAATTCGGCACATTTACGGGAATTCAGGGCATTGTTCTCCTGCTCGGAATGCTTGTGGCTTTCGCTGTTTCGCTCATTGCCATCAAGTTCCTGATGAATTACATCAAAAAGCACAGCTTTGCCGCCTTCGGTTATTACCGGATCGTTCTCGGCGTTCTCGTCCTGGCCTATTTCCTGCTTGTGGCCAGATAATCGCCACACGGCGTTGGATTAAAGAAAAGACTCGTATCGGCGCATCCGGCCGGTACGAGTCTTTCTTTCTTTTTTGCGCATGTGCCGAACATGTTACACTTCTGCATCCGCCCGCTGCATCGCCGAAGTCTGTGCACGGCGGATGGCGTCCTCCACACAGCCGAAGGCCGCCTTCAGGACATACGCCTCGGCATCAAAATATGGCTTGCCGGAGGCAAGTGAAAAACCTTTCCCTGCCAGACCGTTCAAAAGGCCGTCAAGCTGCGCCGCAGTCGGATACACTTCGCAGTTTTCCTCCAGTGCCGCGCGGAGATATTCGCGGTATCTGCACTCACGCAGAAGTTCCCTTTCCTTTTTCATGTACATTCCTCCGTTTTTTCTTTATCGTACCGCACAGTCAGAGACTTGTCAACGACGATCCAAAAAACGGAGGGGCTTTCACCCCTCCGCCGAAGCATTTCAGCAGCCGCAGCCGCAGCCGTTGTTGTTCTCGCAGCCACAGCCGCAGCCGTTGCCGCCCGTAATGCCGGTGCCGCCGCAGCCACAGCAGGAGAACAGGAGGATCAGGATGATGATCCACCAGCAGCCGCCAAATCCGTTATTACAATTCATAGCAGAACCTCCTGAAATAGTTATGAGCACTTCGCTCATTCCATGTTATGACAGGAAGCCCGATTGGTGACGGTTCAGGAAAAAAGTTCCTCCACGGTTCCGAAGGTATAGCCCATACCTTCCCACCGGGTCAGAAGGTCATCCAGAATGGCGGCGTTTGTCTTGGATGTGCTGTGCAGAAGGACGACCGCTCCATTGTGAATACGTGGGATCAGCTTGGAAAACGCCTGCTCTGAAGTGGGCTGCCTGTCATTGAGCCAGTCAACGTAGGCAAGGCTCCAGAACACGGTATGATAGCCCAGTTCCTGCGCCATCTTCAGGTTTTCTTCGGAATAGATGCCCTGCGGCGGACGATAGAATTTCTTCATTTCCCGGCCGGTTGTCTGCCGGTAGAGTTCCTCCAGAGATTCCAGTTCCTGCCGGAAGCGCGCCGGGTCGCTGATTTTCGACATGTCCCAGTGGTGATATGTGTGATTCCCGACAATATGCCCCTCGTCCGTCATGCGCCGCACAAGCTCCGGGTTCTTTTCCATATAGTTTCCAACAAGGAAAAACGCCGCATGGATGTTGTGCTTTTTCAGTGTGTCGAGAATCTGGGCGGTGCAACCGTTTTCGTAACCGGAATCAAAGGTCAGATATATCTTTTTCTGGTTTGTATTGCCCAAATAAGCCGCACCGTATTCTTTCAGACGCTCGCCGGAGGTATTGCCCACGGGCGGCTGCCCCTCCGTCTGAAAGCTCAACCCCCACGAGCCAGCCGGCAGCGCCGGCGGCTGCTTCGCCGCTGCAATGGCCACCAGGGAGCCCAGTACTCCCAGCACGATCAGAAGCGGCAGATTCCGCCGCAGAAAATTGCGCATCATCGTTCAATCACCTCGGTCAAGCTTATGTCTTTCTCTTCTTTTTATACCCGCCACGAAAAAAATCATTGCTGTCAAGTTTTTTCTCTTGACAGACGCGCCGAATTATTGTAGAATAGTCAAGCTGTCGGAAGGAGGCGTTCGCGATGAAACAGGAAGCGTTCACCATGTCCCTGCTTCTGGATTACTACGGGAGCCTTCTGACAGAAAAGCAGAAAACCTATTTTGATCTCTATTATAATCAGGATTTCTCCCTCAGTGAGATTGCAGAGCAGGAGGGCATTTCCCGGCAGGGCGTGCATGACACGATTTCCCGTACCGAAACGCTCCTGCGCGATATGGAAGCAGCCATCGGCTGCGTCACCCGCGAGCGCAGGCTTCGTGCCGCGCTGGAAGAAATTCAAAATGCTGCCGAGCAGCTTTCCGGCTGTGCAGACCCTTCTGTGCAGCGCTGTGCGCAGCGGATTCTCTCCGCTGCCGCATCCGTAAAGGAGTAAACCATGGCATTTGAAGGACTGACCGCAAAACTTAATGCAGCTTTCAAAAAGCTGCGCGGCAAGGGCCGTCTGACCGAAGCCGACATCAAGGAGGCTATGCGTGAGATTCGCCTTGCCCTTCTGGAGGCGGACGTCAGCTACAAGGTCGTCAAGGACTTCATCAAGTCCGTTTCCGAGCGCTGCGTCGGCGCGGATGTGCTTGAAAGCCTCACGCCAGCCCAGATGATCGTCAAGATCGTCAATGAGGAGCTCATCAAGCTCATGGGCAGCGAGAATCAGCGCATTACCATCTCTCCCAAGTCCCCCACCGTCGTGATGCTGGTCGGTCTGCAAGGCGCAGGTAAGACCACCAATGGTGCAAAGCTGGCAGGGCTGTTCAAGAAGCAGGGCAAGCGTCCGTTGCTTGTTGCCTGCGACATTTACCGTCCGGCTGCCATCAAGCAGTTGGAAGTTGTGGGCGGCCAGCTAGGCATTCCCGTCTTCCAGATGGGGCAGGAAAATCCTGTCAATATTGCAAAGGCCGCCATCCGTCATGCCCAACAGCACGGTAATGATATGGTCTTTCTCGATACCGCCGGACGTCTGCACGTGGATGAGGCACTCATGAATGAGCTGAAGGCCATCAAAGCCGCCGTACAGCCTTCCGAAATTCTGCTGGTCGTGGATGCCATGACCGGTCAGGATGCCGTCAATGCCGCGCAGTCTTTCAACGAATGGCTGGACATCGACGGCGTGATGCTCACCAAGCTCGACGGCGATGCCCGCGGCGGCGCAGCGCTTTCCGTCAAGGCTGTCACCGGCAAGCCCATCAAATTCATCGGCACCGGCGAAAAGCTGGACATGATTGAGCCCTTCCACCCTGAGCGTATGGCCTCCCGTATTCTCGGCATGGGCGATGTGCTTACGTTGATCGAAAAGGCCGAGCAGGCCCTCGACCAGAAAAAGGCGCAGGAATTGGAGCAGAAGCTCCGCGCGAACCGGTTTACGCTTGCGGATTTCTATGACCAGCTTGTGCAGCTCAAGTCCATGGGCTCTATGCAGGATATTTTAGGCATGCTTCCCGGTATGGGCGCGATAAAAAACGTCCAGGTGGACGAGGGTGCGCTTTCGCGCGTTGAAGCGATTATTCTGTCTATGACACCCTATGAGCGTGAAAATCCCTCCTGTCTCAACTCCTCCCGCAAGCGCCGCATTGCGGCCGGCTGCGGTCAAAGAGTTGAAGACATCAACCGCCTGCTCAAGCAGTTTGAGCAGATGCAGACGCTGGTCAAGCAGATGAACGGCAAGGGAAAGAAGCGCAAAATGTTCGGCAAGATGGGCGGCGGCTTCCCCGGCTTCCCCGGAATGTAAGAAATTGTCAAGCTTTTTGTTTGATGATATAAATTTTCAAATCTATTTGGAGGTGAAACCCCATGGTAAAAATCAGACTGAGAAGAATGGGTGCAAAGAAAGCTCCCTACTACCGCATTGTCGTTGCTGACTCCCGCAGCCCGCGTGACGGCCGCTGCATCGAAGAGATCGGTTCCTACAATCCTGTGACCGAGCCTGCTACGATCACGATCGACGCTGAAAAGGCACAGCAGTGGATCAAGAACGGCGCACAGCCCACTGATACCGTGAAGGCTCTTCTGAAAAAGGCTAACGTCCTTTGATTGAAGGGAGCAGCACAATGGAAGAACTCTTGCTCTATGTTGCAAGGCAGTTGGTCGATCAGCCCGATGCGGTCACTGTAACACAGAGAGAGGACGGCGACAACACCATTCTTGAACTGCGTGTTGCTCCGGAGGATATGGGCAAAGTCATTGGTAGACAGGGCCGTATCGCGAAGGAGATCCGCACGATCGTCAAGGCTGTCGCCCAGCGCGACGGGAAGCACGTCACCGTCGACATCGTCGATTGACCTTATGGCAAAGGAGAGGAAGGCAAATGCCTTCCTCTCCTTGCAGCCTGTCAAAGAACCCCCTGCTTTCAGCAAACGGAAGCAGGGGTTCTTTGACAGGCTGAGCACCCGCAGATAAAGTCTGCGGGTGCTTCCTGATTTTTATGAAATCCTTTCCAGCAGGCACACGGCATGGCAGGCGATGCCCTCGCCGCTGCCGGTGAAGCCAAGGCCCTCCTCCGTCGTTGCCTTGACGCTGACGCATCCGAGGTCGACGCCCATCGCGCGGGCAAGATTCTCCCGCATGGCCGGAATATAATCTTTCAGCTTCGGCCGCTGGGCCAGAACGGTCACATCCACATTCCCCACCACATAGCCTGCCACGCGGAGATGCTCCATCACCTTTTCCAGCAACAGCATACTGGAAATGCCCTTGTAGGCCGGGTCATTGTCCGGAAACAGCACTCCGATGTCGCGCAGCGCCGCCGCACCGAGGAGGGCGTCCATGACCGCATGGACAAGCACATCTGCATCCGAATGACCATCCAGTCCGCGTTCAAAGGGGATTTCCTCACCGCCGAGAATGAGCTTTCTGCCATCCGTCAGACGGTGTACATCATAACCGTGTCCGATGCGCATGGTTTTCCTCCGTTTCAAAATCGCCTCCGCGAGGGCCAGATCGACCGGCGTGGTGATTTTCAGATTCTCCTCGCTGCCCGGCGTCAGATGCACGGTAACTCCCATGGCCTCTGCCGCAGAGCAGTCATCTGTCAGGGACAGATCTGCATCCAGTGCGCGATGCAGTGCGTTTTTGAGCATGGCCGCATCAAAGACCTGCGGTGTCTGCACCGCAAAGAGCCGGCTGCGATCCGGTGTCGCCGTCACCTCGCCGTTTTCTGCCTGTTTTATAGTATCATGTACAGGAACGGCCGGTGCAGCGGCTCCGTACTCCGCCGCAGTCTGCACCGCGGCGCGAACGACCTGCGCCGTCACCAGCGGGCGTGCGCCGTCGTGAATGGCGGCCAGCTCCGCCTCCGGCGGCAGCGCGTTCAGCCCCGCCAGTACGGACTCTGTCCGGCTCGCGCCGCCCGGCACGACCGCTTTCAGCTTTTTCAGATCCGCACAAAGAGCGGCGATTTGCTGCATCAGATCTTCTCTTGTGACGATTACAAGGCTGTCGATCTCTTCACAGGCGGCCAGTGCGCGCGCTGAGCGCAGCACCACAGGCACACCCGCAAGCCCGGTAAGCATCTTGTCTATGCCCTGCATCCGCGTGGCGTTTCCGGCCGCGACGATCACCGCCGCACAGTTCTTTCTCATACTACAGCTCCATCACGGTTTTCTTGAACTCGGCGCCGCGCACCATAAAGTTCCTGAACTTATCAAAGGCTGCGCTCGCCGGGGACAACAGCACCACATCGCCCGCCTCCGCACGGCGTGAGGCGGCTCGGATTGCCTCGTAAAAGTCGTCGATTCGCAGAATCTCCGGTGTGTTTTCTCGGTAATTCTCTGCATTTTCCGTTGCCTTCGCGATCTTTTCTCCGGTTGCGCCGGTGCAGACCAGCAGTTTCACATGCTGCACGATCTCCGGGCCGAGCACGTCATACGGAATGTGCTTGTCATAGCCGCCCGCAATCAGGATGACCTTCTGCCGGAAACTGTGCAGCCCCGCAATCGTCCGGCTGGGCGAGGAAGCGATGGAATCATTATAATAGGACACACCGTCCTTCACGCGCACCAGTTCGATGCGGTGCTCCACACCGCCAAAGTGCTTTGCAACGTAACGGATGTCATCATCGGATACGCTGCCGTCCACCGCCAGGATTGCCGCCATATAGTTTTCGACATTGTGCAGCCCGGGTATGAGAATATCTTCCTGCCGCAGCAGGGGCTCCATTCCTCTCCAGATCACGCCGTCCTGAAAATACACGCCCTGTTCCACCGGCTGCCTGCGGGAGAACCAAAGAACATTCCCCTTTGCCTCCTTTGCAAACCCGGCTGTAATCTCGTTGTCCAGATTCAGGATCAGCGTGTCATCCGCACTCTGGCGCAGGAAAATATTCTTCTTGGCATTGACATACTCTGCCATATTCCTGTGCATATCCAGATGATTGGGGGCGAGATTGGTCACGACAGCAGTGTGGCAGCTATAGTGCAAATCCATGAGCTGGAAGGAACTGAGTTCCAGCACGACCTTGTCCTCCGGCTGTATCTCCTCAGCCTTATCCAGAAGCGGCGTGCCAATGTTGCCGCCCACCCAGACGCGGCAGCCCGCATGTCGCAGGAGCTCCGAAATCAGTGTGGTGGTCGTGGTCTTGCCGTCCGAGCCGGTCACACCGATGATCTGGCAGGGGCAGACCTCAAAAAACGCCTCCATCTCGGAGGTGATTTTCGTGCCTGCCGCGCGCAGAGCGATAAGTTCCGGGTTTTCCGGATGCAGCCCAGGCGTGCGGAAGGCGATATCGCCGGAGATCCCCTCCAGATAGCTTTCCCCCAGATGGAGCTTTGCGCCCATGCGCTCAAGCTCCAGCACTTCTTTGTCCAGCTTTTCGCGCGGTGTTTTATCGCAGCCGGTCACGTCGATCCCATATTGCAGCAGCAGGCGCACCAGCGGCCGGTTGCTCACGCCGAGGCCGAGCACCAGAGCCTTCTTCCCCCGCAGATTATCAAAATATTCATGGAGTGTCAATATAACCCCTTCTTTCCCTTTGCGTTCCAACGAAGCAAGACTATTATACCCTGAGAAAAGAAATTTTGCAATCCGTTTGACAAGCGGTAAGAAATAAAGTACAATAGTCGAGGCGACCGGGACGGGCAGCCGCGTGACTGAGCCGAAAGGCTCTTTTATGAGGAAAGTCCGGGCTCCGCAGGGCAAGAATAACGGGTAACGCCCGCCGAAGGCGACTTCAGGAAAAGTGCAACAGAGAGATACCGCTCTGCGGCCTGTGCCGTGGAGTAAGGGTGGAAAGGCGAGGTAAGAGCTCACCCGCCGCATGGGAACATCGCGGCGCTGTAAACTCTATTCGGAGCAACACCGTGGAGGAAACATTGGCCGGCCCGGCCGTTTCCGGGGAGGTGGCTTGAGCGTGCCGGCAACGGTACGTCGAGATAGATGGCTGTCGATTACAGAACCCGGCTTATAGTCCCGATCGTTAAAAACACCGCACCGGAAATCCGGTGCGGTGTTTTTATACGTAATGCCGTAAATTACGGCTTATTTCTCCTGCTCCGCGATGGAATCAAGGAGGATTTTCTCGGCATAGCCACAGGCGCGCTCAACGGAACCGGCCTCAAAGGGATTTGTCAGATTCGCATAACGCAGTGTTTCCAGATAGCTGCGGCTGCCGCCGGTCTTGCAGAGCTCGAGGTAGTCCTGCCATGCGGCGGACTTATCCTCGGCATACTTCTTCTTGAACTCCATCGCGCCCATAGTGGTGAGCGTGTAGTTGATGTAGTAGAAGGGATAGAGGTAAATATGCAGCTTATGGTACCAGAAGCCGCCGCGCTCCATGAAGGCGTCATTATCGTACTTGCGCCACGGCATGTACTTTTCCTCCAGCAGATGCCACTGATACGTCCGCTCCTTGGGCGTCAGCTCAGGATGCGCATAGCAGATGTGCTGGAACTCATCTACCGCCACGCCAAAGGGTACGAAGGTCAGAGCCTCCTGCAAATGTGCAAAGCGGAACTTGTCTGCCTGATCGCCGAAAAACCACTCGGCATAGGGATAGGCAAACTGTTCCATGGACATGGAGAGGATCTCCGCGATGTCGGTGGATTCGCTGTAGTAGTCCGAAATTGGCTGGCTGCGCATGGCCATATAGCCCGCGAAGGCGTGCCCCAGCTCGTGCGTCAGCACCTGCATGTCGAAAATTGTATGGTTGAAGCAGGAGAACACAAAGGGAGCCTTCAGACTGGGAAGACTCGTCATGTAGCCCGTGGAGGCTTTGCCCGGCTTGTTTTGTAAATCCATCATCTCATGCTCGATCATGAAGTCGATAAACTCACCGGTCTCCGGGCTGATCTCGTGATACATTTTCTGCGCAGTCCTGACCATGAAAGCGTCATCGCCCGCGGGTTCGGCATTTCCGTCCGGGAAGACCATTTTCTCGTCGTACCACATA
>CABSBF010000046.1 GCA_902475855.1 uncultured Eubacteriales bacterium
TGGCCGATGTGCAGATAGCCGTTCGGTTCGGGCGGGAAACGGGTGTGAACCTGCATTCCCTCAAACTGTCCGCCTGCGGAGATGTCCTCTTCCACAAAGGCTTCAATGAAATTCTTGGTTTCCATACGGCTCAGTTCCTCAGCCATAGTGTCCATCCTCTCTGCTACAAAAATTACTGCGCCTATTATATATCAAAATTCCCAAATCTGCAATGCCGTTTCCGTGCATTTTGACAATTATTCTGCACGGCCTGGGAGAAAAATAAAAACAATCTGTGAAATCGAGAAATTCTGGTTGTCAATTCGGCGGAATTATTATAGAATAGAGTCAATGACATTTGAAAAATAAGGAGTGGTATCCCATGAACGAGCCGAAATATAAGCGCGTCCTGCTTAAAATCAGCGGAGAGGCGCTTGCCGGCGACGCCCACAGGGGTTTGAATTTTGATGTGATCGGCAAGGTCTGCGATGTGATCAAGCAGTGCGTCGAGGCCGGTGTGCAGGTTGGTATCGTCGTTGGCGGCGGCAATTTCTGGCGCGGCGTGAAGGATGGTGGCGACCGTATGGAGCGCACGCGTGCGGATCATATGGGTATGCTTGCTACAGTCATCAACTGCCTTGCGCTGGCCGACAGCCTGGAGCAGCGCGGCGTTGCAGTGCGTGTGCAGACTGCTATCGAGATGAGCCGCATTGCTGAGCCCTACATCCGCGGCAAGGCGATCCGCCACTTGGAAAAGGGCCGCGTTGTGATTTTTGGCTGCGGCACGGGCAATCCTTTTTTCTCGACGGATACCGGCGCGGTGCTGCGCGCCGCTGAGATCGGCGCCGACGCCATTCTGCTTGCCAAGAACGTTGACGGTGTCTATTCCGATGACCCGGCGAAGAATCCGGATGCGGTGAAGTTCGACGAGATTACCTACGACGAAGTGCTCGCCAAGCACCTTTCCGTGATGGACAGCACGGCTACCTCGCTTTCCATGGATAATCATATCCCCATCATTCTCTTCGCGCTGAAGAATCCGGAGAATATCCTGCGCGTGGTGATGGGAGAAAAAATCGGAACAGTTGTTAAGGAGGATAAATAAAATGGCAGTGGACTTTAAGGAATTTACAAGAAAAATGGACAAAACCCTGGAAATTCTCCAGGAGGACTTCGGCGCGGTGCGCGCCGGCCGCGCAAATGCCAGAGTACTTGACCGCATTATGGTCGAATACTATGGCGTGGATACCCCTGTCGGACAGGTTGGCACGATTTCTTCCCCGGATGCCCGGACGCTCGTCATTCAGCCGTGGGACGGCAGCCTGCTCAAAAAGATTGAAAAGGCCATCCAGACCTCCGATCTGGGCATCAATCCGCAGAACGACGGCCGCGTGATTCGTCTGGTTTTCCCGCAGCTCACTGAAGAGCGACGCCGCGAGTTGACCAAGCAGGTCAAGAAATACGGCGAGGATGCCAAGGTTGCCGTGCGGAATATTCGCCGCGATGCGATGGATTATATCAAGAATCTGAAGAAGAAGTCTGAGATTACCGAGGACGACCAGAAGAAGGCCGAAAAGGATCTGCAGGAGCTGACCGATAAGTATATCAAGAAGGTCGACGAAGCCTGCGCTGTCAAGGAAAAGGAATTGATGGAGCTGTAAGCTCAAAGAGGTTTTGTCGCAGCCGCCATCCGGCGGCTGCGATTTTGGAGAAAAGCTATGTTTTTTCACAAAAGGATACCGCAGCTTTCCCGCCCGGTTCCGACACACATTGCCATTATCATGGACGGAAATGGCCGCTGGGCAAGAAAACGCGGCCTGCCCCGTCAGGCAGGGCATAAGATTGGCGCGGAAGCCTTCCGAACAATCGCAAATTATGCCAAATCCATCGGACTGAAATACCTGACGGTCTATGCCTTCTCCACAGAGAACTGGAAACGTTCGCCTGAGGAGGTGGACGCTATTATGGAGCTGCTGGAGAAGTATCTGCGCGAGCTGATTCGCGATATGGACAAGAATCAGGTGCGCTTCTGCTTCTTTGGCGACCTATCGCGCCTCTCACCGGAACTGCAAGAGGAGGCGCGCATCACGGCTGCGCGTTCTCAGAAGTATGAGGGCGTGCAGGTCAACTTCTGCCTGAACTATGGCGGCCGCGTGGAGATCCTGCGCGCGGCGCAGAAATTTGCGCAGGACTGCGCGGACGGAAAATGCCGTCCGGAGGATTTGACAGAGGAGGCTTTTTCCGCTCGGATGTACTCCGCAGGTGTTCCGGATCCGGAGCTTGTCATCCGGCCGGGCGGAGAACTGAGAATATCCAATTTTCTGTTATGGCAGTCAGCCTACGCAGAATACTATTTTACAGATGTGCTTTGGCCGGATTTCGGCCCCAAGGACTTAGAAAAGGCGATCGCAGCCTACAATGGCCGCAGTCGCCGGTTTGGAGGAACAAAATAATGGGTACAAGAATTCTGGTTGCCTGCATCGGCCTGCCGCTGCTGCTGGCGGTCGTGCTGTTTCTGCCGCCGCTGGCGACGGCAATCCTGTTCGCCGCTGCTTGCGTCATTGCTGCCTACGAGATGCTGTGGCGCACGGGCATTCTGAAGCACAAGCGGATTCTTTGCTACACTGCGGTGATGGCTGCGGCGACCGTGATGTGGTCGTGGATGCGTGCCTGCGCAGTCGTTTCGGAGCAGACGCTTTGGGTAAGTATGCTCATCGGCCTGTTTGTCTACTTCTGTGCGCTGTTCTGCGAGCTGCTCGCGGCACACACGAAGCTGCAATTCTCCGCACTGTGCGTGGCTCTGTTCAGTGGGTTTGTCTATCCTTTCCTGATCGGTGCGCTTGTGCGCCTGCGCGGAATGCAGAATGGTAAATATTTCATTCTGGTTGCGTTTGTGCTTTCCATGGTGGCAGACAGCGGCGCCTATTTTGTCGGCCGCGCCTGCGGCAAGCATAAGCTGGCGCCGGTCATCAGCCCAAAAAAAACGGTTGAGGGTGCGGTAGGCGGTGTTATTGCGAATATTCTTGCGATGGCGCTTTATACGCTGCTTCTGAACAAGTGCTTCGGCTTTACACAGGTCAACTATTTCTACGCCGCGATTTACGGCGTGGTCGGCGCGATCGGCTCTATCGTGGGCGATCTGACGCTCTCTGTTGTCAAACGACAGGTTGGCATCAAGGATTACGGTAATCTCCTGCCAGGTCATGGCGGCATCCTCGACCGCTTTGACAGCACGATGATCGTTGCGCCCATGGCGGAGATCCTGATGCTGCTTATTCCGTTTGCAGCAAAGTGATATGACAAAGTATGTTTCCATCCTCGGCTCTACCGGCTCCATTGGACGGCAGACGCTGGAGGTCGTTGAGCAGCTTCCGGTCCGCGTTGCGGCGCTGACTGCGGGAAGCAATGTTGCGCTTATGGTGCAGCAGTGCCGTAAGTTCCGGCCTGAGCTTGCGGTCATGGCTACGCCGCAGGCAGCACAGGAGCTGCGCGAGGCGCTTCCGGGGCAGAATATCCGCATTCTCTCCGGCATTGAAGGCCTTCTCGCGGCAGCGGAGCACGAGCAGGCTGATACGGTCGTGACGGCCGTGGTCGGAATGCTGGGACTGCGGCCCACGCTTGCGGCTATCCGGAAGAAAAAGCGGATTGCCCTTGCAAACAAGGAAACTCTCGTCTGCGGTGGTGCTCTCGTCATGGCCGCTGCGCGGGAGTACGGCGCGGAGATCATTCCGGTCGATTCTGAGCATTCAGCCATCTTTCAATGCCTGATGGGGTGCGGAGACCGCCGCGAGGTGCGCCGCCTGATTCTGACCTGTTCCGGCGGGCCGTTTTTCGGGAAAAGCCCGGAGGAACTGAAAAATGTGACGAAAAACGATGCCCTCAAGCATCCAAACTGGAAAATGGGGCATAAAATCACCATCGACTGTGCTACACTAATGAACAAGGGCCTGGAGATCATTGAGGCAATGCATCTGTATTCTATGCCGCTTTCACAGGTGAATGTGGTCATCCACCGGCAGAGCATCGTCCATTCTCTGGTCGAGTTCCGTGACGGTGCGATGCTGGCGCAGCTCGGCGTCCCGGATATGCGCGTGCCTATTCGCCTGGCGCTGACCTATCCTGCCCGCGAGCACAACCAGGCGCCCGGCCTGGACCTTTTGGCCTGCGGGCCGCTGACCTTTGACCGCCCGGATACGGAGGCGTTTCCCTGCCTGCTTCTTGCGCGGGAGGCGGCGGAGCGCGGCGGCAACACCTGCGCAGTGATGAATGGCGCGAATGAGGCCGCCGTAGCGTTGTATTTGCAGGATAAAATCGGATTTTACGACATTCCGAGGCTGGTTCGCGGCGCGATGGACACGGTTCCGTTTGCGGTATCACCGGATCTGGAGGAGATTCTTGCAAGCGACCGTATGGCGCGCAGCGCAGTGATGGAAAAAATGTGAGGTGAATGGTTTGACCGCTTTTTATATTATTCTGGCAATTCTTCTCTTTGGCGTGCTGGTATTTGTGCATGAGCTCGGACATTTTCTGACAGCAAAGTTATCCGGTGTGCAGGTGAATGAATTCTCCCTGTTTATGGGCCCGGCGCTGCTTAAAAAGAAGAAGGGCGAAACGCTTTACGCCCTTCGCTGCATTCCCATTGGCGGTTACTGCGCCATGGAGGGTGAGGACGGCGAGAGTGACAACCCACGGGCTTTCGGCAATGCAAAGCTCTGGAAGCGGCTGCTGATTCTGGTGGCTGGCTCTTTTATGAACTTTGTTGCCGGGCTGCTGATTGCAGTGCTGTTTGTCAGCCTGCGCTTTGATGTGCTTCCCGGCACGACTTTCGGTACCTTTGCAGAGGGCTGCCCTTATGAATCTGCAAGTGCATTCCAGGTAGGCGATAGAGTTTATTCCATTGACGGTGAGCGTGTTTATATCGGCGGTGATATCTCCATGCTCCTTGCACGCAGTTCGACGCAGGTGTATGATGTCGTGGTTGTCCGCGACGGTAAAAAAGTTGAACTGAAGGATATGGAACTGAAAACACGCGATTATAACGGTGAAGAACGATACGGCTTTACCTTCCCGGTGCAGGAAAAAACAATTGGGTCAGTGATGTCCTACTCCTGGAACCAGTGCCGCGACTTCGCACGGTTGGTGCGCCTCGGATTGCAGGACCTGATCACGGGCAGAGCGGGACTTAATGAGATGTCCGGCCCGGTCGGGATCGTTTCCGTCGTTACGCAGGCGGGCAAGGAATCTGCGACGGTTGGTATCGGCGTGCTGAATGTGCTGTATTTCTTCTCCTTCATTGCCATCAACCTTGCAGTGATGAATCTGCTGCCTATCCCTGCATTGGACGGCGGGCGGGTTGTCTGCCTGCTTTTGACCGCACTGGTGGAAAAAATCATCCGACGCAAGCTCAATCCGAAATATGAGGCGTATCTTCATGGCGCGGGCATGGTGATCCTGCTGCTGTTTATGGCTTTTATTACGTTCAAGGATATTTTCAAACTCTTTGGAGGCTGACTGTGACTAGACAAATTTCTGTCGGCGGGGTGAAGATCGGCGGAGGCGCGCCGGTATCCATCCAGTCAATGCTCAATACGGCGACCACTGACGTGGAGGGTAGCCTTGCGCAGCTTGAAGCTCTTAAAAAGGCCGGCTGTGAGATTGCGCGGCTTGCCGTCCCGGATATGCAGGCGGCAGAAGGATTCCGGCGCATTGCGGAGAAATCTCCGCTCCCGCTGGTTGCAGACATTCATTTTGACTACCGCCTTGCACTTGCCGCAGCCGAGGGAGGCGCGGCAAAGATTCGTATCAACCCCGGCAACATCGGCGGAGAGGACAAGGTGCGCGCTGTGGTGGACTGCTGCCGCGCACACCATATTCCCATCCGCATCGGTGTCAACGGCGGCAGCTTGGATAAAGCGTTGCTGGAAAAGTATGGCCATCCGACGGCAGAAGCACTGGTGGAAAGTGCATTTTCCCATATTGCTTTGCTGGAAAAGTATGGATTCTACGACATCTGTGTGTCCATGAAGTCCAGCAATGTGCCGCTTATGATGCAGGCCTATCGCCTGATGCATGAGAAAAGCGATTATCCGTTGCACGTCGGCGTGACGGAAACAGGTACGGAGTACATGGGAACGATCAAATCCGCTATGGGCATCGGCGGACTTCTGTGCATAGGTATAGGCGACACCATCCGGGTGTCTCTGACGGCGGACCCGGTTCGCGAGGTCTACGCCGCCAAGGCGATCTTAAAGGCGGCCGGCCTGCGCCCGCAGGGCGTGAACCTGATCTCCTGCCCGACCTGCGGCCGGACGAAGATTGACCTGATCGGCCTTGCCAACCGTGTGGAACAGGCACTTCAGGACTGCGATAAGAATATCACCGTCGCGGTGATGGGCTGTATCGTCAATGGCCCCGGCGAGGCGCGCGAAGCGGACGTCGGCATTGCCGGCGGCGATGGTTGCGGCGTGCTGTTTGTCAAGGGAGAACTGCGCGAAAAACTACCCTATGATGAGCTGCTGCCGGCGCTTCTTTCCTACATAGAGAAACTTTAGGAGCGAGAAATGACTAATTCTGTCCCTTTGCTACAGATGTTTTTTGAATATTCTCCGGAGGAACCGCTGCGTGCCGTTTTAGAGCAGGCGGCGGTTTGCCGTGCAGAGATCAGCAGGGAAGAACGGCGGATCACATTGGAGGTCTGCTTTGACCGTTATGTTTCTATGCACGATCTTCAGGCACTCGGCGAAGGATTGCAGATGCAATATGGCATCCGCACTGTGAATATCTCCCCGAGATTTCCAATGAAGTGCGCCGCAGATTTGGAGGATACCGAACTGAATCGCTGCCTGATTGCTGCATATTCTCCTGCGGCTGCGACATTGGCCGGCTGCCGCTGGGAGATCGCTGAGGGGGAAACGACGCTCTATCTGCGTGCCAATGGCAAGGATGCGCTGACACCCTATCTCCCGGTGGCGGAACGGCATCTTCTGGAGCATTTTTCTCTGAGAACGAAAATCAAAGTCGTGCCGGGAAGTACCGTGGAGGGCGAGGCGCTCTTTGGCGAAACGGAAAAGATTCGTCAGGCTGCAATGAGGGATATTCCTGCGCCTGTATTCCGTGACGCGGTACAGAAAAAACCGGCAGAGACAAGTTCCATGCTTTTTGGCAAGCCGTTTAAGGGTGCAGCGGTGCCGATGCGCGAGGTATCACTGGAAAATGACATGGGCAAGGTGGTCGTCGAGGGACTGGTGTTCGCAGTCGGGCATAAGGAACTGAAGAAAAGCAATGCATGGGTCGTGTCCTTTGACATGACGGACTACACCGGCTCTCTGCGCATCAATCGTTATATGGACGCAGAACTTGCAAAGCCCATCATTGAAAAAATCACAAAGCCAGGAATGTGGCTGCGGGTGTTTGGGAAGGTGAGCTTCAGTCGCTTTGAAAACGACATCGTGCTGGAACCCATCGCCATCCAGCCTGCGCAGGCCCCCAAGCGAGAGGACACCGCGCCTGAAAAACGTGTGGAGCTGCACCTGCACACCACTATGTCCATGATGGATGCACTGACCAAGACGGGCGAGGCTGTTGCGACTGCCGCACGGTGGGGGCATAAGGCCATCGCGATCACTGACCACGGCGTGGCTTCTTCCTTCCCGGACGCACTCAAGGCATCGAAGAACAAGGTCGCCGGAACGGATCAGAGCATCAAAATCCTCTATGGCTGCGAAGGATACTTTCTCGATATCACCGATGACCGCATCGCGGCGCATGGCAGAGAAAGCCTTCCGATCGACGGTGAATTTGTTGCGTTCGATCTGGAAACCACCGGCCTTTCCAATACGAAGGATGCAATCACAGAATTCGGTGCAGTGATCATCAAAAACGGCGAGGTGCTGGATACATTCCAGTCCTTTGTCGATCCGAAACGCAGGCTCGACGAGAAAAATATCGAACTGACCGGTATCACGGATGCCATGCTGGAGGGTGCGCCTGAAATATCCGAGGTGTTTCCGGAGTTCCTCCGCTTTTGCGGAGAGCGCCCTCTGGTGGCACACAATGTGGAGTTTGACATCGGTTTTCTGAAGGCAGCCGCACGGCATCTGGGCGTTGCGTTCGACCCGACCTATATAGACACGCTGGTACTGGCTCGGAAACTTCTGCCGGAACTCAAAAAACACAAGCTGGATATCGTGGCTGAGGCGCTCAAACTGCCGGAATTCAATCACCACCGCGCCTCGGACGATGCGCTGACCTGCGGTTTGATTTACGACCGCCTTGCAGGTCGCCTGCGGCAACAGGGAATCGTTGACCTTGCAGATATGAACCGCAAGATGATGGAGCTGTCGGGAGAGCTCAAGCTTACAGGTCGCCGCCTGCATCCGCGGCATATCATTCTCTTTGCCAAGAACCAGACAGGGCTGCGCAACCTCTATCATTTGATCTCCGAATCAAATCTGAAGTATTTCTACCGAAAGGCGCCCTGCATTCCTCGCTTTGAGCTGGAACGCTACAGAGAGGGGCTGATCATCGGCTCCGCCTGCGAAGCGGGTGAACTGTTCCAGGCTGTTCTGGCTCAGGAGCCCGAAGAGGAGCTGCTGCGCATTGCGTCCTTCTATGATTTCTTGGAAATTCAGCCGCTGAGCAACAACCGCTTCATGATCGCCAAGGGTATGGCGCGGGATGACGAAGAGCTGCGCGAATTCAACCGTACCATTGTCCGACTCGGAGATAAACTTGGCAAGCCGGTCTGTGCAACGGGCGACGTGCATTTCCTGAATCCGGAAGATGAGATCTACCGGCGCATCCTGCTGGCAACTAAGGGCTTCCCGGACTGCGACCGCGAGAACCCGCTCTATTTCCACACAACAGACGAGATGCTGGAGGAATTCTCCTATCTCGGTGAGGAAAAAGCGCATGAGGTCGTGGTGAAAAACACCAATCTCATCGCGGATATGTGCGATACCATTCGTCCGGTGCCGCACAATCTGTTTGCTCCGAAGATTGAAAATTCGGTGGAAGATCTGAAAACTCTGGTTTACGGCAAAATGCACCGGCTCTATGGTGAAAATCCTCCGGAGTTGATCACCAAGCGCGTTGATACGGAGATGCATGACATCATCACCTGCCATTATGACGTGATTTATATGTCCGCGCAGAAACTTGTCCAGAATTCACTGGAAAATGGTTATCTGGTTGGTTCGCGTGGCTCGGTCGGCTCCTCGCTGGTTGCTTTTATGTCCGGCATTACGGAGGTCAACTCCCTGCCGCCGCATTACCGCTGCCCGAAATGCAAATATTGCACCTTTGATGTGCCGGAGGGCATCAACTGCGGCGCCGACCTGCCGGACGCCAAGTGCCCGGAATGCGGCGAACAACTCGAAAAGGACGGCTTCAATATCCCATTTGAAACTTTCCTTGGCTTCGGCGGTGATAAGGTACCGGATATCGACCTGAACTTCTCCGGTGAATACCAGTCGCGTGCCCACCAGTACTGCATTGAGATGTTCGGCGCAAGCCACGTGTTCCGTGCGGGAACAATAGGAACGGTCGCGGAAAAGACAGCCTACGGCTATGTGAAAAAATATCTCTCTGAACGGGAGATGACAGTTTCCCGTGCAGAGGAGAACCGCCTGGCCGCAGGCTGCGTCGACGTGCGCCGGACGACCGGCCAGCATCCCGGCGGTTTGGTCGTCATCCCGCAGGAGAACGAAATCTGGGACTTCTGCCCTGTGCAGCATCCGGCGGATGACCCGGATACCGACATCATCACAACACACTTTGAATATCACTCTATGGAGGAGAACCTCCTGAAGCTGGATATGCTGGGTCATGACGACCCGACGATGATCCGTATGATGGAGGATATGACGGGGGTGGATGCCCAGAAAATCCCACTGGATGACAGGGACACCATGTCGATTTTTCTTTCCAGCAAGGTGCTGGGCTATGAGCACGATCCGATTCTGAGCGAGGTCGGCACGGTCGGCATTCCGGAATTTGGCACGAGCTTTACCCGCGGAATGCTCATGGATACCAAGCCGACGCAGTTCGACACGCTCATCCGGCTGTCAGGCTTCTCCCACGGCACGGACGTGTGGCTGGGAAATGCGAAAGATCTTATCCTGAGCGGTACAGCAACGGTCGGACAGGCCATCGGCTGCCGCGATGACATCATGCTCTACCTGATCAAATGCGGTCTGCCGGAAAAGCGTGCCTTCAAATTTATGGAGGCCGTCCGTAAGGGTGCGATCCACAAGGGAAAGCCCTGGCCGGACGGCATTGTGGAAGAGATGCAGGAGCACAATGTTCCGGAATGGTATATTGAATCCTGCCGGAAGATCAAGTATCTCTTCCCGAAGGCGCACGCTGCGGCCTATGTGATGATGGCCTTCCGCATTGCGTGGTTCAAGGTCCATCATCCGCTGGCCTTCTACGCGGCTTATTTCTACCGCCGCAGTCAGAAGGACGGCTTTGACGCGGTCATGATGACCAACGGCATTGACACAGTCAAGATGCACATCAAGGAAATCTCCGGCAATCCAGATCGCTCGGCAAAAGACGACGACCTGCTGACGACGCTGGAGGTCTGCTACGAGTTCTATCTGCGCGGCTTTGCATTTGCACCCATAGACCTCTATGAATCCCATGCGACGAAGTTCCTGATGAAAGACGGCAAGCTGTTGCCGCCCTTTGTGGCGGTTTCCGGCCTGGGCGAAACGGCGGCGTGGGATATCATGGAGGGTCGTAAGGGACAGAAATTCGTTTCCATTGACGAATTCTCCGCTGCCTGCCCGAAGGTATCCAAAACACACATTGAAAACCTCAAGCAGGCGGGGGCCTTCGGCAATCTGCCGGATACCAGCCAGATGACGTTGTTCTGAGAGAAATCAACAATTCTCTGCGTGCTTTTTCGTGTATTTCAACAAAGTACGATGCCGGACAGCAAAATGGATTGCCGTTTTTCTGAAAATCGGTTATAATAATCTGACATCACTACATAAGGAGTGCCAAAATTATGCAAAAACTTGAAAAACAGTTTCATATTCATTGCGTAGAAGGCGACGTCGGCCGCTACTGCATCCTGCCCGGCGACCCCGGCCGCTGCGAGTCCATCGCTGCGCTCTTTGACGACGCCAAGCATGTCGCGCAGAACCGCGAATTCAACATTTATACCGGAACGCTGCTGGGCGAAAAGGTCAGCGTCTGCTCTACCGGCATCGGCGGTCCGTCGGCCTCCATTGCTATGGAGGAGCTGCACAACATCGGTGCGGATACCTTTATCCGCGTCGGCACCTGCGGCGGTATCAATCTGGACGTGCAATCCGGCGACATCGTCGTTGCTACCGGTGCCATCCGTTTTGAACATACCTCCTGTGAATATGCGCCTATTGAGTATCCTGCGGTTGCAAATCTGGATATTACCATTGCGCTTCGCCAGGCGGCGCTTGCCATGGGGAAGCATACGCACACAGGCGTTGTACAGTGCAAGGATGCCTTCTATGGTCAGCACAGTCCTGCCAAGATGCCCGTTTCCTATGAGCTTCTGAATAAGTGGGAGGCGTGGAAGCGCCTCGGCGTTCTTGCCAGCGAGATGGAATCTGCCGCGCTGTTTGTCGTCGCGGATGCGCTTGGCTGCCGCTGCGGCTCCTGCTTCCATGTTATCTGGAATCAGGAACGCGAGGCTGCCGGCCTCGATCAGAAGATGAGTGAGGATACCAGCTCCGCTGTGCGCGTCGGTGTGGAAGCACTCAAGCTGCTGATCGAACAGGATAGAAAAGCAAAATAATCGGAAGAACGGGAACTTTTTCGTCCGTTCTCCGTCGAAAAACCAAAGAGGTGGAGTCAATGGGACGCTATTGGTGGATTACATGGATTAAGGTGGGCGTGGCGCTGGTGTTTGCAGGCGTGCTGATTCTGGTTGCTCGCCATGAAGTGAATAAGCGGCTTTCCAAGTATGCGCTTGAGGCTCCGGCGGAGAATGCAAAATTTTATGAGAAGCTCGATCTTGAGAACCTTATTTTTGATTTTGCGAACACCTATGCGCAGAAGGCAATGGAGGAATCCGATGCCGAACGCAATGCAATCCAAGATCATCTTACCTGAATGAAAGCAAAACGCCGCAGGGAAACCTGCGGCGTCGGCATGACTGAGCAAAGAAAGCAGGGGAGAGAATGGAGCGGGAAAAGCAGATCGCGGCACTTGCCGCCGATGAGGAAGAACGGATGCTGCTTGTGCGTGTCTGTGACCGGCTGGAACGGGCAGAGCGGCGCGGACAGCCTGCGTCGACGTTCTTCCTGACACCGCGTGAGCGAACACTCGTCGGGCAGATCTTGCCGCAGACGGGGTTTTTCGGCGGTGTGCAAGGTGCGGAGCGGACGGTTGCTTATTTTTTGCCGGATTATCTGGCACCAGAGGATTATTTTGCGGAGGATGGGCCGGTGGCCTGCCTGCGCGCCTCTTTCTATGAAGAAAACGCACTGTCGCACCGAGACATTCTCGGCGCACTGATGGGCGCCGGCCTGCGCCGGGATGCGATCGGAGATATCTATGTTTCAGAGCATCAGTGCGATTTTTTCGTTCTCTCCGATTTGACGCAGTACCTTCTGGACAATCTGACCTCCGCAGGACGTTCTGCGCTTCGCGTAAAATGCATTCCGCTTTCTGAGGTGCAGCGCCCGGCGCGGCAGCTGCGGGAGCTTCGGGTAACGGTTTCTTCGCTGCGGCTGGACGGCGTGCTGTCAGCGGCGTTTCATCTCAGCCGGGCAGATGCGGTGCAGGCCGTCAATGCCGGTCGCGTGGTGCTGAACGACATTTGCTGCCAGAAACCGGATCGCCAGCTTGCACAGGAGGATGTGATCGCTCTGCGCGGGAAGGGGAAAATGAAGATTCTTTCTCTCGGCGGAGAAACGCGGCGCGGCCGGCTTGCACTCACGGTAGGAATCTACGAATGAATTTCGGCGCCGTCGGTATGGCTGAGTAAGCCCCTGACTTTGAAATGAAATAGAAGAGGAAGCAACCGTCAGATTGCTTCCTCGCTTTTTCGTTATTGGCTTCAATACCACACGATATTTCTGACGGATGGCAAGTTGTCCGCATTATCCAGCAGAAAATGATAAGCCTTGTTGATATGATGTTTACACCATTCGTAATTGGCCGGAATAGAATATTTCATCTCTTTTGTAGAAAGGTCAATGGTAATCTGGCCATACTCCGCACAACCTTCTACTAAAAAACACATCGGATTTCAGTTCCGTCATTTGTTATGCTGCTTAGTTTTATCATGAGTTTGTCTGCCTTACCTTTCACTGCCCATAATATAAAAAAACGCAGGTGTTAACCGGTGAGTAGGAAAAAGAGGATTTCAAGACGTAATCTTGAAATCCTC
>CABSBF010000047.1 GCA_902475855.1 uncultured Eubacteriales bacterium
AGCATGACATCGTTGTCGTGGCTCCCGGCGATCAAGTGGACGTGTACCCGTTCGCAGACGGAGAGCAGGAGGTTGACAATGGCTGAACTTATCGAACGACAGGCGGCAGTTAAAGCCGCCGAACACGCATATAACGAGTGGAATCTTGCAATGGCGGCAGCTGACGGACAGAGGCAGATCAACCGCGTTTTCAAGATGCAGGAGCTGTGCAAGGCTGTGATCTCCGTTTTTGAGAACGTTCCCGCTGCTGATCTCGACTGTACCGGCTGCGTCTGGTTGAATACGCGACACCAGAAGTGTTCCTGCTGCCGGAGGAATCAGTACATCAAGGACAACTACAAGGAAGCCGGAGTATGAAACGTGAAGAATTCTACCGTGGAAAGCGCGGCGCAAAATACGGCATCTGGAACAGAGAGAAGGCAGTCTGGCAGTTTGACATCTGCGAGGACACACCGTTTCTGGCCGAAGCGAGGCTACACCAGAAGATCGGTGACGACGCGAAGAAATGGCGTTTCGAGGCTCGGCGGCTGCCGGACAGGAAAATCACTCTCGTCAAGAGAGTTAAATACGCCGGTGACGTTCACAGCGCTTTGGTGGCGTTGGGCTGGGACATAGACACTGCCGCCGCGTTTCTTGACCGTATTCCGGATGCAAAGTAAAAGGAGGCACGCCGTATGATAAGCAACAAGAAGGTCGTCGAAGCTGCGAAAACCATTGTGGACTACTGCAAGCAGCAGGACGGGTGCCAAAACTGCATCTTCCGCTCGTTTGGGTGCGATCACTGGAACTGTGCGATAGGTGCCTTTGAAATCCGGGATGTGCTGTCAAACATTGAAGCGAAAAAGAGAAATCACGGCTACTTATGAGCAACGCGCGGTGTGAGGGCTACACCGGCGAATAAGAAAGCTGCCGCAGAGGACAATTACCTCTGCGGCAGCTTTTTTGTCAGGCCGAACACGTTCTTAAACCAAAAGAGTTCGTACCTGTGTGTTTTGGTGGACCTGAAGAGACTCGAACTCTCGACCTCTCGGATGCGAACCGAACGCTCTCCCAGCTGAGCTACAGGCCCAAATATGCCGTTTGACAAAACTTTTGATATTTTACGAGCTTTTGCCAAGGAAATAACGAAAGCTGAAAAATACGGGAAAATATCAACGAGGAAGTAGTGAAGGATGCGGTAAAACAAAGCAGGAAACAGGAAAATCCCCTAAAAAGCGGTCTGCTTTAGGAGCCATCTGCTCTCCCGGCTGAGCTAATGCCCCATTTCTGCTCCGGCAGGCAATCTGCCCGGAACATCAGATATTATAGCATGCCGGTTCCGAAAATGCAATCCTTTTTTTCAAAAAGCAGTATCGTAATCTTCTCCGCCAGGCTCTGCCGGCAGCTCTGGTGCGTTGCTGCGCGAGAATTGCGGTAAATGTCTCTAAAAATCGTGCGGAAGCCGGAATGCTGCCTCCCGCTGATCTCTGCGCGCTGACGCACGGGCGGAAAGAATCCGCGCAGAGCCAAAGCCCTGCGCGGAAAGGCGGCAGAATCGGGCCGCTCAGGAAGCCTGCTCAAACTGGCTGTTATACAGTTCGGCATAAAAACCGCCGCGCTGCATCAGTTCGTCGTGCGTGCCGCTTTCGATCACGTCGCCGTCGCGCATCACAAGGATGAGATCGGCGTTTTTGATCGTCGAAAGGCGGTGAGCAATGACAAAGCTTGTGCGGCCCTTGGTCAGCTCATCCATCGCACGCTGGATCAGCAGCTCCGTGCGGGTATCGACAGAGGAAGTCGCCTCGTCGAGGATCAGCATGGGCGCGTTCTGAAGCATGGCGCGGGCAATGGTGAGAAGCTGCTTCTGACCGGCCGAGATACTCGTGCTCTCTGACAGCACTGTATCAAGGCCGTTGGGAAGAGAACGGACAAACTTGTCCAGTCCGCAGGCGCGGCAGACGCGCATAAGCTGCTCATCCGTGATCCCCTGCATATTGTACACAAGGTTTTCACGCACCGAGCCCTCAAACAGCCAAGTGTCCTGCAAAACCATGCCGAACAGCTTGTGGACATCCTCGCGGCGCATATCGCAGATCGGCACGCCGTCGATGCAGATACTGCCGCCGCTCAGTTCAAAGAAGCGCATCAGCAGATTGACCATGGTGGTCTTGCCTGCGCCGGTGGGCCCGACGATGGCAACCTTCTGGCCGGGCTGCACCTCGGCAGAGAAGTCCTTGATGATGATTTTATCCGGCGTATCCGGGTAATAGAAGCGGACGTGGTCGAAGCAGACATGCCCCTGTACCTGCGAGAGCGTCCGTGTTTTTTCGCTTTCGTCGGGCAGCTCTTCGCTTTCTAGGAAGTCAAAGATGCGATGTGCCGAGGCAGAGGCGGTTTGCAGGTTTGTCATGCCCTGCGCGATCTGAGTCAGAGGCGAGGTAAAGAGGCGGACATAGAGGATGAAGGAAACGATCACGCCAAAGTCGATCGTACCGTTCATTGCGAGGATGGAGCCGAATACGCACACGGCGACATAGGCGATGTTGCCGACGATATTCATCAGCGGCTGCATCATGCCGGAGAGGAACTGCGAACGCCAGTTGGCGTCATAAACGGCCGCGTTGAGCTTGTCAAAATGTGCATCCACTCTGCGTCCGGCGCGGCTGATGCGCACGACCTCATGCCCGGAATACATTTCTTCCACATAACCGTTCAGCTCGCCCAGGCTCTTCTGCCGTGCGGAAAAGTATTTCTGTGAACGCGCCATGATGAGGATCGTGAGAATCATGCCGATGAATGTCACGCCGAGGGAGATCAGCGCCAGCCGCCACTCTGTCACAAACATCATAATCAGACAGCCGACAAACTGTGTTGCAGCGCTGATGATGGTAGGCAGGCTGTTGGTCAGTCCCTGCTGAAGCGTGGAAACGTCATTGGTGATGCGGCTGAGGATATCGCCCTGAGAGGTGGTATTGAAATATTTCTGCGGCACGCGGTTGATCTTCCCGGAGAGCTCGCCGCGCATCCGGTAGGACATTTTGAGGGTAACGACCGCCATGATATAGTGCTGCACGAAGCCGAACAGCGCACTCAGACCGTAGAGCACGGCAAGAAAGATGCCAAGCCTTGCAATGGCAGGAAGATCAATGCCCGTGAACAGCCCGTCGGACATGATCGTCGCGATCCGGCCGATCTTATCCGGGCCGATGATGGTCAGAACGGCGCTGCCCGCTGCGAGGAGCAGCGCGACGAGAATGATACCGAGCTGGGCGCGAAGATAGCCTGTCAGCCGCGGAGCAACGGAACCAAGGCTCCGCTTTTGTGTCTTTTTCACTGCTGTACCTCCTTTATGCGAGTTCTGCCGCGCTGAGCTGCGACATGGCGATCTCGCGGTATACCTTGCAGTTTTGCATCAGCTCCTCGTGGCGCCCAATCCCGGCGATCTCGCCGCGGTCGAGCACGATGATCTGATCCGCGTGGCGGATGGTGCTGATGCGCTGTGCAACGATGATTTTTGTCGTATCCTGAAGCTGCGCGGCCAGTCCCTCGCGCAGCTTTGCATCCGTGCGATAGTCCAAAGCGGAGAAGGAGTCGTCAAAGATCAGGATTTCCGGCTTCCGCGCCAGGGCGCGGGCAATGGAAAGGCGCTGCTTCTGGCCGCCGGAGACATTCCGGCCGAGCTGTGCGATGGCGTGCTCCGTGCCGCCCGGAAGCTTATCGACAAATTCCTCTGCCTGCGAAAGCGCAATGGCGTCATGCAGGTTTGCTTCGTCATCCGGTGCGGCGCTCTCGCCGAAGAAAACATTGTCGCGGATACTACCCGCAAACAGCACAGCCTTCTGTGTGACATAGCCCAGCTTGTTATATAGCGTGTCGAAGGTGTAATCCTTCACATTTACACCGTCAACCAGCACTTCCCCGGAGGTCGCGTCGTAAAATCTTGGAATGAGGCTGACCAGCGTTGTTTTGCCGCTGCCGGTCGCACCGATGACGGCAAGCGTCTGTCCCTTTTCCACCTTGAAGCTGATGCCGTCAAGCTCGTTGGCAGAGGCGTGGGGATAGCGGAAGGACACATTCCGGAATTCCACGGAGCCGGTTTCCCTGCCCTGTGTGCAGGTGCCCTCACGGACGGCGGCGGTGCGATTCAGTACCTCGTTGATACGCTCTGCCGAGACCTGCGCCTGCGGCAGCAGCATATAGATCATAACCAGCATCATAAAGGACATAACGATATAGGTTGCATAGGTGCTGAATACCAGAACCTCGCTGAACATGCTCAGGCGCAGGGCGCTGTCCGCCACGGCAATGCGATTGACCAGCGCTGCGCCCAGCCAGTAGATCGCCAGTGCCAGCCCGTTCATGCCGAGCATCATAACCGGCTGCACCAGAGAAAAGAGCTTCTGGTTTTTCATTTGCAGATTCATCATTTCCCTGCTGGGCACGTCAAATTTTCCGTTCTGGAACTCCTCGGCATTGAAGGCATGGACGACATTGATGCCCGTCAGATTCTCCCGCGCAACACGGTTGATCTTGTCCGTCATCTTCTGCACCAGCCGGAAGCGCGGGATGCAGGTGACCATGACCAGCATCACCGTTGTGCAGAGAACAACGACAAATCCTGCCGTGACTGCCGAAAGCTCCCAGCTCTTGCCGAGAATCTTGATGATGGCCCAGACTGCCATGATCGGCGCCTTGATAAGCATTTGCAGGCCCATGGCAATGATCATCTGGATCTGCGTGACATCATTGGTCGTTCTGGTGATCAGGCTCGGCACGGAGAAGTCCTGCATTTCCTCGCTGCCGACGTCCATAACATGGTGGAACAGCTTTTCACGGACGGTAAAGCTGAAGCCGGATGCCGTTTTCGCCGCAAGAAAGCCGCAGATAATGGCAAGCGCAGCGCTCACGGCAGTGCAGCCCAGCATTTTCAGTCCCACATTCAGGATGTCTGCCGTGCCGCCCGATGTTTTGATGAGCGCCGTCAGCTCCGTCATGTAGTCCGGCAGGCGCAGGTCAAAGTAGACCTGCCCTACCACGAACACCAGGCAGAAAAGCGTCATCAGTGTCTCTCGCCGGCGCATGTTCTTGAGTAATTTCAGCATACTTTCCTCCGATCTCAGATCCCGTACTTTCGGATCCGTTCAATATTTCCGTCCAACAGGCCAAGTGTCCTGCGGAACGCTTCGATGTCGTCCTCACTCAGCCCGGAGAGAATCTGCGCGGCAAATTCTCTTTGCAGTGCGCGCCCCTTTTCGATGACGGGCTGCGCAGTCTCCGTGCAGACAAGCTGCTGCTTTCGCCGGTCGCCTGGAACCGCCTGCCTTTGCAGCAGTCCCTCCTTTACCAACCGGTCGATATGGACAGAGACGATCCCCGGCTTCAGGCCGCGGCACTGGCAGAGATCCCGTGCCGTCCCGTACTCCGGATTGTTGGCGAAAAACATCAGGATATCCAGGGCCATCGGCGGCATCCCGGTTTCCCTGCACAGGGGCTGAAGAACCGTCTGATAGGCCTCTATGAGTTTATTGGCATTGCTGAACATCTTCAGCGCCGTGAAATTCCATTCTGCCATGATAAACCTCCGATATTAGATAGTTTATTTTTAGAACATCTATCATTATATGAAGTTTTGTGAACGGGAACCGGATGTTCCGTGAACAATCTGTAAACAATCCGGAGTGTCTTCTCAACATACAGACAACCGGGGCCAGGCGATACGCCCGGCCCCGGTTGTGCGGAGTGAACTGTTTTTCTAAGCTTGCTTACAGCTTGCAGTAGGCCACTGCGGTCTTTGCAGTGAGTCTTGCGTTGTTATAGACGAGTTGGATGTTGGAATCCAGGCTGTCGCCGCCGGTCAGCTCCTTGACCTTAGCCAGCAGGAAGGGCGTGGTGGCCTTCCCGTGGATGCCCTGCTCACGGCTTTCCTTGATTGCCTCGTCGATCGCAGCATTGATGACCTTTGCATCCATGGAGTATTCCTCGGGGATGGGGTTGGTGACCAGCATGCCGCCGCGCAGACCCAGCTCGTGCTGCGTCTTGAACGCCTTTGCCAGATCCTCCGGCGTGTCGATCTCATAATCGACGCCAAATCCGGAATGACGGGTGTAGAACGCGGGCAGCTCATCCGTGCCGTAGCCGATGACGGGCACGCCGTGGGTTTCAAGATACTCGAGGGTCAGACCGAGGTCGAGAATGGACTTCGCACCGGCGCAGACGACCATCACCGGCGTGGAAGCCAGCTCCTCCAGGTCGGCAGAGATGTCCATGGTGGTTTCGGCGCCGCGATGCACACCGCCGATGCCGCCGGTTGCAAAGACCTTGATGCCTGCCATATGGGCAATGATCATGGTCGTGGTGACGGTCGTCGCGCCGTCTTCGCCTCTGGCACACAGAACGGCCAGATCACGGCGGGAAGCCTTGGCGATTGCGGTGCCCTTCTTGCCGAAGTACTCGATCTCTTCGGGCGTCAAACCGGCCTTCAGGCGGCCGCCGATGATGGCGATGGTTGCAGGAACGGCGCCGTTTTCACGGATGATCTTTTCGACCTCCAGCGCGGTCTGCACATTCTGGGGATAAGGCATACCGTGGGAGATGATGGTGGATTCCAGTGCGACAACGGGCTTGCCCTCTGCAAGAGCCTGTGCAACTTCGGGCTTTACGTCAAGATATTTGTTCAGCATGATAGAAGACTCCTTCATTGATTCAAGATTTATTTCGCGTTGCAGCGCTCGCGCACGGACGCAACGGAAAGTACGGGGTTGATGGTCTCCGCGCCCTCTACGGCGATGGACGCGGCAGCGGAGGCGGCCGCAGCCGTTCCGCGCAGGTCGGTTCCCTCCAGATATGCCCATGCGAGGGCAGCCATGAAGGCGTCGCCCGCGCCGGTGGCGTTGGCCATCTTTGCCGGGAAACAGGGCTGATGAACGGCGCCGCTGCGGTCGGCGGCAAAGACGCCGTCCGCGCCGAGGGAGATAAACACACGGTGCATACCGGTGTCCAGAAGCGTCTGCGCCGCGCGGTGCAGGCTGTCCTCATCCGTGATCTTCACGCCGGACAGGAGCTCCGCCTCGATGCGGTTTGGCTTGAGGGTGTGAATCTTCCCGAGAACGCCGCGCAGCTTTTCTGCCTTGCTCGTCGAAACCGGATCGACAAAGAGCGGCGCGGTGCAGTGATTGGCAAGGTAGACCAGCGAAGCCTCCGGCAGATTCGCATCCGCCACGATGACCTGCGCGCGGTTGAGCAGGTTGAGATTCGCGGCGAAATACTCCGGGCGCAGCTTTTCGCAGATCTCCATGTCCGAAACAGCCAGGGCCATATCACCGTCGCTGTCATTCAGAAACAGATAGGTGGAGGTCGTTCCGCCGGGCACCTGAAGCGCATGACTGATGTCAATGCCCAGCTCCCCGCAGGAGGCCGCAATGCGCTGCGCATAGAGGTCGTCGCCAAAGGCAGTAAGAAAACGGACATCCACACCGAGCAGGCTCATATTGTGCGCAATGTTCCGGCCGACGCCGCCCAGGCTGGTCGTGACCCGGCCGGGATTGGAATCCCTGGCGATCATGGGGGCAAAGGAGCGTCCGCCGATGTCCACGTTCACGCCGCCCGCAACAACCGCATAGGTGCCGGAACGAAGAACATAGCCCTTCCCCGCAATATAGCCCTTTTTCATCAGATTGGAAATATGCACGGCCACGGACGAGCGCGTAATTCCCGCGCGTTCCGCCAGCGCCTCCTGCGAGATCATCGGATCTGCTTCGATCCATTGCAGAAGCTGCCGTTCCCGCTGCGTCATGGTATCACCACCTAAATATTAGCTTATTCTCTAATCTAATGCTTATTATAGCAACGTCTCCGCATTTGTCAAGGGGTGTGTCCGCCGTTTTTACGAAAATATTCGATCATTTCTCCGGTCAGGCTGATGTCAGAGTGGTCATCCGGCAGTTCTTCCCGCTTGAACCACTGCGCCAGGGCCAGCTCGCCGTCCTGAAGCCGCGGGGTCGGGTCGCCGTCGAGATCACAGAAGAAGCCCATCAGCAGGCTGTCCGTCAGCACCCACGGCTGAGATTTATAAAAGCGGAGGTTCTTCACGCGCAGTCCCGTCTCCTCCCAGACTTCGCGGTGTACGGTATCCTCCACGCGCTCCCCGATCTCGCAGAAGCCCGCCACCAGCGCAAACCGCCGAAAAGCGCGGCCGGCATATTTGGTCAGAAGCAGGCGATCGCCATCCGTGATGGCCACGATCACCGCCGGATTGATGCGGGGATAGACCACCGCGCCGCACTTCGGGCAGCAGAGGGCACGTTCGGCAGCGCTGTCCTGCATTTCTGCGCCGCAGCCGCCGCAGAACCGGTTTGCCGCATACCAGCGGTGCAGTGTTTCTCCGACCGCGCAGGCAAAGGCCGTTTCCCGCGGCAGGGCATAGCGATACTCCGCTGATGGCAGAAAGCGCAGGCCGTTTCCCTCCTCCGGCGGCTGCTCGGCCAGAAAATAATGTGTGTCGTCTATGGAAAAGGCATAGCGCGCCCTTGTCTCCGGAAAATCGCCGCAGTGCGGCAGCAGCAGCGCGTCCACCGCGGAAAGGACGGCGTTGCCGTGATAGGCAAGCAGAATGTCCTCCGGCTGCGGCGCAAGGCTGCGGAACTCATTGTGATAAACATGCGGAAAAATATCCTGTATCATTCTACATTCCTCCATGAAATCGGGAAGTCCTCCGGCGCTCCCAGCGGCTGCAATTCCTTTTCCAGCCAGGTCGTAGCGTACCACTGCCCGTTTTTATAGCCCGTCTCCGGGAAAAATGCAGCGGTGCGATACCCCAGTGCCCTGTGGAAGGCGAGCGAGGCTTCATTGGCGGAGGTGACAACGGCATATGCCTTTCGGTAGCCCTGCTTCCGCAGGAGCGCTTCGACGCGGGCATAGAGCTGTCTTCCCACGCCGCGGCCCCGCACCTGTGCAGCCAGATAGCAGGAAATCTCCGCGCACCAGCGATAGGCCGTGCGCTCGAAGGGCAGCCCCGCATAGGCATAGCCCAGGACTTCCCCGTTTTCCTCCCACACAAGCCATGGAAACTGCACCGTGTGCTCCTCCAGGCGGCGGGTAAACTCCTCCCGCGTGGGCACCTCGTATTCAAAGCTGACCGCCGTTTCCCGGACAAAATAGGCATAGATCGCCAGCATGGCCGGAACATCTGCCGCGGCCGCGTTGCGAATCGACATCATACCACCTCTTTCTGCTCCCCATCTTATCATATTCTTCGGGGAAAACCAGCCCTTCGCCGGAATTTCCTTGCAAATTTCTTTCCTTCTGGTATACTGAAAACAGAACATCGGAAAGGACTGCCGTTTTTATGACCCGCTGGAAGCATTTTCCACTCGGCCTGCGCACCCTCAAAACCGGCATTGCCATCACGCTGGCGGTGCTGCTCGTGCGCCTTTTTGTAACGGACTCCCTGTCCGTCTTTTACGCTGCCTTCGGCTCGCTCATTGCCATGGAGCGCACCTTCTCCGGCTCGCTCAAGCAGGCGCTCAGCCAGCTCATCGGAGTTGTTGCCGGTACCGTTCTCGGCTCCGTATCACTGCTGCTCTTCCCGAGCGCCGCGCCCGCCTGGGCGGTCGGGCTGGGCGTAGTGCTTCTGCTGCTGCTGTGCAACGTGCTCAAGCTCAATTTCGTGGCTTCGTTTTCCTGCATCATTTTTCTCTCCGCCAGCCTGACGCCCTCGGACAACATCCTGCGCGACTCGCTGTTTCGCCTGCGCGACACCGCCGTCGGCATTTCCGTAGCGCTGGTCGTCAACGCCGTGATCGTTCCCTACAATAACACTGCGCGTATCCGTTCTCTTTTGACGCAGCTTCGCTCGCAGATCCCACAGCTTGTCGAAAGTATCGTGGTCTACGAACGCTTTCCCGAACTTCAGCCCGTCATAGAGCTGCTGCGATGCATCGACCGGGAGCTGAAGCTCTATCACAACCAGCGTTTCTTCCACCGAAGGCACGACGAAGAGGCCTCTCTGCGCGGCTGCCGCCAGCTTGCCGGGCGGATGGTCGAGGAGCTGGAAGCCATCTGCGGCATGGACACCATGGGCGATCTTTCGACCGAAAACGCCGAAACCATGCGCACGCTCGGCATGGCCATCCCGGAAGCGGGCATCGCCGGCCGCAAATGCACGCGGCATGACACCATCGTGATGAACTACCATCTGGAAAAGCTGCTCGCAGCCTGCCGCTACCTCACAGAGCTGATGGAACCCTCGGAATAAAGTGATCCCCTCCGGCATAGATTGCAGCGGAGGGGATCATTTTGACTTTGACTGAGCTTGCCCTACGCCGTGCCGGGGCGGAAAATTTGCAGGAATTCCAGAGCCGTGAGGGGCTGTACCCCTCCGGCCGGGACGATATTCTCACCATGCAGCGGCTTTCGCCGTATCTGCTGGGCTTTGAGCGCTACATGGTCA
This sequence comes from uncultured Eubacteriales bacterium, assembly GCA_902475855.1. Lineage (GTDB taxonomy): Bacteria > Bacillota > Clostridia > Oscillospirales > Oscillospiraceae > JAZOXB01. Next base: position 10,427 of record CABSBF010000047.1, read on the forward strand.
AGCCCGGCGACAGCTACTACCGGCTGGCGCGCGCCTTCGGTACCAGCGTGCGCGCCATCCTGACGGCAAATCCGAATCAGGATCCGAGCCGCCTGACGGTCGGGCAATATCTGAATCTTCCCTACGGTTTTCCCGTCGTGCCGACGGACATTCCATTTACCTCAGAGCTTTTGCAGGTCTGCATTCAGGGGCTGACGGTGCGCTACCCCTTTCTTTCCCGCCGGACCATTGCCGCGACGCTCTACCGTCGTCCGGTCACCGCGCTGAGCATCGGCACGGGCCCGCGTGCCGTGCTCTATAACGCCAGCCATCATGCAAACGAGTGGATCACGACGCCGGTCCTGATGAAGTTCCTGGAGGAGTACGCTCACGCGGTCAGCGTAAACGGCCGCATTTTCGGCATGGATGCACAGCGTCTCTTTCAGCAGACGCGGCTGTATCTCGTTCCCATGGTAAATCCGGACGGCGTCGATCTGGTCACGGGTGCCAGCGCGCCCGGCACAGAGCAGTACGAAGCTGCCCGGCGCATTGCCGCAAACTTTCCGGACATTCCCTTCCCCGGCGGCTGGAAGGCCAATCTTTCCGGCGTCGATCTGAATCTCAACTACCCCGCCGAATGGGAACAGGCGCGGAAAAATAAATTTGCACTTGGCTTCACCGGGCCTGCGCCGCGCGATTATGTCGGCGGCAGTCCGCTCGATCAGCCCGAAAGTGCCGGTATGGCAGGTCTGACCCGGCTGGTCGATCCGTGTCTGACGCTCTCCTATCACACACAGGGCGAGGTAATCTATTGGAAATTTCTGGATCTGATGCCGGAGGGCGCGGCAGAAATCGCCCGGAAATTTGCGGAGGTCAGCGGCTATAGCCCGGAGGATACGCCAGTTGCTTCCGGCTTTGCCGGGTATAAGGACTGGTTTCTTCTCACCTATGACCGCCCCGGCTATACCATAGAAGCCGGTCTGGGGGAGAATCCCCTGCCGCTGACGCAATTTGATGAGATCTATCGAAGAAATCTCGGGATCCTGACACTGGGTCTGACCATATAAAACAAGCGCCGCAGGCTGAGCCTGCGGCGCTTCAGCGTGTCGAAAAACCCTTTTCGACACGCTGACAGACTGCAAAAAGGTTCGGAAGACAAGCAACTCACGCCCGTCGGCGTACATCGGTACGGTAGGGTGTGAGTTGCGCAGTAAGTCAAAATCCTTGCGAAGCAAGCGATTTTTTTAGGCTATAAAGTTCAGAATACTCTGATTTTAAAAATCAAAACGCAGACAGCAAAAGACCATTAAATAAGTGAACTGATTTTGACGGTTTCGGACTTTTTTGACAGTCTGCAAGCGCCGCAGGCTGAGCCTGCGGCGCTTTGGCCTTGATTATTCGGTTTTCGCAATCTGCGCCGCACTTTTCCTTCGTTTCTTTTCCGCCCGGTCAAATGCATGGATCCAATCGGAAGTAAAGTAGTAAATCAGGAATATCAGCGAGCTGACGCTCCAGGTCAATGGGTAGGCGCTGAAGATCATCTCCGGTCTGCCCGGAATAAGCCGCACCATGACCGTGATGTATGTCACACGCAGCAGGCACCAGGAACACAGCATAACGATCATCGGCGTCATTGGCTTGCCCGCGCCGCGCATGATGCCGGCAATGCAGTGAGAGTAGGCAAGCAGGAAGAAAAACAGCGATTCCACACGTGCCTGCCGCGTTCCGGCGTCGATGACTCCCGGCTCCTTATTAAAAAAGCCCACAAGAGGCTCCGCAAAGATAAAGAGTCCCACGCCGATCAGCTCCGCCAGAATGACCGAACAGAGCGTTCCGATGCGCACGCCCTTGCGGGTGCGCTCATACTGCTTTGCACCGAGGTTCTGGCTGACGAAGGTCGTCAGACCCATGGCGAAGCAGGTAATTGGCAGGAAGGCAAAGCCCTCCAGCTTGGCGTAGGTGCCGCAGCCGGCGATCACATCGGCCTGAAAGGAATTGATATTGCTCTGCACAACTACGTTCGCAAGCGCAATGATGGAATTCTGCATACCGGAGGGCAGACCGTAGCGGATGATCTGCCCCAGCATGGGAAAATTGATGCGCAGCTCGCGCCAACTGAGCTGGTAGTCCGCCTTGTCGCGGAAAAGCCGGAGCAGGCACAGAACCAGGCTGAGGAACTGTGAAATGGAGGTCGCAAGCGCTGCTGCCCACACGCCCCAGTGGAACACGCCGACAAAGAGCAGATCCAGCGCGATGTTCGTCAGGGAGGAGATGATCAGATAGTACAGCGGCCGCCTGCTGTCGCCCACGGCCTGCAAGATGCCCACGCAGAGATTGTACATGACCACGGCCAGCGCCCCGGCAAAGTACATACGAAAATAGGAAACGGAGTTCGGCAGCACATCCTCCGGCGTTCCCATGAGCCGCAGGATCTGCGGCGTCAGCAGAACGCCGACCGCCGTGAGAAGCAGACCCGCAAGCAGGCCGGACACGACCGTCGTGTGGATTGCCGTGCGCATCTTGGAAACATTTCCCGCGCCGAAGTAGCGTGCGATCACCACGCCCGCGCCGACGGAGATGCCGCCGAAAAAGCCGACCAGAAGAAACACCAGGCTGCCGGAGGAGCTGACGGCCGCATATGCGTTTTTATCAAGAAATCTGCCGACGACCCATGCGTCGGCAGTATTATAGAGCTGCTGAAAAACCTGCCCCAGAAAAATCGGGAACACAAATGCCAGCAGCCCCTTCCAAATTGAGCCTTCGATCAACGAGTTCTTTTCTTTCATCTCTGATTCCTTTTCCGTGTAT
>CABSBF010000048.1 GCA_902475855.1 uncultured Eubacteriales bacterium
GCGGCAAAATCGGCGATCTCATCGTCATTGACGCCGCCGAGCAGCACGCAGTTGAGCTTGATTTTCTCAAAGCCCGCACACTCGGCGCTTTCCAATCCGCGCAGCACATCGGAAAGCGTCCCCGCGCGTGTGATAGCGCGGAAGCGCTCCTCTTTCAGCGTGTCGAGGCTGATGTTGAGGTGCGTGATGCCCGCTTCGCGCAGTGCCGCTGCCTGCTCTGCAAGCAGACTGCCGTTCGTTGTGATGCACAGCTCTTCAACGCCCGGAATTTCCGAAAGCATCCGGCAAAAATCGACCGCGCCGCGCCGCACGAGCGGCTCGCCGCCCGTAACGCGGATCTTCTTGACACCGCAGCGCACAGCCGCCGCGGCCATATCCCGCAGCTCCTCGAGCGAACAAATGTCTCCGTGCGCGCGCTTTTCCACGCCTTCTTCCGGCATACAGTAGCGGCAGCGGTAGTTGCAGCGGTCCGTGATGCTGATGCGCAGATATGTAATTTCTCTTGCAAAGCTGTCCAGCATCGCGTTCCCCCGCTTTTTTGAAGTGGTTATATTTTAGCAAAGATAACGCTTTGCCGCAACATTTTTTGAAAGCCCGGCTGACAGAATCTCAGCTCTTTTTGTCGATATTGGTTTTTTCCATGGATCATTCCGCCGCGCAGGATGCAAAACCGCCCCGGCGCACAGCGCCGGGGCGGTTCATTTTCTATTCTTGTTCAGTGGCCTTCGCCGGCGAGCATCCTGAGCCCGTGGCCCAGCGCGCCGAGGATGGCGGTGAGATTTTCACGCGCGCCCTTTTCAGAGCCCGGCAGGTTGACGATCAGGCTGGCGCCGCGTGTACCCGCCGCCGCGCGCGAGAGCATGGCGTGCGGCGTGATGGGGAGGCTGTAATAGAGCATCGCCTGCGCGATCGCGGGGATCTCGCGCTCGAGCACCGCGCGCGTTGCCTCGGGCGTCACATCGCGCGGGGAAAGGCCCGTGCCGCCGGTCGTGAGGATGAGGTCGATCCCCTCATCGTCCGCGCAGCGGATGAGCGCATCCGAGATGCGCTCCTGCTCGTCCGGCACAATGGCCGTATGTGCGATCTCATAGCCCGCCTCGCGCAGCATCGCGCACAGGGCAGGGCCGCTTTTGTCCTCGTACACGCCCGCAAATGCGCGGTCGCTGACGGTGATGACTGCCGCACGGTAGCTCATGCTTGCCCCTCCGCTTCTCAGAAATCGACGCTGCCCTCCAAAACGCGCAGATCGTAAGGCTCAAAGGTGACAGCGCGGTACTTTTCCACATCGAGCTTCACGCCCGTCCAGTCGGAGTGGATGTCGCCGTTCTGCTTGATGAGGATATCGTAGAGGATATCATAGGTCACGCCTTTTTCGTCCGTCTCCACGATGGTAGAGTAGGGCAGGGTCTTGTGGTAGGTCATGTGCAGGCCCTTGTAGTCAAAGTGGTAGCCGTTGCGCATCCGGCAGCCGTCAAGTCCCTTGTAGGCAAAGCGTTTTTTGAGATCGGCGAGGATGCGGTCGCCCTCTTCCTGATAGAGGTTCTCGGGCGTGGTCTCAGTGTAGTCGTAGCGGAACTGCACGGGAATGTCGTACTTGCGCCAGCGATCGGCGTATTCCTCCAGCTCGTCGGCGGGATAGTCCATGTAGAGCACGCAGTTCACGCGCTTTTTCGTGGCGATCCTCGCCACGACCTCGTCGGGCGATTCCTCGACATATTTCGTCAGGTGGCGGGAGACATTGATGCAGGTGATCTTGTCGCGGTTGCGCTCGGTGAAGGCGATCATCTCCTCGGCGCTGCAGCCCGGCTGCACGGGGAAGGTCGTGTTGATATACACCTTATGCGTTGCCGGCACCGCGTCGAGCATCCGCTGCAAGTCGTCCAGCTCCGCAAACGGTTCGCCGCCGGTGAAGACAAAGTCGCAGTACGGGGTGATCTTGTCCATCACGGCAATGCTCTTGAGGATCGCTTCCACGCTGAAGCCCTCGGCATTGGCATATTCCTGCTTGTTTACGCAGAAGGGGCAGTGATTGTGGCAGTCATACGGCACAAAGACCGTGACCGTGGCGCCTCCTTCGCGCGTTTTATAGGGATGAGTCATTGATACTTGTCCGTCCTCTTAAAAGAATGATGAAAAAATGATAGAAGTATTTTACTCTCAAAAGTAGCAAATTGCAAGTCAAACGGGGGAAGTTGTCACTTTGTGTTCCGCTCCTGCGCAAGAAGCGCGCGCACATGGGCAAAGGCCGCCTCTTCCCCCTGCTCTTTGAGCACGAGCAGCATCTGCTCGATGAGCGCGCCGGTCTCCGGGTGGATGAGGATGTGCTTTTGCGAGCGGATGTAGTAATCGTAGGCCGAAGCGTCGGTATACGCCGCGCCCTGATAGACCTTGCAGGCGGCGACGCGGTCGCAGAACATTTCGGCGACATAGCGGATGGGCATTTTGCACCCGCCCATGTAGACCTTGCCATCGGGGGCGATGCAGTAGTCGATCCAGTACTCAAAGTGGTGGCGGTTGCGTCCCTTGTGGTGGAGCCAGGCAAGGCTCACGCCGTTTTCGCGGCGCTCGGCGTCGTTCGGACTGCGGTCGCCCTGATAATACTTGACGCCGCGCCAGAATTCCGAGGGGCTGTATTTGCTCAGGTCATGCGTTAACCCCTGATAGTACAGGCCGAGGCGAAAACAGTATTGCCGCACCAGATGGCGATGATGCGTGATGGTCCTGAAATGCGCCAAGGCGCGCATGGCTCTCCCTCCCCGTGCTCATGCAGATGCGCCCGCCGCTTTGCAGCGCGGGCGCGCATATATTAGTAGATTATATCGCAATAATACAAAAAATCAATCATGTATTTTCAAGGAATTTCTGCGCATACTGCCTGCAAGGGCGGCATTTCCCCTGCCCTTTTGTCTCCTGCGCGCGGCGGGGCCGCCTGAGCCGTGCCGCGCGCAGCGAGCGTGCCCGTTCTTTCCTCCGTGCAGGCTGCCCATCGTTCGGGCAGCCTGCTGCTTTTTTACGCAGCGGGAGCCGGGACGAATGTCCCGGCTCCCGCCGTATGTTGATCGATCTTTATGCCACCCTTACATACCCACGGCGTTCGGCGCGTCAAGGCCCGCCATGGCGGCCTCGTAGCCCGCGTCCACCTGCCGCACGGTCTCTTCGATGATCGTGCGCGCCGTCTCCGTCAGGTCGATGCGGGCGACCTGGTCGATGACCGCCTCGTAGCGCTCCTTCGGCACGTCGAAGATCTTATAGCAGCAGGAGAGATAGTCGCGCAGCTTCTGCTCCATCGGATAATCCGCCGTGCAGGGCACGGCCATGAAGCTGCGCGTGATGCCGGCGGTTGCCAGCTCGCACACGAACCAGTTTTTCCTTTCCGCTCCGGGCAGAAACTCGCCGAAAATGACCGCAAGCTTTTCCACCATTTCTTCATTGATGTAAGCTGCGGTGGCCGGCAGCGTATAGGCCGTGACGTACAGTTCGCGCAGCGCATCGGACAGCTCGATGATATGCATTTGCAGCGCCGTTTCCAATCCGTAGAGCATCAGCGGGTCGGTCACATCGCCCAGCAGGATCTCCGCCGTGCGGAACTGGCCGGAAAACATCCACTTGACCAGTTCGAGCAGGACCCCCTCCTTGTTGCCGTAATGGAAGAACGGCGAACCGTTCGATACGCCCACAAGGTCGGCGACCATCTTGCTCGACGTGCCGCTGTAGCCTTTTTCCAGAAACACCTTGGCCGACGCGCTCAGGATCTTTCTCTTCATTAAAATTCCTTTGGAATAAGGTCCTCTTTTCACGATATCCCTCCAAAACTTCGGTTGCATAAAATCCTAACATGAAATGCCGCCGGCCGCAAGCATAAAATCATCCTGAAGTATGAGTTTTTTCCATCTGCGGCTGGACGCGCTTCTTGTAAAAAGGCGGGCGGCCGTTTGGCCTCCCGCCTTTTCGGTTTGTTTTCTCCCTCCCGTGCCGCGCTACTCCTCGCGCGGGATGAGATGCAGCCGCCGCGCGGCTGTCTTTGCTTCGCTGCGGCGGTTCACACCGAGTTTTTCGAGGATATGGCTCACGTGCGTTTTCACCGTGGGAAGCTTGATGTTCAGAATACAGCCGATCTCGGCGTTGCTCTTGTCCGCGCACAGAAGGCGCAGGATCTGCATCTCCGCCGCCGTCAGCGGGCCCGAGGCAAGCGGCGGCTGTAAAAACAGCGGATAGAGCGACGCCTGCGCTCTCACGTCGGCGAGCAGCCGCCGATACCATTTCTTTTCTCCCTCCCAGGTAAACGCTTCAAGCAGCGGCAGGATCGCCGCGCCGTAGTCGCTGATCGTGCGGATGAATTGATATTCCGCCGCCTCGCCGAGCGCCGCCGTCAGTTCATCGGTCCATTTCTCATCCTTCATGCGATAGCGCGCAATGGCACACATTGCATGAAGGTGGATGCTGTCGATATGCCGCGCGCAGGTGCTGTTGTAAGGTTTGAGTGGGGAAAGCGTCAGCAGCGCGGATTCCTGCCGGCCGCCGGCCAGCTCCACCATCGCCTGCGTGAGATATCGGTAGCGCTTCATCACGTTCAGATGCAGCGGGTCGCGCGGCGCCGATGTACGATACCACATCTCCGCACTGTCAAAGTCCCCCGTATGCAGGGCGATGCGGCAAAGCAGTGCGTCGATATTCGGCAAAAACCGTTCCTGCCCCTGCTCAAGATAGCGCTCGCGCAGTGACTGCACCGCGTGCCGCGCGTCAGCGGCCCGTCCCGCCGCAAGCTGGCTGCGCGCGAGCAGGCCCACCACGGCAAATTCGATATCCGGGGTGCCGCTGCGGCGGATATCCGCCATTCTCGGAATGAGCGAAAGCATCCGGGGCGAGATATCCTCTCCCTTTTCAAACTTGCTCTCGGCAAGCGCACAGTCGGCAAGACCCAAACCATCACGCCCGAGCACCATTTCCAGCGGTCCCCGCATCGTGCGGTAGAGCAGGTCATCCTTCCTGCTCCAGTCCGAAAAATCCTTGCCGCCATTCATGATGCTCGGCAGCGTGCTTGTCACGGAAAAAGGCGGCAGCGCCACCTCTTTGTTGAGCATCAAACGGAAAACGGACGGGATCGTATCGATCATTTCCACCGTGCTTCGCTGTGGCAGCGAGATGTCCAGCCAGGCGATCCTGCTGCGCGCCTGCTGCCCGGCTGCGTCCTTTTTGTCACAGCGGGCCGCAAAGTCTTTCAGCTCCTGATACCAGCGCTCCGAACCCTCGTAGTCCATTTCCAGCGAGCAGAGCATACTCATTCCCTGCATCAGCGCGGGCGAGGACCTGATCTCGCTATCCGTAAGGCTTCTGTAATGCCTCTCCATCGCGTCATAGTATCCCATGCCGGGGTGCAGGTCGGCATTGCGGGTCAGCAGCTCTGATATTTTGGCGTGGTCACCGCTCTTCTGATAGCAGTCCAATGCGCGCGAATAGTCCTCTTTGAGTTCGTAGTAAATCCCGCCGCGGCCGAAGATCGCGCGCTGCTTTTCCGGCGTATATTCCCGCTCCAGTTCCCACAGGAGAAAATCGCGGAACTGCGGCCAAAAATGAAAACTGTTGATCCCATCGCAGCGCAGCATGGTCGTATTGCGCTGCAGCCAGTCGAGTTTTTCGCCCGCATGCGGCTCGCCGCTGACGATATGTGCCATTTCAATATCAAAGCCGTCGAACGGTGAGAGCGCAAGCAAAAACCGCCTCATCGGCAGGTCGAAGCGTCGGTATATCTCCGCGTCAAAGTACAGAAACACTTCGCGAAAGGCCTGCGTGGCGATCTCTGGGCTGAAATGTTTTCCGCCCGCCATGCACTGCACCGTAACGGCCACGCCCAGCGGATAGCCGATGGATTCCTTCAAAATGCCGCTCAGCTCACTGTCTGTCACCGTGACGCCGCTTTTGCGGAACAGCGTTCGGATATCCTCGCGGTCAAAGAGCATCTCTTCCAGCCCTATGACCGTCATCAGGCCCGTATACTGGAATGCCATCAGCTCCCTTGGCGGCAAGCCGCGGGAGAGCAGCACAAAACGGCGCTTCGGCGCTTCACGGATGAGCGCACAAAGTGCCTGCCGTTCACTTTCCTCCTGCATGAGCTGAAGGTCATCGACAAGAAGAAAGTCCCACTTCTCCTCCACCGACGGGAGCGCAAATCCAGCTTCGCCCGCCGTCAGGCGGCAGGTAAGGCGGGAGCGGAGCAGCGCATCCGCCAGCGCGGTTTTGCCGAATCCGCAGGGTGCGCTGAAAAACAGCACGCGCCCCTGCTCCACAAACTGTTCAAATATCTCCGCGATCCTGGGTTTGACGACGATGATCTCCGACACGCATTTCCCCCCGTCCGATTTGAAAAGCCGACCGTTCGGTCTCATTTTCTATCCTCATATCTACTCTAATGTATAAAATTGTAACAGTTTGCGGGCAAATTGTAAATCATACCAAAGTATGATTTACAGCAAAATAGCAGCGGTATCAAGCTGGACTTTTTGTCGATTTTCTCATTCTTTTATGCAAATGCCGGCTGTGCCTCCCGCAGCGCGGCCGGCAAGATGCATCCCCCCGATCCTCCTCCCGCGGCGTGCAGAAAAAAGCGCGGCCTGTTGGCCGCGCCCTTTCTATGCCGGGAAGGAGTCCTTACAGGCTCTTCTCGTAGCTCTCGATCATCTTCTTGAAAGTGTGACCCGTACGACTTCTGAGATTCTGAAGGACTTTTTCGGTTGTTTTCCCCGTGAAGATCTTGATCTGCAGGGACATTGAGCCGTCCGCGCCGGGCGTGACAAAGATCTTGTCGATGTACTTCTCAACAAATTCCTTGTCGATCAGTCCCTTGACCGCATCTCGCTCCGCGTTTTTCAGGACCCTGCGGATGGTCTCGATCTGTTTTTTATAGTCAGATGCGGAGTCTCGCTGCTGGGTCAGCTCCATCAGCTCCTGCTGCGCCTCGTTCAGTTCCTTGGCACACTGCCTGTTCATGGAGAGGAAGTCTTTGTCCGACAGTTCGCCGAGGGCGTTATAGGTCAGCAGCTTCTGCTTTTTCTTTTCGACGGTCGTGATTTTCTGCTCCAGAGCTGTGATCTGCCGTCCCAGATCGCCGTCCCGGTCCAGGGATTTGTACATTTCCATGTACTCGTCGACCATGGCCTCGGCATCGTCCTCCGTCTCCCGGAAAACCTCCAGCAAAAGCGGCTTTAATTCTTCCTCGTAGATGGGGAAAGAGGCGCAGGCGCCCGCCCCGCTTTTGATTTTGTTGCTGCATACCCACTTGCTGTTTTTGTTCCCCTGCTTGTCCTTGGATTCCCGGCGGTAATAAGCCGCGCCGCAGTCCGTACAAAACAGCTTGCCCGTCAAGAGGTTGGCGTGGTTGCAGATACCTTGGCGTCCCTTCACGTCCTCGCTGCGCTTGCGCAGCACCTCGTTGGCCTTGTCCCACAGCGCCTCGGATACGATGGCGGGGACGATCTCGCCCGTTTCATCCTTGAACATGACCCACTCCTCCGGGGGCAAAAATTTCTGCTTCTTGGTGAACAGGTCGACGACCTTGACCTTGTTCCCCACATAGTACCCCTTATACTTGGGATTGGAGATCATACCGGACATGGTGGTGTGGGCGATCTTTTTGCCGTTGTGGTTGCGGTAGCCCCGTTCCCAAAGCAGATTTTCGATCTGCTTCATGCTGTGCTGACCCGTGGCGTACAGCTCAAACAGTTCCCGCACCATGGGGGCCTCATCCTCGTCGATCACCAGCCGCCCGTTGTCCTTTCGGTAGCCGAAGATACGGCTGTTGCCCAGCACCACACTGTTCTTGATCGCCTGCTGGTGGCCGAACTTCACACGGCTGGACAGCTTGCGCAGTTCGTCCTGGGCGATACCGGACATGATGGTCAGGCGCAGCTCGCTGTCCTCGTCCAGGGTGTTGATGTTGTCATTCTGGAAGAACACCCCGACCCCGGCGCTCAGCAGTTCACGGGTGTACTGGATGGAGTCCAGGGTGTTGCGGGCAAAACGGGTGATCTCCTTGGTGATGATGAGGTCAAAGAGTCCGGCGCGGCCGTCCTCTACCATGCGGTGGAAGTTTTCGCGCTTTTTGGTGGTAGCGGCAGACAAGCCCTCGTCAATGTAGCCCTCCACATAGGTCCAGTTGGTATTTTTTCGGATCAGGCTTTCGTAGTATTGAATTTGGTTGCCCAGAGAATTGAGCTGTTCGTCGCTCTCGCTGGACACGCGAGCGTAAAAGGTCACTCGCATGGGAATATCGTAGATGGTTTTCGTTTTCAGCAGCTGCCGAATATTGTGGATATCCATAAGTACATCCTCTCGCAAAGTTCGTTTTATCATGTTCATTATAGCATTGTTGCAGCAGCGAATCAAGCCTGTGCAAATATTTACAAAAATAGCGCAGTTCACCCGAACTGCGCTGAATTCTTCTCCCTCGTTTTGCGCTCTTTCTGCTCATTTACGCCTTTTTCAAAACCTGATACTTCGTCCAAATCAGGTGGTTCATCTTCCGGTATTCATCCATGGTGATCACTCCCTGATCACGCAGAGTGCGGTTGAAATAGCTGAGCCAGAGATAATGCTGCATGTTGCGCTCCAGAGTTTTCTGATCCAAGATAAAATCGCCTCCAGTACATTCAATATTTCCCCAGAAAGTGGGCGTTTATTCTCCTTGACTGAGTTGTCCCTGCAAACAAAAAGGCATCAGGAAATCGTCTCCTGATGCCTTCGCATAATGTGTGCAGTTTTGTGTGGTATGTAAATAAGGGCATACGAGCATCGCAGAAAAATCCGCAATACTCCTGTTTGGTACAAAAAGAACGGAAACATAGCCGCTCAGCGGCAAGGGAAGAAACTGACTGCCTGATCGGCAGTAAAAAGAAACTGTTTATATATTCATTGTAATGAATCGTAAGACTGAAGTCAAGGTAAAGTTTTTCGACTTTTTTGATCATGCTGCAATTGTCTTTCGCATTTGGGCTGCCCGAATGCGGCAGGCCGATCATCGCAGCTTTTCCTTGCATTTTGTTCTGTGTTGTGGTATTCTTAACTATAGAAAGTTTTCTTCTTTGCGTGCAGCTATGGTGCTGCGGCATGTGTCAAGCAACCGTTGCGTGGCGGTTTGTATCTATATCTTTTTATGTGTCGAGGTTGTCTATGGATTCCATAGCGTCCTCGGCTTTTTCCATTTTTTGACAAGGAGAACACGCTTGCCTCCTCGCTGTTTGCGGAGGGAGCAAAAAATCACGATAGAGCAACCAAATCATCCCCTTTCCGGGGCGTAAAGACAATTCAAGGACGACAGGAGCATCGAGAAGATGCTTCTGTCGTCCTTTTTATATAGACGAATGAGAATTTGCAAATTCCAGCATGCCGCCGGAGTTTGCCCCAACAACGCGCCGGCTAAACCGACCCGCCCGCACCATCGGAAATTGGTGCCTGATCCATTGGCTGTGGATCCAGTATATGTTTGGGCATACCACCCCCTTATCGTGCGACTGTGACGGATAATACAGCGCTCAACACAGCGTCCGCCAAACGGCTGTGTGCAAGCCGATGCGGCTTGTAGGTTTGAAACTCGTGTATACCCGTGAGATTGGTATACCCTTCGCGGCAGCAGCGATGGGAGAAATAATTGCTGCAGCTCGGAAACCCGCTTTGATGTCGGAACCCGTATCCTCCCGCTTTTTGGGGAAGGATACCGCTTTTTCTGCGGAGCAGTGAACAGGTTATTTTCACGCACCTCAGTGCGGGAAAATAACCTGTGAAGGTTTCCACCCGACCCCTCGCCATGATCTGAATCCCTGCTGGTAATACGGGAATTGCAGATGGGATTAGGCCCCTCTGTATCGCAAGATGCAGAGCCAAATAGCCTGGTTAGATGTTAACTGCCGGGACCAGCCGGAGGAGTGACAGGATAAACTCTGTCACTATGATATTACGAAAAACGGAGGATAGAAAATGTCCAGTATTAAATATGAGATCCTGAGCAAATGCCCCGGATTCAAAAAAGGCGCACCGGGCCCCAGCAAAAACACGATCGAACAATACAAGACCCACGCCATCAGGTATGGGAATTGGGCCAAAAAGAAATATGGTTGCCGAAGATTTGAGGAGTTCAAAGACCACATCCAGGATTACGCGGATGATCTGTGTGAGAAAGGGCGCCGTCCGGCTACGATCCACACGTACATCGCAGCTTGCTGCTATGTGTGGGGTATTCCCATGGAGCAGATCCATAAGCCGGAGCGTCACTGCTATGACGCTGTGCGCAGCAGAGGGGAAAAGCCTGTTGATCAGCGTGCCGACGCCGGACGGGAAGCTTCCCCGCGCCTGTTTGATTTTGCCATGTGTGTCGGCATCCGCCGCCATGAGTATCAGGCCCTGCGGTGCGGGAACTTTGTTGAGGACGAGTCCGGGTATCCCTGTGTAGAGGTCAGGAAGGGCAAGGGAGGAAAGTATCAGCTCCAACGGATCCTGCCGGATGATGTGGAATTTGTGAAAGCCTATTTTTCCGCAGGCACCGAAGACCTCTTTGTGTTCACAAAGCGGGAGATGGAAAATAAAATCGACCTGCATGCCATCCGCGCCACCGTTGCCAAGCGGGCTTACCGGTACTACAGCGACAAGCTGCGATCCGACCCGAACTATCGCGCACAACTGACCAAGGAGATCGAGTTGCGTTGGAAGATATATCGCGGTACGCCGCCTCCAAACTCGAAGAAAAAATATAATTGGGAGTGGGATGAGCGTCGCGTTTGCGGCGAATACAAAGTACGCGGCAAAAACCGAATCAAAGCAGAGAAAAACGGTCTCCCCGCTGTGTACGACCGACTGGCTGTTATGGCGGTATCCGTTTTCCACCTGAGCCATTGGCGCTGCGACGTGACGGTTGACAACTACCTGCTCGCCGATGGCAGCACCGACTGCTCCGCACCCCGCCCTTGATGCAGGCGGGGCATGAAACCATGGAGCCGGAGATATCCGGCTCCATGGTTGGGTTCTATGACTTACGCCTCTTTAGTGGTCAACGTCGTTTTCAGATGAATCGGACCGGTGCCGATGCAATTCTCCATATAAAGGCTTCTTTTCTGGGGGCATCAGTCAAGCAGTTGATTTGCCTTTTCCCAATTGTCGGTAGCGATGCTTTTGCGGAAGTTGTCTCCATTAAACCTGAAAGGAGTACAGCCTGCTAAGATGCGGTCATAAATACGGCGGTCATCCAGGTCGGTGGCTTTCCGCATGATGGAAATCGGGATATTCGTGGTGATGATCATGGGCTTGCCTGTCAGCAGCCGCTTGTCAACCACATCGAATACACACTCCTTGCTGAAGCTGGTGTTGCGCTCTGCCCCCAAATCGTCCAGGATGAGGAGGTCGGGGCACATAAGTGATTTCATGTAATGGTCGCGGTCAGCACCGAAATTACCCTGCATACGGTTGACCACGTCGGACATCCTCACATAGAGGACAGACTCCAGGCGGTCGATCAGAGCGTTGGCAATGCAGCCAGCGGCATAGGATTTTCCTGTGCCGACATCCCCAAACATGATCAGTCCGATCCCAGCTTTTTTGAACTCGTCCCAGTTCTGCACATATCCCCTCGCCTTTGCAAGCTGAGGCGTCATAACTGTGGCTGACTCAAACCGCCAGAGCGCGGCGGCGGGTACATCATTGAACGCTTCTCTGCGGAGCATCGCCCTGTAGGACATTTGCTCGTATTCCCAGCGCTCCGCTTCTTCCCGTTCTCGGCGTTCGGCAGGATTGATGTAATCGTCAGGTGCAGCATTAGCCGCTTCAACGGTATCAACCATTTTCGTAAAATTTGGATTCATAGGCATTCTCCCTCGTCATCGTCGTACGTGTAGTTTTTCGCGCTCATGCCCTTGCTGTCCTCGTCCAACCACTTCTTGATGGTGGCATAGTGATTGGCATAGTGCCTGTCATTGGAAGCCATATACCGGGACAGCCGCTCAATGTATTCGGCAGCTTTGCCGGGATAAGCCGTTTCCAGCTGGGAACATTCCTCGTCTGACAGGAAAACATTTTGAAACTCTCCAAACCGGCGGCGCGTACTCTCTACTTTTTCAGTCTTACTATGTTCTTTATATTCTGTATCAGTATTACTTGTAGGCAATTTTTGCCCCATGCAAGGGGAAGAATCCTGCACATCCATTGGGCAGATATTGCCCTCTGGACGGGAAGAAACCTGCACCCTGTCCGGGATTTGCAGAAAGATACGGTTTGCCTGATTCCACCCCTGTCGGACGCGGGTGATCAGCCCGGCATTTTCCAGCTCCCGCAGGGCGGTCTTGACCGTCCGCTCACTCCGGCCAAGGTCGTTCGCCATCTGCTTGATTGTGTAGATGATATACACATATCCTTCCTCGGACACCCAGCCGTTTTTCTGGGAAAGCATGGTTCGGTTGTACAGCAGCGCATAAAGCATTTTGGCGTTGAGGGTGTAGTCACCAGCCACCATGTAGCGCGGCAAGGGAACGAACGGCGGCAAGACAGTATCTAGCTTGAAATAAATTTCCATCACTTCCTCTCTGGTCTGGCGTGATACGGTCGCTATGTAAAAAGCCAGCTTTCTTTCGAAAGCTGGCTTTTTCCGTTTCACTTGTTTCTGGATAGGATAGCACCTCTCACGCAGTCTTGTGGGAGGGGCCGCGCGTCAACGCGGTTCTATCCAGTTATCCACGCTACAATTATACCACACAACAACTGTAATGCAATTCCATTTTGATTTTAGTGGTCTCTACTTTTATTCTTAGCGAAACGGAGTTTCCTAAGACTTTAACAGGAGATTCGCGTCAGTCATTTTGCCCTAATTCCCCTAAAAAAATGTTTCGGAGAGAAAATTTCTCCTAGTTTTTCCCTTTCTTGGCAGCAGCCTGCGGTGACGACAGGCAGATAGGGAGCCGGATTTTCTCCGGCTCCTTGATTGGGTCCTATGATTTATGCCGCGTCGGGCGGGAGGACGATGCCCTCCTCGTCCCAGGTGGTCAACGAGAAGTGGTAGGGGCGGCCTTTCTTGTCCTTCTGGCTGTTCAACTCTGCCAGCAGTGCCTTCACCGTGTCGGGGTGGCGCTGGGCGATGAGCACGGCCTCCCGCACCTCCA
>CABSBF010000049.1 GCA_902475855.1 uncultured Eubacteriales bacterium
AAAAATAATAAAATTCCAAATAATTATGCAATTCTATCCTTTCATACCGCACGCACATGAAAAAAACGCGGCATTCCTGCCGCACCGCTGTATGAAAATTCAGGAGCGAGCTGTGAAGCACAGCCCGCTCCTGTTTTCCTATGTCTTGGTTTTCACCCCATCGCAATGGGAAAAATCTCTATGCAGCTCGTACTGCCCGCAAGTGAGCCTATGCTCTGGATCACCATCAGGTCGCCCGCGTCGGCGCGGAATACCTGCCGGCAGCTCTGAATCACCTCGTCGCTGACGGTCCAATCCAGCATCTGCGCATAGGCGTCCGGCGCCTCAGCCTTCTTATCCTCCGGCCAGAGTTCATAGAACTTTGCTTCGGCTGCCTCGCGCAAGGATGCACGGAAGCTCGCCTCCGTAAAGCCGGCTGCGCCGATGATGTCCTCAAAGGAGAGCTGACTGCCCGTTGCATAGTCAAAATTGTAGACCATATAATACCGGGAGTCCGGCGCAAAGAACTTCCACACGATCAGGGCAAAAGTATTCTCGTACCAGCAGATATCCCAGTTGATCTCATAGCAGGCGGAATCCGCCTCTTCCTTTTGCTGACGGATCGCCTCATCCGCCGTTGCGCCGAAGTCGTCCATGATCTCCCGATTGACTTTCTGGGCATCCGGGGTATTCAGGTTGATCTGCGGCACGTAAAAACTGAAATAACCGCCATCCGTATTTAATTCCTCCGCGACTGCGTTGGTGATCAGTTCCTCTCTTTTCACCGGCGGCTCTGTCGGCACAGGATCCGGATCCGGCTCAAAGTCCTCGATGGAGGGCGCAGAGGAGTCGGAGGGCTCTGTCGGCTTCGTTTCCGTATTTTCGGTTTCCTGACCTCCGCTCGGCTCCTTCTGCGTGTTGGCACAGGCAGGAAGGCAGGCGATCAGCAGAGCCAGCAGGAGCGTCAGCGCGAGGATGCGTTTCATCAGCCCTGCTCCTTTCCGCTTTTACAGGTGCGGCGCTCCTCCTTGGTGCGGAAGAACTCTTCCAGCAGCGGCACAAAGAGGAAGCAGACAATTGCGGCTGTGAATCCGCCGTTGTACAGCAGGAAGGCTCCGTGCAGCAGCGGAACGCTGGTGACCAGTGCAAAGTGCCCCATCGCGGCCACAAAGCCCGCCAGCCAGCCGTATCTGCCCGCAATGGGAGAAAGACCGTTTGCAAAGCAGAGGCCGATGACGATTGCCTGTGCGTTGATGGCGAATGCAAATTCCGTTCCGAGCAGCGCACACAGTCCCTTTGCCGCAAAGCTTGCAGCGACATAACCAAGCATGATCGGCCAGACATTCCGCGGATGGCTGCCCTTGAAGCAGCAGCACACCATACAGAATACGCAGCCGAGCGTCGCAGCATTCCAGTTCGCGCCGATGAGGTTGTAATACAGCATAATGAACAGGCCGTAGATACCAAGATTCAGGATCGCCGTGCCCGCGCCGTATTTTGCGCCGTAGTCCACGCCGTAGCCGGAATCCTTCATCAGCTTCCAATAGCCCTTAAAGCTGCCGCCAAGCAGCAGCCCCAGCACGATGGCAAGGCCGAATACCACGAAGCAGAAAACGTTGGAGATCGTCCAGAAGCTGTCCTCCAGTCCGACGCCCACGTTGTACGGCAGCGTGCCGCCCAGCACCTTAAACAGCACCGCACGCAGCAGGAAGGCAATGAAGCCCATCGGTACGGCGGCGGAGTAGAGGTCATAGCTTTTGTGCATCTTCGGGCTGTGTTCCAGTCCCGGTGCCAGCAGAAAGGCAATGACCAGCGAGGCGGCAAAGGCCATCGCGCAGCCTAAAACCGTGAAGCCGTGCCACTGCTCTCCCGGCCAGCGGAAGAGCAGTTCCGTAATGAGCGGGGTAAGGCCGGTGGAAAACAGGAAGAGATTCCCTTTCTTACCGGGCTTCGTCCGCTTGACAAGACAGTACAGCAATACAGCCGCAAAGGGGAACCAGATGTTCAGCGCAGTCGTACCCCAGAAGCAGAAGCCCGCCGTCAGGAAAAAGGCCAGCACGGACACACCGTCCGGCTTGGAGCCGGGCAGACTGTACAGCGCGGCGCAGACGGCGCAGACGATGGCCACATTGAGGAAGGTTCCCGCAAAGCCGCCGTAGGAAACATCAAAATAGCTCTTGACCGTCTGGCCGGACTGCATGCAGATGCGCACAAGGCCGCGGAGCATCTCCGCACGGTCCGGCATCAGCACCGCCGCGATCAGGCAGATCAGCGTAAATGCCCAAAAAAGCAGGCGAATTGCCCGTTCCGGCGTCTGAAAACGTGTTTTCATGTACACGCTCCCCTTTCCGCGCTCAGGCGTTCAGGGTGCGTTCGGCAGCCTCGACCACGTGACTGATGAGAACGACGTTCGTCACGCCGCCCACACCGCCGGGCACCGGGGTGATTGCATCAACGATGGGCTCGACTTCGCTGAACACGGCGTCGCCGGCCATACCGCCCACACCCTTAGAGGTAACCTTTTCCGGATCCCAGTTCATGGAAACGTCGATAACCACCTGCCCGGGACGGACAAAATCCTTGGTCAGGGACTTGAGAACGCCTGCCGCAGAAACAATGATGTCCGCATTGCGGGCAATCTCCGCAGTGTTGACGGTCTTGGTATGGCAGACGGTGACCGTCGCGTTCTTCGCCATGAGCATCATGGCGGCAGGCTTGCCGACGACCAGACTGCGGCCGATCACAACGGCGTTCTTGCCCTTGCAGTCGATGCCGTAATAGTCCAGAATCTCCATGCAGGCCTGCGGCGTGCAGGGCGCGAAGCCCAGCTTCTTTCCGGTGAACACTCCGGCGTTGGACAGATCTGTCATGCAGTCGATGTCCTTCTCAGCCTTCAGTCGGTTGCAGATCTCATCCTGGTCGGCCTTGAGATGTTTGGGCAGCGGACGGAACATCAGAACACCGTGAACGGAATCGTCCGCGTTGATTTCGTCGATCCGGGCCAGCAGTGCTTCCTTGGTAACGTCCTCCGGCAGCACATACTTGACGACTTCAACGCCGACCTCTTCCGCGCGCTTGGTCGCGCCGCGCTCATAAGACAGGTCGGAGGGGTTCTCGCCGCAGCGGACGATGCCCAGTTTGGGGCTGACACCCTTTTCCTTCAATGCTGCGACACGTGCCTGCAGCTTTTCGACCATTGCGGCCGTAACTTCTTTTGCAAGTAACTGTTTTGCCATGGTTGTCTCTCCTTTTATTTGAAGAATCCGGCCTTGACGGTTTCAAAAATCTCGTCGGCCAGCTTGCCGTATTTATCCAGCATTCCGAGGCATTTGGCGTTGAGTTCTTCCGCCGCCTCGCGGTTTTGCAGCGTTTTGGTGTTGATGAAAACGTTCAGGGAGGCCGCCTGCATTGCGGACTTCACAATGACAGCGCCGCAGCCCGCATCAGAAACAGCCAGACGGCTGCCCTTCGCAGCAAAAACGGCAATAGCGTCCAATGCCTCACAGCACAGTTCCATAATGTGTACCGGAACCTTACAGGCGATCAGAGTCGCTTCCTCCAGAACGGCCGCGCGGTTGGGGTCGTCCTTGGGAATGCCATAGGCCTTGGCCAGCGGGACAAAGCCCTCCGCGTCCGCGGGAACCTGATCCAAAAGCTCCGCCTGAAGCGCATCGCACTTTTTCATCAGAGCAACGATCTCCGCTTCAACGTCGGCGTACTTCTTCTTGCCGACGGTCAGACTGCCGACCATGTTGCCCAGGGCCGTTCCGATCGCACCAACCAGTGCGGCTGCGCCGCCGCCGCCGGGCGCCGGCTCGTTGGAGGCCAGAACCGCGACGAACTCGCGGCAGGATTTTGTTGTCATATCCATAGGTATTTCTCCTTATGCTTATTTGATGTCCTCTTTGTCAATCGGCAGAGCCGAAACGACAGGCTTGCCGTCACGGTCGAGCAGGACGGTCAGCCCCGCGCCGTATCCGGCGCTGTGATAGAAATAGTTGACACCCGTTACGGTATCCACCCAGATCTCATTGCTGCTCAGGGTGCCTTCCGTAAAGATGCGCACAAAACGTTTGTCTTTCGCCATAAAACGTCCTTTCTATCTTGAAAAACTCCGGCGGGAAGCCGCCGGAGTTTTTGATGGTTTGGAGTTTCCCTTAGAACAGGCCGGAAACCTTACCCGTTTCCAGATCGACATCGATGCGGCGGTAAGCCGGATCAGAGCTGGTACCGGGCATCATGGAGATGGTGCCGGCCATCGGGCAGAGGAACTTCGCGCCGCCGTATTCAAGGATGTCACGGATGGGCAGACGCCAGCCCGTCGGCACGCCCTTCCAGGAGGGCTCGTGGCTCAGGGACAGGTGGGTCTTAACCATCATGGTGCAGTAGTCGGCATACTTCGGATCGGTCTCAAAGCGCTTTGCCTTTTCAAGAGCCAGAGGAGCCCAGTCAACGCCGTCGGCGCCGTAGACTTCCTTCGCGATCAGCTCAACGCGCTGACGCAGCGGCATCTCAAGCGGATACAGGAACTTGATCTCGTTCTTCTCTTCGCAGGCCTCGATGACGGTCTGTGCCAGCTCCAGTGCGCCCTCGCCGCCGTAACGCCAGTGGTTGGACAGTGCGCAGCGAACACCCTTCTCCTTGCAGAGCTTACGGATGAGCGCGATTTCGGCTTCGGTATCGGTGTAGAACTGGTTGATGCAGACGACCGGAACGATGCCGGACTTCTTGATGGTGTTGACATGGTGGAACAGGTTCTCGCAGCCCTTTTCCAGCAATTCGAGGTTTTCCTCGGTGTACTCGACGGGCAGAGGACGTCCCGCAACGACCGCCGGGCCGCCGCCGTGCATCTTCAGTGCGCGGATCGTCGCAACCAGGACGGAAACATTCGGGGTCAAGCCGGACAGACGGCACTTGACGTTCCAGAACTTCTCAAAGCCGATGTCGGCTGCGAAGCCGGACTCGGTAACATGGTAATCGAAGAGCTTGAGGGCCAGGCGGTCGCCGATGACGGAGGACTGGCCGATGGCGATATTGGCAAACGGGCCGGCGTGGATAAGCACAGGCTGATGCTCGACGGAGTAGCACATGGTCGGGTTGATGGTGTTGCGCATCCAGGCGGTCATTGCACCGGCAACCTCAAGATCCTCGGTGGTGACGGGCTTGCCGCTGCGGGAGTATGCAACAACGATCTTGCCGATACGCTCACGCAGATCCTTCAGGTCACGGGCAACGGCGAGGATTGCCATCAGCTCGGAGCCGACAGCGATGCCGAACTTGGACTCCATCAGGTAGCCGTCCTTCGTGCCGCCGATGCCAATGATGATGTTGCGCAGGCCCTGCGCACAGAAGTCGAGAACCCAACCCATCTCAACGCGCTTGGGGTCGATGTCAAGACGCTTGAGGCCGCGCTTTGCGAGCTGCTCGTCGTTATAGTTGCGCTCGTGCTGCATACGGGCATTAAGTGCGACCATCGCAAGGTTGTGCGCGTTCATAATATCGTTGATGTCGCCGGTCAGGCCGAGGGAGAACTCGGTCATGGGCATCAGCAGAGCGTTGCCGCCGCCTGCCGCGGTTCCCTTGACGTTCATGGTCGGGCCGCCGGAGGGCTGACGCAGACAGCCGCCGACATTTTTGCCGAGTCTGCCGAGGCCTTCGATCAGGCCGAGAGAGGTGGTGGACTTGCCTTCGCCCAGGGGAGTCGGGGTGATTGCCGTGACTTCGATGAACTTGCCGTCGGGCTTATCCTTCAGGCGGTTCATGATCTTGAGGAAGTCCAGCTTCGGGGTCTTGCCGTAGGGGATGATTTCCTCCGGCAGCAGGCCCAGCTTTTCCCGGAAATACTCAACCGGGGGGAGTGCCTTTTCCGCTTCTTCTGCGATCTGCCAGTCCTTGTAGACGGTAGGATCGAGCGTCACGCGGCCGTTTTCGTCCACGTACTTGCCATCAGTAAATTCGATTGCCATAGAGATTTCCTCCTTGTTTTCCGGGATCTTTCACTACCCCCGGAAAAAAAATCTTTGGTGCTGCGCTTCCTTCGTCCGCGCACTCAGCACCATTCGATACAAAAGTATCGGTACGTCTGCATTATAGCATCCGTACCGATGGAAGTCAATATAATCCGGGAAAAATCTGCGAAAAATCCTATGCTTTTTTGCGTCTTCTCAAGCGTTTTCCACCCGGGCATTTTCGCGCACAAATTGCAGGACCTTCGCACCTACGACGCTGCGCTCCAGCGCCTTTGCAAACTCGGTATCATAGAGATTGTCAAGCTGCTCCATAGTGATATGATTGCGGCGGCAGAGGCTCTCGCAGGCATCCGCGATGTCCTGTGCATCGGCGCGGATATCCTCCAGTTTCGCGATTCTGTCGATCGCCGCACGGATATGTACCCGCTGCTCCGCCTCCGGCAGCAGTTCCTGCCGGAGCTGCTCCTCCGAGCTTCCCATAAAGCTGCAATAGTCCGCAAGCGTCAGCCCCTTCTGCGAAAGCTGCGCGCGCAGCGTGTCCAGTTCCTCCTCCAGCGCGGCATCCAGCTCGTCCTGCGTGGGCGTATGTTCCAGCGTTGCTGCGGCCTGCCGGATCAAACGGTCCTGAAGCTCCATCTCCGCACGGTCGGCATAATACTGCCGCAGGCTCTCCGCGATCGCCGCACGCATCGCCTCCAGCGACTCGCAGTGACCGAACTCCCGCGCAAAGGTATCATCCAGCGCATAGGGTTTTTTGGAGCGGATTTCATGTACGTCACACTCAAATTTGGCATCTTTCCCCGCCAGAGCCTCGTGCGGATAGTTTTCCGGGAAGGTCACGAGAACGGTTACATGATCGCCTGCGTTTTTCCCCAGAAGCTGCTCTTCGAAGCCGGGGATGAACATCCCGCTGCCAAGTGTCAGAGTCTGGCTCTTCGCCGTGCCGCCCTCAAATGCCACGCCGTCACAGGTGCCGGCATAGTCCAGCACCAGTTCATCGCCCAACGTGGAAGGGCGGTCGGTGATGACTGTTACCTCCGGCGTCTGCTGGCGCAGGCGCTCGATCTGGCGATTGATTTCGGAGTCCGTCACTTCAACGTGCTCCAGTTTTTCCTTCAGATTTTTGTATTGAAAACTCATTCTTTCTCCTTACATTGCCGACTTCAGCGATGTGATCAGCAGGTCGCCCGCCACGACACGATCCTCCGCGGCAAAGCCGTCGGCAAAATTCGCAGTATAGAGCAGCTGTGCATTGGGCGGAAACTCCTCGTCCCCTTCCCAGACGATCAAACGCAGGCGGTAGTTATCCAAAAAATCGAATTCGTATGCGGCGTCGCCGTGGTGCAGCGGCAGGCCGCCCAGCGCTTCCGCAGCCGCGCGGAATTTGGCAGTGCGCGTGCCGAAGGTAAATGCCGCACGCATCAGAACCCGCCCGGTGAAGGGCTGAATGTACAACTCTCCCCAAGGCATTTCGCGGAAGGTTTTGAAGTCCTGCGAAGCAGGCGTCCGCTTCCCCTCCAGAAGATACCGCAACAGGAAGGTCTGCGCGGGCAGGCTGTGCAGCGCAATGCCGTCGGTGTCCGCGCGGACGGCAAAATCCGGGTGGGCGAGCCGGTAGGTCACGCCCAGCAGCCGAACGGTAAATTCACCGTTTGCAAAGCGGACGCCCAGCCGTTCGGCGGCCTCTTCAGGGTTCAGCGCAGCAAACTTCTCCCTGTAATGCTCAAAAGGCACTTCTTCCTTGTGGTTTTCAACCTGCATCTCAGTCCTCCAGTTCCGCAAAACGGGAAGCGTCGGTATGCGGCAGGAAGCAGGCTGCCACGAAGGCGTCCATATAACCCGGATGGGTAGACAGTTCCATGTAGGTCATGTTCTTCGCGACCTCCTCCACCTTCTCCGCAGCCTCGTCGGACAGTGCCATAGCATAGGCTCCTGCCTGCGAGGAGTTGCCGATATAGTGGAACAGTTCCAGCGGCACATTGGGGAACATGCCAATGCGCACGGCATTTTTCATATTGATGCCGCTGCCGATACCGCCGGCGACATACACGCCCTCGATCACGCTCTGATCCATATCCATTGCGGAAAGCAGGGTGTCAATGGCGGAGTAGATGGCACCCTTGGCGCGGATGAAATTGAGAATGTCCACCTCGTTCAGTGCGACCTCGCGGCCGGTAGCGGACTCCTCCGGGAAGGCGAGAATATAGCGGCCGGTGCCGTGGTGGTCGCGTGCCACACGTGTTCCCTCCCGGACAAACAGTCCCTTGGAATTGATGATGCCGGTGTGGAACAGCTCAGCAATCGTGTCGATGATGCCGCTGCCGCAGAGGCCGACGGGTTTCTGCCCTGCTTCGCCGATGATCCCGAAAGTCGGCTGCATGGTATCCCTGTCAATCACGCAGGATTCAATCGCGCCATCCGTTGCGCGCATGCCGCAGGAGATATCGCCGCCTTCAAAGGCCGGGCCTGCCGAACAGGCGCAGGACATCAAAAAGTCGCGATTGCCGAATACGATCTCGCCGTTCGTGCCGAGGTCGATGAAGAGCGACAGCTCGTCCTTGTTCCAGATCATACCTGCGAAGGTACCGGCAGTGATGTCACCGCCGACATAGGAGCCAATGTTCGGTGCGAGCAGGATGGACGCGTTGGGATGCGCGGGCAGGCCGAGGTCGCCCGCCTTGAGGCCGTTCCAGGAAAAAAAGGCCGGAATATACGGCTCCATGCGGACGGGATCCGCATCCACGCCCACAAGAAGATGGTTCATCGTAGTGTTGGAGGCCACGCACACCCGCAGGATGCGCCGCGCAGAGAGCTTGGCATCCTTGCACATCTCCGCAATCAGTGGGACCAGCGTTTCCTTGATGATTGCGTCCTGCAATTTTTTGCGGCCGCCGGGTTTTCCCTGCTCGATGATGCGGTTGATGACATCCGCGCCATAGCGGATCTGACCGTTGCCGCCGGATGCCTTGGACAGAAGCCGGCCGGTTTTCAGATCAAACAGCACCGCGGAAACGGTGGTTGTACCGATGTCGATGGCAAGTCCGCCCATCGGAGCGTTGTCATCCTGCCCGGTTACGTCATAGACGGTGAACGCGTCCTCCTCTTTTTCACCAAGGACACGCACCTTCCACGCCGCGTCGCGCAGCACCTTGGGCAGGCGGCTCATGGGATAGAAAGGAAGTTCAATCTTCGTGCAGCCGGTTTTCTCCTCCAGCGCCCGCGTCAGGCGCTCGTTGTCCGGCATGGTATCCTCCAGGGTCGGCTCGGAAAGCTCCAGATCGACTGTGCAGAACTTGTTGTCCAGACGGATGCCGGCTTCCTGTACACCCTTGAGCAGCTCCTCAAAAATGGCAATCTCCTCGCCGGTGGAGAGGTCGGCGGTCTTCATGCGGCTGCGATAGGCGGAGGCGATGTCCGGTACCTGCACCGTCACATCCGAACGGGCATAGGTGCAGCAGGACAGACGCCAGCCGTCGGCATATTCCTCGTCGGAAATATGAGAGGTCTGCAAGCCCTCCACTTCACCGGAGATCAGCTTCACACGGCATTTGCCGCAGGAGCCGTTTCCGGAGCAGGGCGCGTCGATGGCAACATTGGCCTTTCTTGCTGCGTCCAACAGTGTTTCCTCCGGGGAAACGCTGATCTGCACCGGCGTATCCCCGTTTTCAAAGGTAAAGGTCAGTTCAAACATGGAAATTCTCTACTTTCTTTATTGCTTCGGTACGACCGCAAAGACCACAAGGTCGCAATCGCCGTTATTTTTCATAGTATGGGTACTGCCCTTCGGACAGTAATGTGTCTGCCCGGCCTCTACGGTTTCATGCGCACCGTCGCAGACGATGCTGGCTGTACCGGAAAGAACATAGATGACCTCGCAGGAATCCTCGTGGGTATGCTCCCCAATGGAGGAGCCGGGCCGCAGACAGCCGTGCATGACCGTGCAGGCTTCGTCTCCGGAGAAGCGGCGAATGTAACTTCCCTCGCCGCCCTTGAAATTCTTCTGTTCCGTTTCGATGAGTTTTGAAAAATCGATCCGCATGGTTTTCTCTCCTTTTAAAAAGGCGGGAGGACTTGCGCCCTCCCGCCTGATTCTCGCTTAGGGCTTCGGTTTACATGAGCGGTTCCAGGCCGAGAACCGGGTGGTTCTTCTCGGTCAGGAATTCCATCAGTGCATCGCAGTCCTCGCAGACAGTCTCGTCTGCGACCATGTCGGTAAAGTTATCGATGCCGTACAATTCCTTGGCTGTCTTGTTCAGGCGTTCCGCAACGTCGTCCTTCAGTTCCTTCGGCATCCAGACGATACGCTCGATGCCGCCCTCGGCAGCAATGAATTTTTTCGAGGAGATGAAGTGGCGGCCGTGGCCCATATAGCCCGGCGTCTGTACGCCGCCGCCGGTGCAGGAGGCCAGCTCGCCGAAGGACATACCGACCGGCGTCATGCCCTTGTACTCACGGTTTACAACGATGAAGCCGTTGGAAACCGGCTCGATACCGCAGATACATTCGAAGCAGCCGCAGGAGGTCATCGGGTCTTCCAGGATAGAGTACAGCGTGACGCTCTCGACCGCGCCGTGAGTGGCTTCCTTGACCATCTTGTTGACGGACTCATAGCGGCCGGTGCGTTCATCGAGGCAGCCTTCCTTGAAAATCGGCTGGCAGGGGCCCTGTGGGTTGAGCTCATTGGTTGCCTTGGCATCCAGCCACGACACCGCGCCGCACAGGCCCAGACGTTCCGGCGTGACAACGCAGCAGTGCGCAGGCGCGAAAGACTGGCAGAGGATGCAGGTATAATAGCGGTCAACGGATTCGTCGGTCATGGAGGACAGGCGGTCGTCTCTCGCGTTATAGCGCGGCATGGCAACCTCGTCGCGGAACTTCTCGGCCTCAGCCTCATCGGTGATGAAGGTGACCTGGCACTTATCGACAACGGCGTCGAACTCGTCCATAATCATATGGTACAGAACCTCGCCGAAATGATGCAGGCGCAGCCCCTTTTCAAACGCATCGTTGGAAACGCGCACGCGAACCTGATTGCGCTGGCCGGTGTGCATGACGCCTTCCATATAGTTGAACCACGCATGGATCTTGCGCTCGATGACGGACTCAAAGTCCGGCTGCATCTTCGCGCCGGAAACCTGAACATAGGTCACAAGCGCAAGGTTCTTCTCGCCGCCGTCCAGATCCTTGCCAATGATGGTGATCTTATGGTCCTCGACGTTATCAGACACGGAAACCAGCTCGGCCGTGGCGTTCTTGCCGGACCAGAACTCATTGTGCATATCCGGCTTGCGGATGATCTCGCCCTCAAACGCAGCGGCAAAGGCCACCGGGATGGGCAGCTCCTTGGATTTAATCTTGATGTTGCGCAGCTCCAGAGAGCGCTTGACCGTCAGGTCATGATCGCAGACGGACTCCAGTGCGCCGGGAACCTGATTCTCGCCCAGGTCGATGTCCACAACGACCGGGAAGCCCAGTGCAATTGCACCCGCGCCTGCGGAAACGACCACGTTGTCGATGGCGCCGAAGGTATTGACGAACGCGGGAACACGCTCCTTGGTGTACTTCAGAAGACCCGCCAGATCGCCGGGCTGCACATTGCCGAAGATCAGCGCCGCACGGATGGCAACGGTAACGACGTGGATGACGCTCGTCACATCGTGGCCCAGCGGGACAACGCGGAGCTCCAGGCCCATCTTTACGCCGCCCTCGGCGCACTGCTCGATCACGTCGCCTACCAGGAAGGACATGATGCCCTTGGACTGATAATCCTTGACGACCTTGACAACGTCCTCGGCCTTCTCGGCCTTGCCCAGCACGACCGCTACGCCGGGGATATCGCCTGTGACCAGCGGCACGCCCAGAGAACGGATGACAGGGTCGGGGACGAATCCGATGCCGGAATCATTGGCATAGGGATCGCCGCCCTCGACATATTTCAGTCCCTCCAGGATTTCCGCGCCGACGGCGGTGGCAAGTCCGGCATTGAGTGCCTGCCCCAGATCCTCCTGATTGGTGATCAGACTCTTCAGAACGCCCACACAGGCGGGAAGATCGCCCAGTTTAGTGACCTTGACGCCCGTGGCGGCATAGATCGTCGGGAAGAAATACGCGGTATCCGGGAACGCGAGTGTTTTGTCTGCGCCGTATTTGGCAATTGCGTCATTGACCGCGCCTTCGGTCAGGCCGGCGACGGCATTCGAACCGCCATAGATGAGATCGGTTAATACGCTCATATTGCTTCCTCCTGAAAAAATCGCATTTTAATCATTATAAACCGGTTTGTCCCATAGGGTGCGCCGGATTATTCCATTGTTCATTCTTTGCAGTGGAAAAACGGCTTCACCCAGCCCCGTTTTGCGGGGCTGGGTGGGGTTTGCTCAGATCTCCAGATAGCTGTCGGAGTACAGCTCGTTGTTCTTGAAGATGTCGCAGGACTTGATGGTTTCCATCAGTCGCAGGTCGTTCGGGTTGACGATGGCGGAGGTCAGACCCTGCATCATCGCCATGGCAACCAGCGCGGAGTCCATGATCGGACGCAGCGTCTTGGGCGCGCCGTTAGAGTTATTGGACAGACCGCCGGTGGACTTCAGGCCCTCGTCGGCAAACAGCTTGATGGCGTTCAGAACATCCATCTGCTTATCCTGCATGCCCTTGACGACAAGGAACAGCGGGTCAAACCACAGATCCTCGGCCTCCATGCCCAGCGCCATGCCGCGATCGAGCATGGTATGGCAGTGGTGCATACGCTCGTCGTTGTCCTTGGCGATGCCATCGGCAGAGCACAGGGCGATGACGATGGCGTCGTTGGCCGCCGCCAGATCAATGTTGGAAATACGGGAACCGGCGTCGGCAGAGTTGACGATAGGCTTGCCGTTCGTGCGGTTGTAGACGCGGATACCGGCTTCGATGGCCTTCTTGTTGGCGGTATCGAGGGCCAGAGGCACGTTGTTGAAGTTCTCCTGCAGGAGCTTGACCGCCCAGGTCATCAGCTCCGGGCCGTTGGATTCCGCAGGTCCGATGTTGACATCCAGATAGGTCGCGCCGGCCTTGATCTGCTGTGCGGCGCGCTCCAGAATGGGGTCGGGATTGAAGGTGGCCATAGCCTCGCGGATGACCGGGCTGATGCAGTGGATGCGCTCGCCGATGGTGACGAACT